>JAAXGT010000091.1 GCA_012271205.1 Rhodothermales bacterium
CCATTGCAATGGCCGTGCAGTCCATTACGGCGGGGTTCGCAGGATGCATCATAGCCGGGGGCACAGAGTCTATGACACTCGTACCCATGTCCGGATATTACTTTCAGCCGGATCCGGATATCGCGGATGTACGCCCGGAGGTCTACGTGTCCATGGGCAATACGGCGGAAAACCTGGCGGAGAAATACCATATCGTGCGAGAGGATCAGGATCGGTTTGCTCTTCAATCCCACCAGCGCGCGCTGACAGCCATTGCGGAAGGCCGGTTTGAGGACGAACTGGTCCCGCTGGAGGTAACCTGCACCATGTTAAGTAATGGACGGTTGCACACAGCAAATCAGACGTTCAGCGTTGATGAGGGGCCGCGCCCAGACTCCAGTCTTCAGGCTTTGGCAAAGCTGCGACCGGTGTTCCGGAGAAACGGGACGGTCACGGCGGGCAATGCCTCACAAATGTCAGATGGAGCTGCAGCCACCGTCGTAATGCGAGAGGATATGGCTGCTCGCCTGAATTTGGTGCCACTGGCACGCATGACAGGCTTTGCAGTTGCTGGCGTGCCTCCGGAAATCATGGGGATAGGCCCGGTTCCGGCAATACGTAAGGTGCTGAGGCAGACGGACCTGACATTAGGCGATATTGGCCTTGTAGAGCTTAACGAAGCGTTTGCTGTGCAGGCCTTGGCAGTGATTCAAGAGGCTGAACTGGACGAAAACATAGTCAATGTCAATGGAGGTGCGGTTGCGCTCGGACATCCGCTTGGATGCACGGGTGCAAAGCTTACGGCGACCCTGTTGCACGAAATGAAGCGGCGTGGCGTGCGTTACGGACTGTGCACCATGTGTATTGGGGGTGGCATGGGCGCCGCCGCCATTTTCGAAAATCTGACCCTGTAATGAATCTGGCAGACTGGGCGCCATACTATGGCGCGCTTGATGCGTACCTGTGGCAGGGGATTGTAGTCGCCGCTGTAATTCTGATCCTTCTGAGCTTCACAGGCGCAAGGCTTGGGCTGTCTTTGGCTGTCATGCTCGCGGCGCTGTATGTGTTGGGAGCACCGGCTCTGGTCATAGGGATTTTAACGGCAGTAGCGGCGCTGATTGTCGTGCGGTCCGTGCGTAGAACAGTGATCAGCGGTCCTCTAATGCGCCTGATCGCGCGCATGGGCCTGCTTCCCGTTATCTCTGAAACTGAGCGCGCGGCCATCGAGGCCGGAACAGTCTGGGTGGAGGGCGAACTGTTTTCCGGCAAGCCGAACTGGCGTCGGATGCTGGAAGCTGCTTACCCTAGACTTACGGAAGCAGAGCAGGCCTATCTGGACGGACCTGTTGAGGAGCTGTGCGCACAGGTGGATGACTGGAGAGTATGGGCCGACCGTGCCTTTACAGATGAAGTCTGGGACATTATCCGGCGTGAGAAGCTCTTTGGCATGATTATTCCTCCGAAGTATAGGGGAAAAGGCTTTTCTGCGATGGCCAACAGCGCAGTGGTGCAAAAGCTGCAGTCCCGCTGTATGCCACTGGCCACGACCGTAATGGTCCCCAACTCTCTTGGGCCGGCGGAACTGCTTGTTCATTATGGCACGCAGGCGCAACGCGACCACTTTTTGCCCAAACTGGCGGACGCCACGTTTATCCCCGCGTTTGCGCTGACTGAACCCGGTGCCGGTTCTGATGCAGGCGCTATTGCCGCCGATGGCGTGCTATTCAAGGATGAGGCCGGCAAACTCAAAATCAGGCTGAATTTTCAGAAGCGCTATATAACACTTGCGGCCATAGCCCACGTGCTGGGACTGGCGTTCAAGCTTCGCGATCCAGATAATCTTCTGGGTCGGGGAGAGGATCTGGGAATCACCTGTGCGCTCATCCCCTCCAATACGCCCGGGATAGTGCGAGGCCGCCGGCATGATCCGCTGGGAGCGCCGTTTGTCAACGCGCCGTTTGAGGGCACGGACGTCATCGTGCCAATAGATGCGATCATTGGTGAAGCGGAAGGCGCCGGGCACGGCTGGCGGATGCTCATGGAATGTTTGGCCGCGGGACGGGGCATCTCACTGCCGGCTTCCGCACTAGGAGGAGCAAAGCTCGTATTCCTTGTGGCTTCGGCACATGCCGCCGTCCGCCGCCAGTTCGGGCTGCCTATCGGCCGCTTTGAGGGCGTCCAAGAGGTGCTCGCACGAATCGGAGGTTGGACCTACCTGATGGATGCTACGCGCATTTACACGCTTGGGGCCATCGATCAAGGGGCCGCGCCGGCTGTCGTCACGGCCATCGTCAAGTATAACCTCACGGAGCTTGGACGTGAGATTATACGAGATGGTATGGACATTCTGGGGGGCAACGCCATTTCGTCCGGACCGCGCAACCTGTTGGCCCATGCTTACATCAGCAATCCGATTGCTATCACGGTGGAGGGGGCCAATATTCTGACACGTACCCTGATAATTTTTGGGCAGGGTGCGATCCGGTGCCATCCGTGGGCCTATAAGGAAATCGTCGCGTTACGGTCAGGGGATGTCCAAGCATTTGATGAGGCCTTCTGGGGGCATATGGGGCACATCGTGCGCAATGCGGTGCGCAGCAAACTGCTCAGCTTAACGCGTGGGTATTTGGCTCGCGTTCCCGTGCGCGGACCTTCCCGGCGCTATGTTCGCCGCCTTACCTGGGTTTCGGCATCGTTCGCAATCCTCGCGGACGTGGCAATGGTGTCGCTGGGTGGAGACCTCAAGCGCAAGGAAGCCCTCACGGGCCGGTTTGCAGATGTTTTTTCCTGGATGTATATGGCTGCTGCGACCATCCGCCGGTTTGAAGCAGAAGGGCGGCGCAAGGAAGATTTGCCGTTTTTCCAATGGTCCATGGAATATATGCTGCAAAAGATCCAAACCGCTTTTGAAGGATTGCTGCTAAACCTCCGCATGCCAGGACTCACATGGGTGCTGCGCGGGCCTGCATTCTGGTTTCACCGCCTGAATCCGTTTGGACGCGGTCCTTCTGATGCGTTGGGGCAGCGTGTGGCGCGGCTGATGCAGACGCCAAGCGAGCAAAGGCGCCGCCTGACGGATGGGGCCTATGTGCCACAGGATACGGATGAATCGCTCGGGCTGCTGGAGGCGGCCCTTGAAGGCGCGGCCAAGGCACGCGGCGTCGAATCCAAGGTTTCGTCCGCAATTCGTTCGGGCGCACTCGCTCGGAGGCCCAAATCAACCCGGATCGACCGGGCGCAAGCCGCTGGCTTGATCACATCGGCAGAAGCTGAACTGGTGCGAAGTGCAGCGGCGTTGTCCTGGAAGGCAATTCAGGTTGACGACTTTGATCAGGATTCTTATGAGTGTCATCATCGCACCTAACAATTTGCAACCAAGCTCACGTCAGGCCAATGGACTTCTTATGGCAACTATTGATCTTTTTGCATGTCGTTACTGCAGCAGCCTGGTTTGGCCTCAGCCTTAGGTTAGGCAGCCAGGCGCGTCTGGCTGCTGCTGGCGAATCGGCAATCTTGGAAGAAGGAGCACACGCCGTCCGTCTGATGAATCTGATGGTACTCTTGACGTTCGTTTTCTCCATGGGAGCGTTGCTATTGGGCGGAGGCTATCCGAGCCAGATGCAGTACCATGTGGCTTCTCTGCTTATTGTATTGCTCGCCGTAGTGCAATTTGCACTGATTCGTCCGGCATGGGCCCGCTTGGGTACCGAGGTCAAAGAAGGGAAGGAGGCCTCGGCCCGCAGGGTAGCCATGTTTGCAGGCATTGGGCACTTAATGTGGCTTGTCATGCTGGTCCTTATGTTCTGGAACCGGTTCGCTGCGGTTTTGTAAGATCTGGACCGGCATTTATCGTGTAATTTTAATCTACTCTTTGGCGGCTATGGCTACAGCGCGTATGAACGAGAGTTGGCGTCAGGTGCGGAGTCAAATTGAATCTATTTGGAGCGAGACGGTATTTGAGGACGCGGAAATGAAGAAGGCACGGGGCAATATGAGGAAGATGGTGAAGCTAATCCACGAAAAGACCGGCGAGCCGTCCAACGAGATTTTCCAGAAAATAAGCGCGATCATTTAAGCGCTTCGTTGCGGCACAGCCATCAAAAGTGCGCAGGTGCGCACGCAAACTGCGATGGCTTGGCTATTGGCTTTATTGCTTTTGGGGCAGTCGGCAGGCGACTTGGAGGCTGCCAGGCGAGCAGTAAGTGCGCACGATTATGCACACGCCGTTACTCTGCTGGACGCCTATCTTGAGACGGACAGCGATCATCCGGAAGCTCGCTACTTGCGCGGGATTGCATTCCGGGAGCTTGGTCGTCTCCCGACGCTGGAGACCCGGCTTAAACGGTATCTGTATAAGGGGACGCTGGATTTTGAGCACGTGCTCGCGCGGGATTCCACCTACCAAGATGTATTGTATCAGTATGCCCTGCTCAAGTGGTATACCAACGATCTTCCGACAGCCATACAACTCGGAGAGGCCCAGCTTCGGCACAGGCCGGATTTGGAGTATGTCCTGCCGGGCGTCTTGTTACTTTACTGGCGTTTCATAGTGCAGACCCCGCCTGAGGAAGCCCGACTTTGGTTGCGTGCGCAGGATGACTATCTAACGCCCGTTTTCATCGGCAAGGCGTACGAGCGTCAGAGTTTCTTTGACGCGGCAGAGCAAGTGTACGTGGAGTTCATAAAGCGCGAGGCTTCCGGCGATGGCATGGCCCATGTACCAGCTCTGCTCGCTTTGGCCCGGCTGGACTTTGCACGTAATCGGCCAGAAGCCGGTACGGATGGAGTGCTTGCGGCTGCGGCGGAGATCCGCTCGCGTACCGATGCACTTGTGCTGTTCGATGAAATCAAGACCATTGCCACCCCGGCTGAAGTGGCCGAGTTCGGGCGGATTGATCGCATCGCTGACTATCGCTCTTTTTTCCAGGTGTTCTGGACAAGCCGGGATCCGATGCCGGCTGCACCTTTCAACGCACGTATGGCCGAGCATTACCGCCGGTTGCGTGAAGCTGAGCGTCACTATCTGTTTAACGGATTCCGATCCTGGCACAAGAGCCCCTTTACGTACGATGCCTCGTACTTCCCGGAGACGTATGCCTTGAGTCATGATTTTAATGACCGGGGCGCCATCTTTATCCGCCATGGAGAGCCGGACGACTACACACACGGAGAGTCAAACACGTGGTTGTATCATGATTCGATGCTGGTATTTCACTTTGCGCCGACCTGCTTCGGAGGCGTTTGCGGTGTCACCGAGCATTTTGTGCCGAGACCCCAGGGAGAAACTTTTGCGGCTGGCATAATCGGGGCAGACCTGTTCGAAATGGAGCAACGAGCCCTTGAGTCATTGGCGCAAGGACTAAGCAGCGACCGGCACACATGGCCTTCGGATACGCGGTACTGGGAAGTACCTTATGTGGTTGCGGCGTTCCGGGGATTGGACAACCACGCACTGGTAGAGGTGTACTACGGCGTGCCTTTACAGGAAACGGCACGCGTGCGCGGCTCGGATTCCATTACCGTGGAAACGGGTTTTGTTGTGCACACGGACAAGTGGCAACGCATCGGATATGTGCGCGAGCGCCGTAATTACCTGCGGGGGGACGACGGTTACGTAGACCGGTTTCAGATAGATTTGGAACCTGCACCCTATCACTTGGGCCTCCATGCGCGGGTAATAAACGGAGTGCATTTGGCTGCTCATCGTTTTGAATACCAGCCCCGGCGATTCGGTGGCTATGGCCTGAAGGTGAGCGACACGCTTCTGGCCGACAGTGTGGATGCTCTGCCGGACGCAAAAGTCAGGGAGGACGTGCTGGTGCACGTTAATCCCGCCAGCACGTTTGGCTCCTCGATGTATGTCTACTTTGAGGTATACGATTTGCAGTTGGCGCCGGATGGTCAAACGCGGTATCGGGTGTCGTACAGACTTGTGCCGGAGAGGGAAGGAGAGGAGGCATCGATCACGCTGCAGACCGATGACCAGCGTGGCCTGAACGTGTCACCGATCGAGTATGTGGCCATAGATCTGACTGACGTGCCGGCTGGCGATTACACGCTAGAGGTCACTGTTACCGATCAAGAAAGTGGGGCTGAAGTCAGCGCAAGCCGTTCTCTGTCTGTGGATCGGTAGCTGATTACAAGAGATCAGCTATAAGGGACTTTCGAAGGAGGTCGGCTGCTGGAAGCATAATGGGGTCTCGTACTGGTCCAAGGTGCGCATGCTTAAAATGGAAGGCTGTTCGCGTACCTGTCAGATATCATGGCATGGCTGTCCGGGTAAGGCACGCATCCCCCGACCCGGAACATTCCATGCTATGATATCTGTTAGGGTCAAGATCCAATGAAAGAGATTAGCTCATAGTGGGAGTTACAATGGCTGCGATCGACTGGATCACTATTGAGGGATTTAGGAGCATTGCTTGTATAAAACGTTTGCGACTGCGGCCGATCAACGTGTTAATCGGTGCAAATGGATCAGGAAAGTCGAATTTTATCGGGGCATTTTCGTTCCTGAATGCTGTAAGGCTTGGACGACTACGCAACTACGTCCTGCGGGCAGGCGGAGCAGAGAGGATACTGCACTTTGGCTCAAGGAACACTTCCTTGATTAGGGCTCATATTTCGTTTGAAAATGAACGAAATCGATATGAGATAGAGCTAAGCTCTGATGAATCAGACGGTCTGTTTCCATCTCGAGAAGCCGTTTTTTTCTGGGATAAGTCCCAACATCCAACTCCATACAGTAAATCGCTTGCTCCTTACCAAGGTGAGGCCAGAATTAGTGCTCCTGAACCCCAATACGGAGTTGCTGCCTACGTTCAAGGACATCTGGATAGTTGGCGCTTGTTTCATTTTCATGACACCAGTACCAACTCACCGATGAAGAAAACGGCAGATGTACATGACAATCGCCGCCTGCGTTCTAATGGTTCCAATCTGGCCTCCTATTTGTATTTCCTCCGTGAGAAGCATTATCAATCGTATGAGCTAATTCGACGTACTATACGACTGGCAGCACCCTTTTTTCAGGATTTTCATTTAGAGCCCCAAGTGCTCAACGAGGACAAAATCCGCCTAGAGTGGAGGCATCTAGGGTCGGATGCGTACTTTGACTCTTCTTCTCTCTCCGACGGAACTTTGCGCTTTATGGCTCTTGCCACCTTGCTCCTCCAGCCATCCGATTATCAGCCGTCAGCCATAGTCATGGACGAGCCTGAACTCGGATTGCATCCTGTGGCGATTACGCTTTTGGCATCTCTTGTCAGACAGGCGTCGGCGACTACTCAAATCATTCTAGCCACCCAATCGTCTCTGTTGCTAGATCATTTTAGCCCGGAAGACGTGCTTATAGCGGATCGCAAGAATGGGCAGACGGAACTGACGAGGTTGAAATCGGAGGAACTTCAGGACTGGCTGGATGACTACAGCCTTGGCCAACTTTGGGAGAAAAACGAGTTTGGAGGACGCCCTGCGTCCGAAAACGGGGGACGAGCAGTGTCACCATGAGCCGACTTTTGGTCCACGTAGAGGGCGAGACTGAAGAGAGTTTCGTCAATGAGGTATTGGGGCCACATCTCTTCGAATTCGGATTCTGGGAGGTTGCTGCACGGTTACTGGGGAATGCCCGACAGCGTAGTCGCAGAGGAGGAATCTGTGGTTGGCCCTCAGTAAGGCGAGACATTGTGGGCCATCTCAAGGGGGACCCGACGTGCATCGCCACGACAATGGTTGATTATTACGGACTCCCACAGGCCGGTGCCAGCGCATGGCCTGGGCGTACCGAAGCTTCCACTACTGTATTCGACAGAAAGGCGAGCCGCGTAGAGAATGCTGTATTGGAAGATGTGCGGAATGAAATGGGTGTCAACTTCGATTCGCGTCGTTTTATTCCGTACTTGATGATGCATGAATTCGAGGCACTTCTTTTTAGCGACTGCGCAAAATTTGCCAGTGGTATCGGGCAGCCCGAACTAGCAGACAGATTTCAGAGAATCCGAGGCGACTTTGCAAGTCCGGAAGAGATAGACGACTCTCCAAATCATGCGCCCTCAAAGCGTATCGAGACCTTAGTAAGCGGGTACCCAAAAAAATTCATGGGACTCTAGCCGTTCTGGAAATCGGGTTGCCGTCTATTCGCAGGGAATGTCTACATTTCTCCAGCTGGCTAAGTCAGCTGGAGGAGTTAGGGTTCGGCAATTAGGGAGGGCGATCTGATCTCCATCCAGCGAAAGCGGTACCGTAATGTCTACCGCCGTTTGTCCTTGAAGACGCGCTTGGGGACGTTGGATTTACCGCAATGCCGGGACGGATCGTTTTCAACTGAAGCACCTCTTCAAGATACAGGGGCTAATCCGAACAGGCATCATTCAAGATACAACACAACTCTTACCGGTTACGACATTCAAAGGATCAGATGCCACCCGGGGCGGACACACATGCCCGGCCCGGTCGATACGGTACGGGCTTGCCCAGCACGGTTAGTCCAAGTTTGGCGTGCATCGCGAAAAGGTGCTATTCTACAACGGGGGTGAATGCCGCTCAATAACGGCCGCTCCGGTTGGCCACCTCCGTGGTGTGAATCGAGAAGCCAAGTCTCAACTGTGCTGTAAATTGAGACTTATATGAATCAGCCGAACGTCCTTCAATTCAAAATTCATTCAAGATATAACTATTTGTTTATTATAGACTTGAAGTATTTTGACTCGGTCACTACATCTAACGTGCTTGGAAGAGGGACTAAAAGCGAGACACGTGATGAGAGCTGGAAGCAGCGGCTGGAGCACGTATTTTTGGTGCAGCCGTGGGGACTTTGTGGCATTGGTTGTATGATGTGTGATATATTGCCGTGACAAGAACCCTAATGCTCACGAGTAAAAGTAGCGTAAATGTTGCGGTATGTGCTTTTCGTACTTCTCGCATGTACTGCGCCGACTGTGGTCCAAGCGCAGCACGCGGGCATCTTCATTTCGAGGGAAGATGCGCGTGCCATTAAGGAAGCGCAGGGACAATACAGCTTGCTGGATCAAGCCATGGCCTTGGCCAGGAAAACTATGGATGTCGCGCTCTCACGACCCATGGAGGTGCCAAATCCAGGAGAAGCCGGGGGATACGAGCATGAGCGACACAAGCAAAACTATCGCGAAATGCGTTTTGCCGGATTGCTATTCAGCATCACGGGCGAGGAGAAATACGCAGCATTCGTCCGTGATATGCTTGAAGCGTATGCGGTCCTGTATCCGACACTCGGTCCGCATCCGCTCGCTCATCACCAAAAGCCAGGGAAGATTTTCCATCAGACCCTGAACGAAGAGGTCTGGCTTGTCCACACGAGTATTGCGTACGACTGCGTGTACGACTGGCTCTCGGAAGAGGAGCGTGCCCGATATGAAGCCAACATTTTCCGGCCCATGGCAGACTGGTTTCACATTCGCAACCAGGCGGAATTCGACCGGATACACAACCATGGCACCTGGGCCGTTGCCGCCGTCGGCATGATTGCTTATGTGATGGGTGACTTGTCGCTGGTTCAAAAGGCCCTGCATGGATCCAATCTGGATGGCAACGGAGGTTTTCTGAGACAACTGGATCTCCTGTTCTCGCCCGACGGGTACTACATGGAAGGCCCGTACTACATTCGGTATGCGTTGATGCCCTTCTTCTACTTTGCGGAAGCAATTGAAAGGAGGCAGCCCGAGGTGGGGATTTACAACTACCGTAATCAGGTGCTGCGCAAGGCGTACTATGCGGCGGTTCAGACCTCGTTTCCGAACGGCGTTTTCCCGCCCATAAATGACGCGTCGCTGACGATGGATGTGGGCGCACCGGAAGTGATTCTGGCCAACGCGCTCACATACGACCGCTATGGTGCGGATGCATCCTTGCTGGGCGTGGCCAAATTCCAGGGACGCGTGGCCCTGAATGGTGCCGGACTAAAGCTCGCCCGGGATTACGATAGCCATGAGCGGGAGCCGGATATGAATTGGCCCTCCGTTGAATTCAGGGATGGGCATGATGGCACCTCCGGTGGATTGGGTATCCTGCGCATGGGCCGGGGCGGGGACCAGTCTATGCTCCTAATGAAGTATGGTGTGCATGGGGGCGGACATGGTCATTTCGACAAGCTGCACTTCATCTTTTTTGATCAGGGAAGGCAGGTCATACGTGACTACGGGTTTGGAAGATGGATCAACGTGGAACCTAAATTTGGGGGGCGTTATCTGCCGGAAAATGACTCTTACGCCATGCAGACCATAGCCCATAACACGGTAGTAGTTGATGGGATGACCCAGAACCTGTGGGATGAAGACGATGCCGAGGAAATGTCTGGACAGCGTCACATTTTTGACGCTGAGGATCCACATGCGATGGTCATGAGTGCACGTGCCGATACGTACTATGATGGTGTAGGCATGCAGCGCACTATGCTCCTGTTACGGGATGCGTCTCTCTCGTATCCCGTTGTAGTGGATCTCTTTCGCTTGACGAGCGATGAGGCGCACCAATACGATTATCCTCTGCATTACTCCGGTCAAAACATCACATCGAATCTTACATTCGAGACCAACACCGATTTGCTTCAGCCTCTGGGCGAGGAATACGGTTACCAGCATATCTGGCATACAGCCCGTGCCGCTGCAGATTCAACCATCCGCTTCACATGGCTGGACGGCAATCGCTACTATTCGATCATATCCGCCCCTTGGCCGGAAACGGAAGTGCTGCTTGGCCGAACAGGAGCTAATGATCCCAATTTCAATTTGCGATCCGGCCCGGTTCTGGTCATTAGGCGCCAGGCAGCGGACCATCTGTTTGCTTCCGTGATCGAGCCTCACGGCTACTTTAACGAGGCGCGAGAGCGTTCCGAGCAGGCACGTCCCAGTATTACCGAAGTCAGGGTCGTGAGACACTCGAACGCAGCAAGTATCATTGAAGTGACGGGGTGGCAAGGGCTTCACTGGCGCATTATGATTTCTAATCGCCGCATAGGAGCGGAAGAATCACATACCGTGACGGTTGGCAGTCAGTCCTACCAGTGGACCGGCAGCCACCATGTAGAATTCCTTAGCGGCGCGGGCAGAGAGGACTAAGTTATGTACACGTCCGCTGTGCAAGGGAATCCGGTTCGCTACACTTGTCCTCTCCGTTGACAATTTCCTTTTTCCTATCAATCAGAATCACAGCATGCACATTGATCTAAGCAGCAAGGTTGCTCTTGTAACCGGCGGAGGGCGCGATATAGGGAAGGCAATCGCCTGCAGGCTCGCCGAAGCTGGGGCAGCCGTAATAATTAACTATAACGCGAGCAAAGAGGAAGCCGACGCAACAGCCGCTTCAATTCGTAGCCGAGGCGGACAGGCCATTGCGATACAAGCCGACGTTACGAAAGCAGATGAGGCCAGCCGGTTGGTACGTGAGGGCGTGGCCGCCTGCGGGGGATCGCTTGATATTCTGGTCAACAATGCCGGCGGTCTCCTGGCTCGCAAAAAGCTGAACGAAATGGATGAGTCATTCTGGGACGCGGTGATGGCTGTGAATCTCAAGAGTGTCTTTCTCGTGACCCAGGCAGCACTAGTGCACATGAAAACTGGGGGCGCGATCATCAACGTGTCATCACTGGCGGCTCGCGATGGTGGCGGTGGAGGATCCGTGGCTTATGCTACGGCAAAAGGAGGTGTTTTGACTATGACCCGCGGATTGGCCAAGGAACTGGCTTCGCGCGGTATCCGCGTCAACTGTGTCTCGCCGGGCCTGATCAATACGACCTTCCACGACACGTTTACTCCGGATGCGGTTAGAAAGATGGTGGCGAGCAGAACAGCTGTCGGCCGCGAAGGAGCATCTGAGGACGTGGCCAACGCAGTCGGATTTCTCGCGTCCGAAGCTGCCGCCTATATCAACGGCGAGTCCGTCGAAATCAACGGCGGGCTGTACTTTATTTGAGTCTGAAGTCCCCAATTTCCGGCTGCATGATTGGGAGGTGGAAGCGTTGGATTCAGCTAATGGTATGAAAGCCATCACAACAAGTGTGGATGCCTCAAAATGAAGTCTAACATACTTGGGGTGGTCGTGGTTAGCACGGACTTTTTCCGTGTGTACGGCTGGTTTCCATTTCGGCTCATTTGCTTAATAACAGGTGTGCCGGAGTTCTGCAGAGCCACCCAGGGGGCTTGCTGTGTATTTGCCAATGACAGGTAAACCCTTTTTGCCCCCGCTGTCAATGGTCGCATTAATGCTGGCATCGGTCGGTTGTGATCCGGTACCAGACAGCATGGAATTGCGGCTAGCCCATATTCTCGATTCCACGCATCCGGTTCACTTGGGGATGGCGTTCATGGGAGATCGTCTTGAGGAGCTGTCCGGCGGAAGCATGCGCGTAAAGATCTATCCTAGTGGACAGCTGGGTAACGAACGAGAATCAGTGGAGCTGCTTCAACTTGGCACGCTGGATATGGCCAAGACTGCCTCAAGTGTAATTGAGAATTTTGTGCCCGCCATGGGCGTTTACAGTCTGCCGTACCTGTTTCAGGACCAGGATCATCTTTGGCGGACACTCCAAGGGGACGTGGGGCAGGAAATCCTTCTGCAGGGAGAAGCATACCGAATACGCGGGCTGTGCTACTACGATGCCGGTTTCCGAAGCTTCTATATCCATGACCGCAAGGTTGAAACTCCCGATGACCTCCGGGGCCTGAAGATTCGTGTCATGCGCAGCAATCTCTCTATCCAGACGATCAATATGCTGGGGGCCAATGCCACGCCAATGGCCTACGGTGAGCTTTACACGGCGCTGCAGCAGGGTGTGGTGGACGGGGCCGAAAATAATCCTCCGAATTTCTTCGGTTCAAAGCATTTTGAACAGGCGCGCTACTATACGTTGGATGAACATGCGGCCCCGCCGGATGTCCTGCTGATAGGGACACACACTTGGAACAAATTTTCCAGTCAGCAAAAAGCGTGGCTTGCCCAGGCCGTAGAGGAATCAGTCGAATACCAGCGACGGCAGTGGCAGGAAGCAACGGAGGAAGCGTTGCAAGCCGTTGAGGAAGCCGGAGTAACGGTCTTGTACCCCGACAAGGAACCTTTTCAGGAGGCCGTATTGCCACTTTACGATGCGCTCGAAGGTTCTGAATTAGGAGCGTGGGCGGAACGCATTCGGACGCTGGCGGGCAATAGCCAACAGTAGGAGGTGTTCAAGAGATGACACGCGTGATAGACAAATCCCTTGGCCTGCTGCTCGTCGCCCTGATGAGTATAATGGTAGTCACAGTTTCGTGGCAGGTTGTCACACGCTATCTGCTTAACAGCCCCAGTTCCTATACGGAGGAACTGGCAACGTATCTGCTGATCTGGATCAGCTTGCTGGGTGCTGCTTATGCACTCCGTGTAAGAGCACATCTCGGGATAGACGTGTTGGTGCGGCGCCTGCAGGGTGAACAGCGGCGGTCCATGCGCATATTCGCGTACGTAATCATCATCATCTTCTCGATGGTAGCGCTGGTTTTTGGGGGAAGCTGGCTCGTATTTGTGACGCTTGATCTCAATCAGCTTTCCGCGGCGTTTCAAGTCCCCATTGGTTACGTGTATCTCGTGCTTCCGCTTAGCGGATTGCTTATGACGTACTATAGCGCGATTGCCATTTGCGACCTTCGCCGAAATAAAGTGCTGGAAGGAGAAAATTTTGCCGAACTCAACAATTAAGCCAAGAAGTCTCTAATCCCAAGGAACCAAAGCTAATGGGTCTTGCCGTGCTGGTACTTGTGGCGAGCTTTCTGATCCTGCTCCTGCTGGATGTACCAGTCGCATACTGTCTGGGTATGGCTACGCTGCTTACAATGCTGGTGGCCGTGGATTTCGTCCCCGCATCCAGTACGACTGCGCAGCGCATAGCCACTGGACTTGACAGCTTTACCCTGCTTGCTATCCCATTCTTCATCCTGGCGGGCAATCTAATGGGCCGAGGAGGAATTGCCCGTCGCCTCATTGCCCTCGCTCGTGCCCTGATCGGAGCACTTCCGGGAGGCCTGGCGCTGGTGAATATCATTGCGTGTATGCTATTTGGTGCTATCTCGGGCTCCGGTATCGCAGCGGCGGCAGCGATCGGGTCCGTGATGCACCCCAAGATGGTTGATGGCGGCTATGCGCCCGGCTTCAGCACTGCGGTAAATGTTTCATCCGCAACTACAGGGCTGCTCATTCCGCCGAGCAATGTACTAATCGTTTACTCCCTTGCCAGCGGCACCGTGTCGGTCGCAGCACTGTTCATAGCCGGATACCTCCCGGGCATCCTCATTGGCGGACTGCTAATGACGGTAACAGCCTACGTGGCACACAAGAAGGGATATGGCAAAGGCGAACGGGTTCCGTTGCGCGAAGTACTCAGGCACCTCGTGCACGCACTGCCGAGCCTCACCTTGGTGGTGGTCGTCATCGGAGGCATAGTAGCGGGCATCTTCACTGCAACCGAAGCTGCGGCTATTGCCGTGCTCTATGCGCTTGTGCTCGTATTAATCTATCGCGAGGTGCGTATTCGAGAGCTGAAGGACATCCTGCTCAATAGTGTGACGACCACCGCCGTGGTGATGCTACTCATCGGTACGTCTCTGGCCCTGTCCTGGGTGCTGTCTTTTGAGGACATTCCACAAGACATAGCGGGATCATTGGTGGCGTTAAGCAACAACAAGATTGCCGTGCTTCTGATCATAAATGCCCTCCTGCTTATGGTGGGCACGTTCATGGATATGACCCCGGCGATACTGATATTTACGCCTATTTTTCTGCCTATAGTCACGGGGCTCGGTGTAGATCCGCTCCATTTCGGAATATTGATGGTGGCCAACCTTTGCATCGGACTCTGTACACCCCCTGTTGGTACGGTTCTCTTCGCAGGTGCCGGGATCTCCAAGGTTCCTGTGCCAAAAGTTGTCCGACCACTGGCACCTCTTTATATAGCCATGCTGATCGCGCTCCTGCTGATCACGTTTGTTCCAGCAATTACGCTGGTCATTCCGCGAGTTTTCGGGTTTTAACGGTGACTTGCGAATGAGTCATGTGTCGACTGGCCGCTTGAGTATGCTGCTTCCAGCTCATTGCCGGGCAAGGCACAGTACTTTTCTGATGTGTGAACTTCCACTAAGTCAGCTTCCTTGATTTCGCATTTCACTCCTCCCTTCATGACCAAGCGTTTCAAGTCCGTAGGCAAATCCCAACTTCTCAGTCATTCTGTAGAGGAGGCCATTGAAAAATCAATTCGAAAAGGGCATCTCGTGCCGGGGATGAAGCTCTCATCAGAGCTTGAGCTGTGTGAGCAGTTCGGTGTTAGCCGGACCGTTCTGCGGGAAGCACTCCGGATGCTGTCCGGACGGGGGCTAATTCGAATCGAGAAAGGCCGCGGCATCTTTGTTTCGCAGCTTTCCGCCGAAACCGTGACTACTCCGATGGAGATGTATCTTCATCAGCATTGGGGAGATTTTCGATCCCTCGACATTATCCGCGCCCGGCAGCTTATCGAGCCGCCCATTGCGGCCGAAGCGGCCATACACCATACGCAAGACGATGCCGACAGGCTGCAGCGGGACCTTGAAAACATGAAGGGTTGGAGTGGAGGAAGCGACGAGCTGGCGGAACTGGATCTCGCCTTCCATCGCCACATCGCGGTTGCTTCCGGTAACGCGGTCGTTCCACTGCTGATAGCGCCTATTCATGCGCTTATGCCGCAGATCAAGTCTTCGATTCACAAGGTGGTCGAGGACGCCCGATACTCAGCCATTGAATGGCACAGCCGTATTCTCGAGGCCATTCTCAAACGCGCCCCGGAAGATGCCCGCACAAACATGGAGTACCACTTGGTTGAATCAGAAAGGCATATAGCTCAAATGTTGTCCGCCCAGTCGGCACTCGAAACACGTGACGCTCTCAAAGAGGTTGTTGCACGCCCATAGATGCCCAGCGATTGACGTGCGGCAACCTCATGTCTGGATTTGAAAGTAGCAGTTTGCTGCTGGTAAGCGGCTCTAAGACCTATTCGTTTGCGAGTCGCCGTTGTAACTGGTGCTGATACAACGACGGCAGCATCATCGACGGCCTGTTTACTCCTTCAACGTAGGTATCTGGTGAGGTGTCCATGCGGACCGGCACATTGCTGTCGAGGCCTATGACCATGGCCTGGTCACCCAGCTCCCCGAGATAAGCTGGAAGTCGCATGGCTTCGGCATGCTCGTACCGCACCCTAGTGTTCCACATTATCATACCGGAACGCAAATCTGCGTCCCATATCATCGTGGTTCTGCCGTCGCTTTCTATTGTGAGTTCATCAAACAGGTTGGGAAGCATGCAACCCGTGTCGTGGATGCGATCTATTGTCCCGCGACTAACGACATTGTATCCACTGTGGCCGGAACATCCCAACGGATGCAATGCATGCGAAAGGACACGAAGGTCTCTCACCAGTATATTTCTCGAATCGTCCAGTTGGATGCCGATGTGACCGTCACGCCCGGCAACCGAAATATGCTCAAGCGTTACCTGAGAGGACGAATTCAGGACTATTCCCGCATCTGAATTCCTTATCTCCACGCTGCGCACCCATCCGTGCCGCACTTGGGTGAGATATAAAGCGTTGTAACCGTCTTCGAGGTAGTGTCCCCCATACGGTACGTGAGAAAATTCTATGGTCAAGTGCTCAATCCCTATCTCGCTCAGATGCTCAACCTGCGTCATGCGTGGCTGCATTTCGGGTGTGAGGTTGGCCAGTAGGCGTTCCTTCGTATAAAGTGTGTTTCCGCTTCTGGCAACTAATGTGACATCCTGAATACCCTGTTGCTCGACGCCGGAGCCTTGCGTAGTCCAACTAATTTGCGCGTCGGCAGGAAGTTCAATGTCTTCGAGATTCGCTACCGTTATCAAATGTGTGCCCTGCCTCCCGCCAAGAATGGGAATATCCCGTTTCGCTGGCGACTCTTGAGGCACCCGTGACCAGAATATTCCACCAGATGCCGAAAAAGGCGATGCCGTTCGCCCCTGCACACGAAGCGTGTCGCGGAATTCCACAAGTGCGGGTGGCACATCCAATGCGCCCAGAGGCTTCTCGATGAAGATCAGGGACTCACCCATTCCGCTGCCGCGCAGAATCAGACTGTCCCGCTCTAGGAACAGTATCCCGGAAAGATGAAAGTGTCCTTTGGGGATCCCTATCACCACGGGTCCCGGTTGGGCATGAGCTGCTTCGAGAGTCCGCCGGAAAGCGTCAGTATCGTCAGCCATGTCGTCGCCTGTCGCACCAAAATCGGTTACGACCAGCGTGGGCTCATGCACGGGCAGGGGGCGCTCGCCCCATTGGTAACCCGCATGGGAGAAATCAGGAAGGTATTGCACCGTGTCAGCCAGCACCTTGGGCGACCAGGGGAATCCCCACCAAGAAGGCCCGACATCGGACCGCGTCAGGGGATCCCGTACCAGCGATGCTCCCTTGCCGGCGGCAGGGCCTTCCGTTGAGGGGCGCCATAATCCATCCGTGCCAGTCAGGAGCAATGGGTCTGCCCATTGAATTCCAAGCGGTTCCGGGATGCCCAAGTCAGCCCCGTAGAATACATTCCCGCTCCAAGAAATGTCTTCTGGAGATGCCTGTGTCGAAACTACCGGAAGATCACTATCGGTAAAGATCACATTGTCGCGGAACGATACGTCATCAGGCAAAAGCGTCTTTTCTCCGTCTGCTCCCAAGCCAAAGAGGATACTCACACGGGTTCGAACGAACGTATTTCGGGCAATGACTGGCCGCTTTACCTGGAAGTACCGGTTTAAAGGCGAATTAGGTATGCCGTTCATAATGGACAGTGACGCCCGAGAAGAATCTCCCCGCAAGTCGGCGAAATAGTTGTGGGTAATGTGGTGGTCTTCTCCTATAATCCGCACGCCGCCTGTGCTTGGTTGGCCACCCCCAAGGAAGTAGTTCTGTGTCACCGTTGCTCTGTTGCCATGACGCAACGTGAGTGCGCCTTGTGCCTCATGAAAGGTGTTGTGACGATAGGTATTGCGGCCCGACTTGTTTGAAATGATCTCATGCTCCCCATTGGTGTGCTCGAACAGATTATGCTCTACCACCGTGTAGGAATCCTGCATGGAACGACTGCTCGTGCCAATGCGAATGGTTTCACCGCCATTCTTGCCGAGCTCCGGGCGCGGACCAAAGTGGTTGTGGTCAATTCGGTGATGATTGGGGGTGTCGTTGGGAGGATCCTCAAGCCAGACAACCAGCGTGGCCCCGTCGTGCGTCTTGCCGGCAAAATAGCAGTGGTCCACGCGGTTGTGCGTGCCGTAGAGTGAAAGCCACTTGTACTGCAGAAGCCAATTCGGCGGGTTGTATTCGGTTACAGCGCAATTCGTGAGGCGACTATGATGCGCTGCCCGGTTCGTACGGAACGCTATGACGTGTCCTCCTTCCAAGTCTCCCCGGTGAAACCACAACCCCTCCACCTTCAGGTAATGACCACCAATTCGCAGGCGGGAGCGGCCGGTAAGAATGACCCTGCCCGGGGTTTCCGCCCGAACGGTAATGGAGTCGCCTTTCAAGCCATCAGCATCAAACACCAGATCCGCATCGTGCCATGTGCCATTGGCCATGGTGATGGTGTCACCGGGGCGGGCCTGCCGAACAGCCTCTCTAAACTCACCGACCGTGCGCACCAGGGTGTCACCTGGTACGTCAGATGTTGCGGCCGCTAGTCCCAGTATGAGAATGCCTAAGCTGATCAATGCCGAACCATAGTTTGAGTTAGGCGAATCCCGTCCACGCCGAGCACGGCCAGATAAGCGCCTGAGGCAAGGCCGGATGCATTAAACTTGGCAGAATGAACTCCTGCATTTCTGGTCTCGTTGAGCAGCACCGCAACTTCGCGACCCAAGAGGTCATAGATCGTCAACTGCACATGGCTTGGCCGCTCGAGTTCAAAGCGAATGGTTGCGGCGTTTCGGAACGGGTTGGGATACGTCGACAGTTCCACGGCAAGCTTTTCGGGCGTCGGAGAAACCGACTGCAAAATAAGGCCCATGTAGGACGGGCCCACATCTTGTGCTAAGAGCGGTCGGTAGAGGATGGGGGATGAGGCGAGTTCATCTGCTCCAATGTCTGGAGCGCTGTCCCGGTTTTGACCATCGATGTCCTGGGTTGCGAAGTCTATTTCCATAGCGGCTCCGATTGCCGGACTCGCAGAAGCTGGACGCCACAGGTCTGCCCCAAAAGTGAGTTCTGGATCTGTGGTCGAGATGCCACCAACTTGCGGAATGCCAAGAGGCGCGCCATGGAATATGTTGGACTGGTAAGTGACGTTAAGCGGTTCATCTTCATAGTTGATGATTGGACCGCTGGCTGTTACCACCAGATTGTTTGCAATTAAGAGACTGTCTGGGGCGAGTGACTGTTCCGAGCTTTTTCCGGCTCCCACTGCAAATGCTTCCTCGACATTCACGAAGGTGTTAAAAGCAATCACAGCATTCCTGACTTGGAAATACCGGTTTAGCGGGGAGTTAGGCACGCCGTTGACGATTGCCAGCGCAGCGCGGTAATCCGTGCCTTCGAGATCTTGGAAATAGTTGTTGTAGACCCTGTGCCGTTCACCAATGATGCGAACGCCGCCGGCTCCATGCTTGCCTTCCCCAAGAAAAAAATTGCCGTATACGTGGGCCTTATTGCCATGCCGCAGCGTGAGCACCCCCGATGAACGGCGAAAAGTATTGTGCCGGTAGGTGTTATTGCCGCTCTTGTTCGAGATAATTTCAATCTCTCCGTCACATTCCTCGAAGAGATTGTGTTCCACCGTCACGTTTGCATCCTGCATGGAGCGACTGCTGGTCCCGATCCTGAGTGACTCACCGCCATTTTTGCCCAATTCCGGGCGGTGACCGAAATAGTTGTGGTCAATCTGGTGCCAGACGGGACGGTCATTGGGTGGATCGCGCAGCCAGACGACCACCGTTGCCCCATCGTGATCCTTTCCGGCGAAATGGCAATGATCTACGCGGTTATGTGTGCCATAAACGGAGACCCATTTATACTCCGTCAAACGATCCGGAGGGTTATAGTCGGTTATGGCGCAATTGGTAAGTCTGCTGCGATTGGTCAGGCGTGAGGACGAGCGCCGGAATTCGATAACGTGTCCGCTACGCAGTTCACCTCCGTCAAACCACAGTCCATCTACCTTGAGATACGTTCCACCTATGCGCAAGCGGGAGGCGCCATTAAGTACTACCTGTCCGGGAGTTTCGGCACGCAGCGTAATAGTATCCCCTTCGGCGCCCTCGGCAAAGAACGAAATCACCACATTGGTCCAAGTGCCATTGGCCATTACTACAGTATCGCCCGGACCGGAGGCGGCAATAGCAGCAGAGAGCTCCTGAGGGGTACGGGCTATGCGCTCCACCTGAGCACGGGCTGCAGATGGAAGTAACAGGCACAACAGGAGTCCGGCCCAGCTTTGCCGGCACGTCATATGTCTGCGTAGGGCAGTGGCTTATTTCGTGAGCACGAGCGTCCGCCAGTTGCTGCGGCCGTCCACCGTAAGCCGGTAGAAGTAGGTGCCCGGCGCGCGGTGCTGCATCGAAACAGTAACGATGTATTCACCGGCGGCCTGGTGCTCATCTTTCAGGCTGGCGACCCTTCGGCCGAGCACGTCGTACAGCTCCAGGGTCACATGGCCGTCATGCTCCATTCTGTATGGGATTCTGGTTTCCGTTCGGAACGGATTCGGATAGTTCTGACCCAGAATGAATCCAGACGCTTCCGGGACAATCTCGTCCACCACAGCTGTTCGCTCGGTGATCCATCGCATGTCTCCTATTCCAAGCCCGTCCGAACCGGCTGTCACGAGTGGAGAGCTTGCCGAAAGTGAGAAATCGAGATTGTCGGGATCGGCGAATTCCGGATCAATGTCATACATCATCTCAGCTTTGGCGTTGCCAAGCAACCGGACCGGCGCAACCATGAAGGTGTCACTGTAGGTGATGCGGGAATCGCCCTCAAGGCTTATGCTCCAATCCGCATCTTCCTTGCTGTTGGCTATGATGCTGTGTGTGATCTGTGCATTCTGGATACCCCGGGGCCAAATGGCGCGTCCGTTATTGTAGCCACAGTTGTAGCAGGTCAGGTTTTTAACGACGAATTCAGGCTCCGGCGTGGCCGGATCAGAGTCCCCAGCATAGACATAAATAGCGGACCGATTCGTGTTGGCAATCGTGGTGTTGGACACCTCGAAATGCTCTACGTTGTAATAACCCAGGTTTGGGCGCTCACTCGATTCATCCTTGATCCGGATGCCTTCTTTCCCACTGTTATTCAGAATCGAATTCCGGAAAATCACCGAGTCAACCAAGGTCTCGGTATACTGACGCAGGAAATTACCGTCACTGCCGGCGACCACATCATGTATGTAGCTGTCGGTAACCTTGAGTACGGTCGATGCTTTTACCGAGTCGCTCCCACTGTGACGGATGCGCAACAAGTACTTGGCATTCAAATCTGTGCCGGCCTGACCATCAATTTCGATTCTATCGAGATGCAGGGAATTGAAAATGTCAAAAACGACTCGCGTGCTTTCATCCGCTTCGTTATTCTTGATCACTGGTCTTTCGGCCAGGCCGGCAGCCGCCCGAATCGTCAGTGGCACTCGGACATTGATGTCACTGTCGTTGAGGTAGTCTCCCCCTGAGTCTGTCAGTTCGATAATGTCACCGGCCGAGGCCGCATCCACGGCGTCCATCAGTGTGTTTTGACCGGCGGCCACTTGGTGAACCGTTCCGCCTATTCCAGCAGGCCACCACCGCGGGTCACCGAGTGTAGCGCCGTCCATGCCGGCTCCGATAAGAGGGCTGCCACTCATGAGCGTAAAGTCGCCGTTGTCTGGATCGGTAAACATTGGATCCACAGCGTACAGGCTTTCAATCGTGGGATCGCCCCGGTCCCCGGTCCAGTCTCCGTCATCGCTGACATTAAGCGTATCACTGAAAGCCAATACCGCCCCGGGCACGAGCCAGGGGGCCCCCAGTGTCTTTCCGGTTGCGTTGACGATGTCGTAATTGTTGACCATGATCGTATTGGTCACCTTGGCGTTTTCGACATCCTTAAGGTTGATCAGATAGTGGCCGGCATTGTGGATGGTCACGTGATCGATCACGACTTCGGGGCCTGGCGTATTCGGATCCTCATCACCACCGTACACACTAATGGCATCGTTTTTGATATCCCAGAATGTTGAGTTCGAGATCTCAAAATACTTCACATTGAAGAAGCCGAAGCCGGGTCGCTCATTGTCCTCATCTCGAACGCGGATGGCTTCCTTTCCGGTGTTTTTTACCATCGTGTTACGAATGATGATAGAGTCCGCCATCGTGTCATAGTAGGCGCGGAAAGCATTGCCGTCGCTGCCGTGAACGAAGTCGTGGAAATAGCAGTCGAGTATCTTCAGCACGTATCCATCCTTAAGATTGTCCTGATCGCTGCCACTGCTGTTGCGAATCCCGTATTTGGTTTGTTCGCCCTGGTGTGCAAGTCCGTCAAATTCAAGCCCGATAAGCGTGAGATCATTGTACATGCGGATGATGTCCTTCGTGCCGTCAGTCCCGTTGTTGGTAAGCACGGGGCGATTCATCAGTCCGGGGGCTGCCATAATCGTGAGCGGCAATTCCAGGCGCAGTTCATCGTCATTCTGGTATTGACCGCCATCGGTAGTCAGAACCAGAGTGTCGCCCGGCATGGCCTGTGATATGGCATCCAGCAGCGTATTCTGACCAGCTTCAACGTCTATGCGTTGCTGGGCAAAGGTGGGACGCGCACCCGCAATCAAGACGGCGGCAATGAGCAACAGGAATGTAGTGGACGTTCTCATGGTGCAAATCGGGTTTAGGTGGGGGGAGCAACTCTAGTTCCGTGACAAGTATGATGTAATACAAGTTAGCAGGACGTGGAATATTTTGCAAGCTTCGTTAACGCACACGCACAACCCGGCCTTGCACAGTCGAGCCCGCGCTATCTGTCCAGCGCAGAATGTATGTGCCCGAAGGAGCATGGGCGCCCGTTGCAGTGCGTCCGTCCCACGTAAGGCGGACTGCTTTAGCACCCGCGGGATGATTTCCGGAGAGTACTCGTATCTGCTGGCCCAGGAGATTGTACACGATAACCGTGAATGCGCCAGGGTGTTGCACCGGTGCCTCGAGGGTAACAAATTGGTCAAAGGGGTTGGGATAGGCCTGCAGTAGCACTGCGGGTTCTGGAAGACGTTCCGATTCGAGGCCTGTAGGTTCCAATCCAATCACAATGCTCCCTTGCCTGTACGTAAACTGGACGGCCTTCCCATTTACGTGTACCTCGTGTACGGTTCCGGCATCGGGATACGTCACTTCGATCTGGGCGGCCTGCCGGTGTGCAGGTGCGGCTATATCGAGTCTTCCGGTTGTGCGGGTGTCCAGTGCGAGTGTCACCAGAGATTCAGACGAGAATGCCACATCGCCAGCGGCAAACGAATGAGCCTCCCGAACGGCAAGCTGCTGCCACGTACCACTGCTTGTGCGCATCCATGCAAACGTGGCATCGGTGGCGAAAGCGTCTAGCGACTGATGTCGCGGTCGTGCCTGCAGGAAGAAAAAGTCAGACATGTTCGCCCTTGTGAGATTTGCGGCTACGTACGCATCTGTGCTCAGGTCCACGACATCGGGCACCGGAGCATCTATGCGGGCTGGCAGGAGCAACTGCAAAAACGCGGCCTCCGGGCCCGTCTGAGTCACCTCTACATACCGTTCATATCGCTCGTCCTTGAAGAGGCTGATGTAACCCGTGGCATGACTAATCTTAGCCAGATCCGGGAATAGAAATGCGTCCAACCTGGCGGCAGAGCCATAGCGGTTTTCAAATGGTTCCCATCTTGCGTAATGGCCATTCCGTTCAAAGGCACCACGCCCGTGAAGGTAGGCTTTGTACGTGTGTTCCTGCTCTCCCGACACCAGATCGGCCACTACAAAATAGTCTTGGTCAATAAACCCTATAGCGCGGCGAAGGCTCGCGTCATTTGGACGAAGGTATCCACTCTCCTTTTCTGCAAACCCGAAAAACGGCGAATCTATTTCGTAGCGGGGGGGAGGGGTGACATTGTACACGAACGGAGTCTTGAACAGGCTGTCGGTCACAGGAGGATAGCCGTCCGCGGTTACGATGTTGTGTGCCTTGGCAGTCAGGTACCAGGATCCGCGCCGGTCATCAGAGAACCCGTTGGGTCCATAACCCGCGTCGGGGACAAGGACCGCATCGTTGCCCGCCATGAAGAAGGATAACTGGTCCGGGTGATTGTGATTATCAGCTTCAGCAACGCCGTGAAAAAGGAGATATCGATCATCCGGCCCGGACTCCCATTTCTTGCGGAATACAACCTGACCTCCCCCAAGGAATTGATTCGGAGAGGCTGTTGGAGCAACCGATGGTATGGTACTGTCAAAAAGAATGTATTCGTCGATCTCCCACGTAACATCCACCGTCGCTCCAGTGTAGTCTTCGTCGACAAGGCGCGTTGTTTCGAAGTTCCACTGACAAATAGCCGCGAAGTCCGTTTCGGGATTAAGCATGGTTGGTACTCCCCTGTAAGCCGCGGCAACCATGTGCGTAGGGGCAGGCTTCAGGTATGAGTCCTCAATGTTAGGAACTTGACCTCGACCCGTACGCACTCGTATAGGCCACTCAAATGCCGGGCGGTAGGTGCTAAACAGGTCGACGCCTGCTACGTTCAGATAGTGCCACAGAAAGGGAATCAGGTTCACGGCATTGTACATCCAGTAATGCCCCCCTTCGCGATAGATTCCGTCCGCACTGAACTGATACCGGGTGACCGAATTTGCAGCTTCCAGTGCGTGGGAGAGCCAGTCCGCTGCCTGTTCGTGGTCGGAAAGTGTCAAGGCGGCTGTTCCGATGGCCCAAGCCGGCTTTGAACGGTGATTGTGGGGGCGTGGAGCCAGCCGTTGGCCTACCATCAGGTTGTCACGCAAGTACTGCGTTTCACCAGCTAGGCGACGCCGAATTTCATTGTTCTGGTCAGGGCTGAGGTGACCGAAGACCCAGTCGTAAGCGGTGGCATAATTCTGTAGCCACGTGGCCCGATAGATCTCATCGTAGGGTTTTTCACCGGTCTGTGGCACCCCCTCATAAGCTACCAGCAAGGCCTCAATCGCCTTTTGCAGTGCAGCGGCATCTTCTTCCAGCAGCCACCAGAATGCAAGGGTTTTGGCAGCCCTTGGCCGATGATTTTCGTCCAGGTTCAACATATCCTTGTCGATATACCTGAGGGCGTCCGCCCGGAAGCGTTGCCAAAGCAGGTAATACCTGGACGCCGGATCTTCTTTGCGTGTTCGAAGCGAAGCGACACGGTCCGCGGAGAAAAAAAGTGACGGATGCTGCTCCGAGACTGGCAATATCGGGGTGGTATCCACGCTGAAGCCCGTATAGGTGTCGTATCTCGGATGCTGTGCCTCCGTGCGAGCAGGCAGGAAAAATCCGATTAGAAAAAGCTGCCACAACAAGACGATTGGAATGGCCACTCGCCTCCAGGTCGGTATCATGCTTTAACGGTTATGCAGTAACACGTAGCGGGCGATTATTGCACCGGAGGCTGGGATTGGGGACTGGCTGTTAGAAGCTGTAAGTCACGCCAAAAAGCACATTGTGCTTGCGGATGCGATTGTAGTCCACGTTGGATTCCCACCTATCCTGGTAACGCAGGCGCTGGAATTCGTACGCGACATCTACTGTGACGAGGGTTAAGTCCTGGCCCAAACCAACGCTGAACGCATCGCCGGTCGCGGTTTTTCCAATAAGTCCAAAACCCTCTATCCGAAACGGCTGCGGGTCATGCCGGAAGCCTGCTCGCACGAGCGTGGTACCGCGCAGCTTCCATTCCATACCCAGGCCTATGCCTTGAATCTTGCCCCAATCCGGTGCTGACTCCTGCCCGGTACCGCTAATATCGAGTGTTTCATAGTTCTGCAGAAAGTAGTCTGCTGCCAGAACGACCGAAGCGATGGGCCTGAGCGCAATTCCGGCCACTACGCGTGCCGGCAGTCTGATTTTGTCTTCCCCGGCCAGAGAAAAATTCGTGCTCCCGGACTCCGATATCTCCACCTGGCCGTTGAGACTGAATGTACGCGTGACATGACTCGGAAGCTGATAGGTGATTCCGGCGCTAAGTATTTGGTGCTGCCAGAGAATGCCAATTGCTCTACTCCAGCCGCTATAGTCCGACGATCCGTTCCAGTTAGTTAGCCCCTCGGTGACGGTGTGACTGTAATCGTGTGCATCTTCACGCAACGCAAACATTCCTATTTGGCGGATGTATTGGCGATCCGTGGAATTTCCCCATGACCGTGAAATGCGTATGCCAACGTACAAGCTTTTCAGCAGCTCGAATCCTGCAGCGGCTGAGAGGGCCTGTATTTGCCCGTTGCGCTCCCGCTCGAAAGCAGACCATTGGACCTCAATTTCCTCGCCGGGCTTCGGACGCTCGATCGGGTCTGGACGAAACTGGCCGATATAGGGATCCAATACATTGTCGTTCCGATCATAGTCACCGAGCTGTGCAACTTGATGCAGCATGAGACCTGCAGTAAATCTCCGGTCAGCAATGCTGATTGGAATGGCCCCCCCCAGCGTTGCAAGCTGAAAATTCTGCTGGCTGTGGGTCCAGTCGGGTTCCAAAAGGGGCTCGCTCCGATAGTCCTCGGGGTCCGAAAAGAAGAGAGAGAGCCCAGCGTAATAGCGATTTGGATTCCAATGCTGCGTTTCAGCCCAGTCCCTGGACAGCCAGAGACCACCAGCTGAAAGCGCGGGACGCGACAGGCTTGCAAGACTGGCCGGATTAAGAAGAATGGATTCAGGGGAGCCGGCCGTTGCTGCAAAAGTAGCGCCCATCCCCCGGGCACGAATCGTTGTCAGGTCCTGCCGCTCCAACCCTTGAATAGTAAGAGACTGCATTACCCCCTGTCCGTGGGCCAGGGGCGCCACCAACAGCAAAAGTATTGGGAGTCGGCGAAGCATCAATCCCGGCGTTAGTCTCTCGAAAGCAAAAGCCCGAGGCGATGCACTGCTCCAAAGGCCTCAGTCATGCTACTGTAACTGTAATCAAAACCGAGCCTGACGAAGGCCACCGGCTGCCGGATGCCGCCTCCGAAACTGAATGAAGCGATGTCATAGTTATGCTGATAGCCACCCCGCAAGAAAAACCGGTTCAGGAACGCGTACTCCAGCCCCGCAGCCCACTGCTGATCATAATCGTTGGGTTGAATGAGATCGAACGTGGCCGTAAGTCGATTGGCGTCATGAAGGGGAATCAGTCCGTCGGTTCCGATGACATTTACTGCGCCGCCCAGGCGAAACAGCAGCGGTGGCGGATAGGCATCTTCCGCAAAGGATACCGGTGCGCCGAAGTTCATTACGGATGCACCAAGCCGCAGTGAGCGATAACCCGTGTTATATGCCATGCCAAAGTCAAAGAGAAAGGCACGGGCATCAGCGAGCCAGAGATCCTCACGGGCCATCTTGGCGGTAAGGCCTGCGGCAAAGCGGTCGGTGAAGCCCCGAGCGTAGGTGACTCCAAGAACCCAGCTGCGGAGCGAGAATGACGAGCCCGTGAGTCCCGGGTTGTAGACCTGCGTGCCTCCCTCGTCTACGAATCCTAATTGATCCACCCGCGTCTCCTGAAACTCGCCCATGTCGGCCAAATAGAAATGTACGCCTGCATGTCCCCAAGAGCCTAGGGACCGCCCATAGGCCATCCCGTAGTGTGCCGCGTCCAGAAACCAGTCCACGCGGTCAAGCGCGAAGCTGTGGCCAGTCGTGCGCACAAGTCCGGCGGGGTTCCAGTACAGGGCGTGTGCTCCTTCTGCTATGGCGCTGGAGGCCGTGCCCACACCCATAGAACGGGCATCGGGGGCCACGCTGAGAAACTGCATGGAAGATGTTCCCACCTTCTGACCGAGGGCAAGAGACGGAAGCAGGGCACCCAGTACCACAGCGGCGGCAAATATATTTCTTGGTGGTCCGGTCATTTGATTATCACAAACTTGCCCCGGTAGGTGGCCCCATCGGGAGTACGTACAACGAAAAAGTAGACGCCCGAAGCGATCTCCTGATCATTGCGTGTTACTTGGAACCAAGCTGTGGAATATTGCGATGCGTCGTGTTCAATCGTATCCACAAGCTGCCCGCTGTAGGAGTAGATCTCGATAGTGGCCCGTTCGGGCAGCCCGTAAAAGCCGATCTGCTGTGCAGTATTTCCTGCGCCCCCACTTGAAAAGCCGCTGTCCAGATAAAAGGGGTTGGGTACAGCGTGCACTTCAACCAATTCATCTGCGGGACCGAGGGTTGCAGTTACATAAGAGAGGTTGGTTTTGCCGCTTTCATGGCCCTGAGCGTCTATTGAAGTCACCGCATACCACTGCGATTCACCGACAGTCGTCTCTGAGTCGATGAATTGGTACAGATCCGCTTCTGTGAGATCGGCCGCGCTTCCGACGGGGATTTCTGTGAGCATGCGCCACGGTCCAATTGCAGCCTGCGCGCGGTACACACGGTAGGTGGTAACGGTACCGGTCAGACGCGGATGCGTGAAGTTCTCCTGTGCCCGGCCCCAGCGCAAGACCGAGTGTGCTCTGTCGTTGTTTGTGATCGTAACCGCCGGTGCCGGTGGTGGGACAGGCAGCTGATAAACTCCGTCCCGGGGATTGTCTTCCGGCCAGTAGGGCAGCACGGGTTCATTGCCCGTATAGGCATGATAGGCCATGTCAGCCACATCCTTTACTGTCCGCACATCCGAGTTTACGTAGTCCGGATAGCCGTATTCTCCCAGATAGTTTTCAGTGAGCGTCTGACCCGATGACGGATCAATGACCCGGTCCGAAAAATGCGGGACCTCGTGCCAAGGCATTTGTTCATCGATAACCTCTCCCAAGCCCCCGCCTTCGTCCCACTCCCCCGGTCCCTCAGCTGCTCCGTAGCCGACCATCTCGGCCAGCGAGAACTCAATCTTATCGCCAGGCTCCAAGATATAGGGACCAAACACGATATGGTGGCCTACCGCCTTGTAAGACTGCCGAAAATTGAAGGCCCCGCGTCCGATCCACCGTAGAGAGTCCGGATCTTCCGTGTCGGGCGGTGGCGGAAATACCGTTTCGCGGTAGGGTGTGTACGTGCCACTCCAGCGCGTGTACGGGACGAGCTTCGGTTTCATCTTGCTTTCGCGCGAGTTCCCGCTCTCGACCTTGTTCATAAACGGCTGCTTCAGTGTGCTGTCGGAGTCGATCATGCGCTCATTGGACACGCGGGGATCGAGCGCAAAAGTGTTCCCTATGGTGGCCAGGTGATTCCGGTCATAGAAGAGCATCTGAATGCCAGGGGCTTGGGGTGACATAAGTCCACCGCCCTGCTCTCCCGTTGACGCGTAGGTTGCGAAGTATTTTGGATCAGGCTTGCCTGACGCGGCGAAATCGGAGTCTACTCCATTGCCAATATTGAGTACATACCGCAACCAGCGATGTCGGTCGAAGTAACCGCGCAAGTCGTTCTTGTACATAAAATCATATTCCCACGTCCCGTACCACCGCTGAAATCCCAGCATTGAAGGTGCCACGCCGTAATGGAATCCGATGAGCACTTCGTAGAGCGTTTCATTGTTATTGGCAACGCCGTCCCCATCTGTGTCGCCAGTGTTTTCGAACGTGTATTCGAATAGGATCAGATCGTCATAATCCGGATAACTCCAGGCGCGGCTTGTGCGCGTGACGGAAATTCCCGTGTTACTGCCCCACTGGGCTACAATGATTTCTTCGGCCTCATTGGGATCATAGGCAGGATTGAGCGTGCCGTCTTCCAGCAGCGGGTAGTTCTCTATACGTTCAATGGAAATCGGAAAGGAATACACCCCGGCCACTGTGATCGGAATGTGCTGTCCGGACGATCCGCCAAACGAATACAAGCGTTGATCGAGATCGAAAATGTTGACCCCGCTGTACGAAGCTGCGATAGAGATCCCGCCCCCGATGATGTTGTGTTGGCCGCTGTACTGCAGCCCGTCTATGGCCGTAGCGGAATAGCCCGGCCACTCCATAAGCGGATCCAGAGTGATATCGTGATCGCGGTAGAACCACTTGCGCCCGATTTCACCCGTATTGTAGACCGTCTCATGCAGCATTCCGCGACGGTGCACCCGTTTGTCTCGCAGGACCTGTGCATTCGCAACCGGCAGCGAAACCGAAACAGTCAGCAAGAGCGCAAGGAATCGGACCGTCATATCTGCGTACCGAAAGTCACATGTTTACAACAACGCCAAACCGGACTGAACGAGGTCCGTTGTCGAAAATGCGGAAAGTCTGCACGGCAGCCAAGTCCGGATTATTGCTGTCGGGCAGCGCATATTCGATATCCTGCCCATCCTCATATCGACGCAGCGTCTCGGAGTCCAAAAAGACGCGGTTATAGTCGAATACACGAGTGTTGAACAGGTTGAACACTTCAGAAAAAACATCCAGTCTCGCTGATCCGACACGGATGCCCTTTGTGATCTTGAGATCCGTGTTGTGCTCCCACGGAGTGCGTTCCGTGTTCAGTTTGGCGTAATTGTCTCCCAGCAATTCGCTGGGTGTATACGGCCTTCCGCTTCGGCTGTCCTGGAGGAAGTTGATTCTTATGCGTCCCAGCGGAAAAGTGCCTGCGATTTGCGGCCCCCATCTCTGAGGCAGGTTGAGGCCGGCAATCAGCACCAAGGCATGCCGCCGATCAAAATCCAGCAGAATGTCCCGCGGGCTGGGGGCTTGAGACTGCTCGTTGTTTTCGTCGACAATCGGACTGCGACCGGTCGGCGTGGAATTCTTGCCGGTCGCAACAGAAAAGTGATAGCGAACGGAGCCCGAAATGATACCCCGTCGCTTGTTCAGGCGGAGGCTGAAACCGCGAATATTGGCATAATCCCGATTACCGAGCGTTTCGTACAGGTTGTCGTTCGCGTCGATGTACACGACGCGTTGGATCAGGTTCTTGACATCCTTGTAATACCCGCTCACATCCAGCGTGAACCCGCGTGAGACACCCAATACCAGTCCGACATCGTAGCTCTTTGTTTCTTCCGGCTTGAGGAGCGGGTTCCCGAGGCGTCGCGGCTCGACCGTACCTAGATTTTCGTTGAACAGCGTAGTCCGCCGTCCGATCAGGCTCTCGAGACCGGGTCGTTTGAGATAGTTGCCGTAGTTCAAGTGGAATACCGCCCGCTCGCTGATCGGAAACGAAAAGCCCAGCCGAGGTTGCAGACGGGCAATCACGGGCGTATCGGACTTCTCGGCAGATTCCTCATTAATGAGTGCCGGATTGTCGGGATCACGGAAAGGGGAAAAAGTATCGGTGTAATACTTCACGTTCTGGTCGTAGAAATCAAAGCGCAGTCCGACATTGGTGACCATGCCCTCGAATTCCATCTTGTCTTGGATGTACAGGGCGCCTTCGTACGGTTTGGCTCGATAATACTCCCGAACGGCACTGGACTCGGAAGAGTGATTTAGCCGGTTTTCGACATCAATGTCATACAGGTTGCCCTGGAGGCCCACCTTGAGCTGGTGACCGTTCGATACCTGGCTGGTAATGAATCCAACGGCGGAATAAGTCCACGACACCTCGTCGAAAAAGTCATCGTCCATCACGCCCGTGCGGAATCCGTCTTCCCAGTAAAGCCGCTCCCACACGGACCGGTCCGTGATGTCATCCCGAAAGCGGTCCGGGGCAATCACATCGACTCCTTCGTCGAGTCGCGTCTGCATTCCGTTCAGGGCCAGTTCATAATAAGTGCGGTCGCTGAGCACATGGGAATAGACCAGGCCCAAGCCCGTGCTTCGGTCAAGAATCTTGTTGGCGCCAATCACGCGATCATACACCCATCTGTAAAAGCCTCCGGAGGAGTAGCTGAACTCCTGCTGGTAGACGCTGCCGTACATTCCGCTGAGTTTTAGCTTAATGCCGGGGGCTGGTTTCAGTACAACATTTCCCATCACCTGTGCTTGCCTGTCGGATTCGGGGGTCGGCAGCAGGGGCCATACGCGATTGAACTGAGTCGCCACAAACAGGCTGGCTTTCTCGGAAAGGGGGCCGCCGAGCGTGAAATCAACCAGTGCGTCCCAACGGTTGTCATATTCATAGCCGATGTCCCGATGCGTTCGCCGCCACAGGTCATATGCGAGCTGGGCACCTTCATCGGGATCCACCCGGGAGCCAAAACCACGCCCTACGGCCCCCTGCCACCGCGGTCTGTCGTCGTTTTCCGGGTCTGGGGACTTCCACCATTCCAAGTTGTCCATCAGGCGTATGTACGGGTTGGAAGCGGGGTCAAACACGCTTCCGCCGAAGTGTTTGTAACCGGGCACACGCGTTCGGAATTCAGCCCGGCTGCTCCACAAATCACCGCCTTCCTTGGTTGAAATATTGATTACACCACTCATGGCGTTGCCGTATTCAGCCGAGAATCCACTGGTTATCACCTCAACTTCTTCAACGGCACTCAACATGGGCGTAAAAGAGCGGGAGGAATTGAGGGGGTTGACAATCCCCATGCCAGCCAACACGTAAAGCTCCTCGTTGGATCGACCTCCCCTGAAATGGCCATCATTGATTTCGGCTTGGAGCCCGAGTACATCAGACAGGTCGGTTACACCTGCAATCTGCTCCACTTCTTCTGGACGAATGATCTCCAGCGTGGCCGTCTGATCGGGTTCGACGTCCGGGCGGACAGCGATTACTAAGAGTTCATCTCCCTCCGTAGTCGCTTCCTCCAGGACAAAATCAACCGTGGCTGTCCGATTAATGTTGACAATCACTTCGGACTGTGTCACTGTCCGAAAGCCAACAAAGGAGGCCCTTAAACTGTAGGTGCCGGGCTCGACGTTCAAAATGAAGTATCGGCCGTCATTATCCGTCGAGGCGCCCCGCGTCGTGCCGACAATGACTACGTTAACTCCGATCATGGTTACCCCTGATTCATCCGTGACCACACCGGTAATCTTGCCGGACTGAGCACTGGCCGGAGTAGTGTGAAAGAAGTACACGAAAGCCAGGAAGATCCCGAACACAAAGCCCCAGACCTGCTTATTCATATCGGGATCGTGCCATAGATGTAAGATGTCATACAAATTAGGAGTTTCGGGAGAAAGTTTCAAGCACAACCTGTACGCATCGCATTACGCGGGCTTGGCGGAGGGGCGACGTGATTGTCATTATAAGGAAGACGTGCTCGTCCGGTTACCTTTCAAGGTGCTGAAGATCCTGTGTGACAATAGGAACCCATACTTGGCCACTCCGTCCCTGGTTCTTCGTCGCGAACTCAACGGGGCCTGATGCAGCCGTGCCAAATCTTGGCCGGGAGCGGTTTACGATACTGGCCCAGTGATCTGCAGCGGCTGCCCACGCTCCCGGGCCGGTTTACCCTCATCGCTTGCTCTGGCTGTCGGGCTTTCCATACGTAACGCGAAGAGAGGGGCATCTCAGGCGGTCGGAATTGGCCCTGATTTAACCGGATATGAAATCGCGATTGATTTTGGTCCGCCTGCGGTACGTACGAGATTCAACCCCATCTACTCTCATGGTGCCGCACGCGCTTTTCAGGCCAGTCGCATATGGCCCGGTCACAGTGCCGGTTCGATCGGATTCCCCACCAATTCCAATGATATCGCCTGAAACCTCATTGGGCAATCGGCTTCGCAATTCAGGGATGTTGAATTGGTTTGCCTCATTCACCAGGACAGAGGCAAATCCGGAAGTGTGTGTCCCCTAAAGATGACCCGGTGGCATTCGGGTATTTTCGATCCATTTCAGGAAGCTCTTGTCGGCTAATGGCAGAGGTTATGTACGCGCCATGAGGCATGCTTGGGGCTAACAAGCTCATTTGACAAGCTTCGGCGAAAACCGGGGGCATAACCGATGCGGGCGGGGCTACTTGGAAGCCGCCAAATTGCCCCCGTTGTCAAAAGCTCATGCAATCTCGGCTTTCCAGCCTGTGCGGGCGGGTGCATTACGCAGGAGGCGGGATTATGTCTGTAAACCCTCGCCGGAGTCTCAGGGCCATCGCCAACTACGACTGGACCTACATGTTGGGAGCCTCATTCTATCTCCTCCGCTGTGATAAATGAAAACCCGGGTCGTTCCAGAGGCCGCGTTTCGTAACACGTTGCTTGGCGACCAGTCCAAAGCCGCAGCTTATTTGTCCCGCATGGCTTCGTTTACCCGATTGGGTGAAGCTGCAGAACCTGTGTTCAGGTGGTTACGATCAGAGCCAAAATCTCATCTGGACGGACATTATTGCTGATAGCTGGTACGAGGCGGTCACCCAGGCAGCCTAGCAGACTCACTCCTTCCCCGACCGCAAAAATCGGGATCAATGAGGTCGACACATAATCAAGTCACTATCGCGCTTCGAGTACTCGAACAGGACAGTCGTATAGCGTCTGCCCTTGGCGCTTTGTGATCACTTCCTTGGATCACCAGAAACGGCCGGCTGCGGCTGTTCTTTTGAGGAGTCCAACTTTGCGTTGATGGACATCGCGGCCAACCTGGTACTTTCAATGCGATGCCATTGCCACCACGCGGCGTAGATGCCGACGGTGATGATGGAAAGCAGCATGAAAATCAGGAAGCTGCCAAAATTGGTTTGTGTTCTTATCTCCGCGTTAGTCATATTACGCAGGGTTTTATGATGTTCGGAGAATCTATGAAACGTGATGCAAATAACAGCCACAGTTAACCTGAAGCGCGCCACCGCGACATCCCGAACGGATTTGTGGGCCCAGCCGCATCTGGTACGTGTCAGCCCAGCACCTCGCCGGGTACACCGGTGTTTGTGGGCAGCGGATTGAGCGGGTCCCATTGAGGTTTAGTGGGTATCCGCAACAGATTCGGAAGCACGGCGATACCCGCAACTTCCTTTGGTGCCCCCGGTAGCGGCGAAAAGGTGTTACGACTCATAAGTTTCGTGCCCAATGGCAGCTCTTGCATGGCCGATCGGCATTTATCCAAGGCTTCACGCCGGTCATACCCGTATGCAAACGCCCGAGAAAAACAAGGCGGTCGCGCATCAGGGTCGTAACCATATAATAATCCGGCTGGTCGTTGCGGCAACCGCTATTTCTTGCGGGCAATTATGTAACGACTGAGAGCGGTTAGCGACTGGCGGGCAGGGCAGTCGGGGAAGGTGTGCAGCAGGGCTTGCACCTCAGTAATATGAGCCTCCATACGCCCTCGGGCATACGCCAAGCCGCCTGCAGCCTCCACAAAGGAGCACACACGGGTACGATCCTTGACTGATTTCTTGCGACGACGTACAATCTGCAAAATAGACCGTCGCTCAGCCGGCTCGGCGCTGCGCAGGGCGTGGATAAGAGGCAGTGTGACGAGTTTTTTTTTCAGATCCGCACCGACAGGTTTTCCAACATTGCCCGTCCCGTAATCAAAAAGGTCATCCCGGATCTGGAAGGCCAAACCCAACTGCTCGCCAATCTCGCCCATACGATTAACGACCTCAGCACTTGCCCCCGTACTGTACGCTCCACAGCGCGTGCAGGCAGCAATAAGAGACGCTGTTTTGTCGGAAATAATCCGGTAGTAGGTCTCTTCATTCAGATCCAGTCGCCGTGTGCGTTCGACCTGCAAGAGTTCGCCTTCACTCATGCGCTGCACGGCATCGCTAAGCGTCTTCAAGAGATCAAAGTCATTGTGCTCCAGTGCCAGTAGCAGCCCGCGGCTCAAGAAATAGTCACCCACGAGCACGGCCACTTTGTTGCCCCAGAGCGCATTAATCGAAAAAGCACCGCGACGTTTTTCGGATTCGTCCACAACATCGTCATGCACCAAAGTGGCTGTGTGCAAGAGCTCAACCAGTGTGGCAGCGCGGTAGCTGCGCTCCGTTACCCCCCCACACAAGTGCGCCGACAAGAGTACTAGCGTCGGACGAATACGCTTTCCCTTTTGGCGCAGAACATACTGAACAATGCGGTCCAACAGACCGTGCCGGACACGCACGGCCTCCCGAAACTTCCGCTGAAAGGCTTTGAGGTCGTCCTCTACGACCGACTGGATCTCTCGCAGCGTGATCGCAGGTTCTGCCTGAGTAGCTGCCATCCGGCCGGACCTGAATAAATCGGCGCCATTAACGAAAAGCAATGCACAAGTGTTCAACGAAACACTAACCAAAACCGTAATCGCTGCGCCGAAGTAGTGCTAAAAAGAAAGGCACACCACAAAGCGCGGTCACAATGCCGACCGGAAGCTGCTCGCCCGGCAGAAGCAGGCGAGCCGCCAAGTCAGCCCACAACAAAAACAGTGCACCGACAATAAAGCAGGCGGGAAGAAGCCGACGATGCGTAACCCCCGTGATGGAGCGCACCGCATGCGGGACAATCAGACCCACAAAGCCGATGGCTCCGCTTGCGGCTACAATTGAGCCGGTAACCAAAGCCGCAACGACGATCAAGAGTCGCTTGATGTGCTCCACCCGTACCCCCAGATTATGCGCTGGCTCATCGCCTAGCAGCATGGCATCTAGGGGCTGCGCCATTAGCAGCAACACCGCCAACCCTAGGAGTGTGGCCAAGGTGGGCCAAGGCAGAAGCGTCCAGGTTGCGTGATGCAGCGAGCCCAAAAGCCAGAAGAGCACGGCGCGCAGCTTGTCCGGCTCAGGCGAGGACAGCGTTATAAAGGAAGTAATGGATGCCATTAGTGCGGCGATAGCAACGCCAGCCAGGAGCAGTCGCGCAACCGAAAGCCGCCCACGGCCACCGGCGACGCTGTATACGATGGTTATGGCGCATAACCCTCCAGCAAATGCGGCTAGCGGCATGGACAGATTTTTGGATAGTAGCGGGGGCAAAAAGCCCAGATAGAATAGCGAGGCACCGGCGGTGGCCCCGCTGGAAATTCCAAGGATATAAGGCTCCGCCAGCGGATTGCGGACCAGGGTCTGCATTGCGGCGCCGACAGAAGCCAATCCGCCACCAACCACAAGCGCCAACACAGCCCGTGGCAGGCGCAGGTTCCAGACAATGCGATCTGCTATGGCATCCGGTGCGGTCGCATGCCCCAGAGTGATGCGGTACCAGAATACGCGTCCAACCTCTGCCAGCGTTACCGCCTCCCCCAGCGCGACCGCGAGGGCCACACTGATAAGCAGTGCAAAAACCAGTAGCCCGTACCAGAGCTTCATTGTGCCGGTACCAAGCCGGGATGCAGCAGGCGCGCCATTTCCCATGCTCCCGTGACAAGCCGTGGGCCGGGGCGCAAGTACCTGTCCGCTGGAACGCCGTACACGCGACCTCCGGTCACGGCCGGCACCACGTCCCATGTCGGATGATACTCCAGCAAGCTTGTTGGCAAGTAGCCGGACCCAAACGCGCCCAGGATCACCTCAGGTTGTTCAAAGAGTACGAATTCATCTGTGAGCACCGGTGATCGTGATTCCAGATCAACGGTTATGCTTGAGCCGCCGGCAAGGGCAATCATGTCGTGAATGTAACTGCCTTGACCAAAAGCATAAAGTGTAACGTCGCTGATCAGAAAGAGTGTTGACGGTCGCTCCTCTAATTCCTCCGTGAGTACGCGCAATTGCGCCAGCGAGCGGGTGAGCGAGTCGGCCAGCTGGTCTGCTGCCGAGGCGGTATTCAGCAGTGCGCCCGCATCGCGAATAGTCCTCGCGATGTCCTCAAGGCGGCTTACTGAGAAGAAATACACAGGCACGCCCACCGCTTCGAGCGTCGCAGCATCATTTGGACTGTTGACCTGGTCAGAAGCCAGGGCCAAGTCCGGTTCCAGTGAGAGTACCACCTCAAAGTCGACCGGAAGCGCACTGAAACGCGGCAAGTTGTCCACTTCCGGTGGAAAATCATCTGCATCAGTTACCCCCGCGATCAAAGAGCCGGCACCCGCAGCGAATACGATTTCGGTAACGCTGGGAGCCAGCGTCACAACCCGCGTGGGTACGCTTGACAAGTAGACCGTGCGTCCGAGGTCATCGGTGACTTGGTTGGACCGATCCGGTCCACGCCCGCAACCGGCGGCCCAGAAGCAGAGCACAAATAGTACAATAAGGCGCATGATTACAGGATTGGGTGGCACCATGGAATGTCCTGCAAGTTACATTAAGCTCAAGAAGCACAGAATATGGCGAACGCTCTGGATATGGCCTTCCAGCTGGCTGTCTGACGATTACATCCACACTATGCTGCACAGTATGGAGGATGCCGGTGCGTGCCAGGCAGGTCTCAGCTCTGCTGAAGCCTTGGTCAGGGACTTCAACCTGGCGCGGATGATTGATCACACGGCACTTAAACCTGAAACCACTGACGCGGACGTACACATCTTGTGCCAGGAAGCCAGGCGGTACTGTTTTGCGGCCGTGTGTATTCCGCCCTGTAATGTGACGGATGCTGCGCGGTGGCTGCAGGGCAGCGAAGTGGCGGTGTGCACCGTAATCGGATTCCCGCTGGGGGCTAGTCGATCGGACGTGAAGGCGGCCGAGGCCGCGCGGGCGGTGCGCGACGGGGCAGGCGAAATTGATGTGGTAATCGGTATAGGCCGAATGAAAAGCGGCAAGTATAACGTGGTTGAAGAAGATATTCGTGCCGTAGTCGAAGCAGCACACGGTGTGGGTGGCGGCCAAATCCTGATCAAGGTTATATTGGAGACGGTGCTTCTAACCGATGAGGAGAAGGTTATGGCCTGCAAACTGGCTCGAAACGCGGGGGCTGACTTTGTAAAAACGTCCACGGGCTTTGCGCGCGGTGGTGCCACTGAAGCAGATGTCATATTGATGCGGAAGACTGTGGGTGAAAGTATGGGGGTCAAGGCATCAGGTGGTATTCGAACGCCCGAAGATGCGGCCAAGATGATACGCAGCGGTGCCACGCGGATTGGCACCAGCGCGTCTGTAGCAATCGTCCGAGGATAGGCTTGGCGTGTACATGAAAAAGCAGGGGACTCTTGTCTTGGTGTTTCTGGCGATTGTGGCGGGGTGCGCGGGTCCGGCTTCACGCACTGTGCTTGTAGATGACCAAGACAAAAACCAGGTTGCGATCAACTGGGCCGAACATGAGGACTTCGATGTTTTGACCTATGCTGAAGAGCAGCCCTCTCCAAGGCCGGTTATTGAGCACGACGCGCCCGCGGCCCTCTTGGCCGGTACACTGGGGAAACGTGGTGTGCCCGGCCAGCAGGCTGGCTTCAGGATCCAGATTCTGTCCACACAGGACAGGGAGGAGGCCGATCAGGTCGCGGCGCAGGCTGTAGCATGGTGGCAGCAACTGGCGGCCGAAGGTGCACTGGAAGATGTGTATCCTGGGCCCGAATCAACGCCTCCAGTGTACCAGGATTTCCGGGCTCCCTACTACCGGGTTCGGGTAGGCAATTTTGTACTGCGAGCACAGGCGGAGCGAATGCTGCCCGTGGTTGAAGACCGCTACGCCAGTGCCTTTATTGCTCCCGATCAGATCGTGATCAAATAGCTGCCGTACTACCTGAGCGCGTCTTCAAGCACGGTTGCGGCGTCGGTTTTCGCGTCCCGGTACTTGACAATCACGGGTGTGTACAGCGAGAGTCCCTGCGATCTTCCAAAGGACGAGGTCACCGCACGCGCACCGGGGACTACCACCGCACGCGCCGGCACTTCCCGGCTGGATAGGATACACTCGTTAACCAGGTCATAGATGCGAGTGGAGCCGGTAAGCGTCACATCTGGCGCGAGCACTGCCCCGGTTCGAACGACGACCCCCTCATACAGGCCGCAGCCGCCGCCGACAAAAACGTCGTCCTCCACTATAACCGGCAATGCACCCGCAGGCTCGAGCACACCGCCGACTTGGGCGGCGGCGGAAAGGTGCACACGTTTGCCGATCTGGGCACAACTGCCCACTAGCGCATGCGAGTCGATCATCGTGCCTTCGTCGACATACGCACCCGTATTGATATACATGGGTGGCATGCAGATAACGCCGGGGGCAACATAGGAACCGGTACGGATGGCAGAGCCGCCTGGCACCAGGCGTACCCTGTCTTCAAGCCGAAGAGACTTGAGGGGAAATGTGTGCTTATCAAAAAAGGGAGCCCTGTCATGGCCGGCTGCCGTTAGTCGTCCTAGCCGGAATCCCATGAGGAGACCCTGCTTGACCCAAGCATGTGTCTGCCACATTCCGTCGTCCTGACGTGAGGCAGCGCGTATTTGCCCCCGATTCAAAGCATCGACCAGCGCATTGAACGTGCGCTCAGTTTCCACCGGGTCGCCACTTGCAAGGCACTCGGCCACACGCACTTCCAAGCTCATTACTTTCTCAGTTTCCGTGCCGCACAGGCTGCCCCAATGATGCCGGCCTCATTCTGGAGCAGGGCGGGAACAAGTTCGGCACTGGTTTTAAGCAAATGGAGATATTGCGCAGTGCGCTTGGGACGACTGATTCCGCCGCCCAGAACGATCAGATCCGGATCAAGCAAAAACTCGGCATAGGACAAATAGGCCTGAAAGCGCTCAGCCCAGGCGCGCCACGTTAACGCGTCGCGTTTCCTGGCGCTGTTCGCCGCCCAAGCCTCGGCTATGGTGCCCCGCATGCGCAAGTGACCTAATTCCGTATTCGGCACCAGTCTGGAATTCACAAACAGACTCGAGCCAATGCCCGTGCCAACCGTGAGCACGAGTACAGTTCCGCGATGGTCCTTTCCGGCCCCGAAGGTTATTTCGGCCAGTCCGGCTGCGTCCGCGTCGTTGATTACGGCTACCTTGCAGCCGGTGGCCTTGGCGAACAGCTTTCGCGCATTGGTACCGATCCACGAGTCGTCTATGTTGGCAGCGGTCTTGGCCACACCCTCCTTGACGCGGAAAGGCATGGCTAGTCCGATGGGACCACGCCAGGAAAACTGCTCTGTGACCGCCCGCACGGTAGCGGCGACATCACCCGGGTGGGCACCCGGGGGGGTCACCAGTCGAAAACGATCGTGCACGAGGCGTCCTGTTGAAACATCGACGGGTGCGCCCTTTATGCCACTTCCGCCAACGTCAATTCCAAGTATGATCACGGCTGCAGTCTTCGAATCCGGCAGATATTACGGGGCTGAAGATACATAGACCCGGCAAATCGCACCGAATCTGTCCGTCAGGCGTATATTCACCCTTTGATCGTAAGAATGGCACCATGTTGCGAATTGTATTGTTTGTACTCGTGGCCGGATGTCTGACCTTTGGTGCATGCCAGTGTTCAGACAAACCGAAAACGGTCCCAGTGCAAACTCATGCCCTGTAATTCGGGCGGAATCAGATGCTGATTCCGAACCATATCGTGGTCGAGGTACGTGAGGCCTCACCCATTCTTGATATCGTGCAGGATCATGTGCGGCTCAGGAAGCAGGGGCGGAATTGGGTAGGCTTGTGTCCTTTCCATGGAGAGCGCACGGCTTCTTTCAACGTCCATCCCGGAAAAGGCATTTTTAAGTGTTTCGGGTGCGGCAAAGGGGGTGATGTTATCCAGTTCGTTATGGAAATCGAGCGGTGGGATTTTCCGCAAGCGGTGCGCTTTTTGGCCCAGCGGGCCGGGATCACCATACCAGAGAGCGGACAGGAATCGAGCGATAAACGGGAACCGCTCTACAATGCTCTGCGCTTTGCCACAAGATTCTTCCATTCGCAACTCAGAAATACCAGCGAAGGGCATGAAGCCGGTCGGTATTTGACCAATCGCGGCATCAGCCCGGAAACGATAAAGCGTTTCGGGATTGGTTACGCCCCGGACCGCTGGGATGCCTTATTTCAAGCGGCCCGAGCCGAGCACATCAAGCCGGAAATCTTGCAAGCGGCCGGCTTGGTCGTGGCGCGGGACAGGGGCGGTTACTATGATCGATTTCGGGGGCGCGTAATCTTTCCGATTTCATCCCACGTAGGCAAAGTCATTGGTTTTGGCGGGCGGAGACTCTTCGACAGGAGCGACACGCCCAAGTACATCAACAGTCCCGAAACGCAAGTGTATCATAAGAGTCGGGTGTTGTACGGATTGCTTCAGGGCAAACAATCCGTACGCAAAGCCGGAGAAGTGATTCTGGTTGAGGGATACACGGACGTGCTGGCGCTGCACCAGGCCGGCGTGGAAAATACGGTGGCTTGCTGCGGTACGGCGATCACACCGGAACAGGTAAAGCTGCTTAGCCGGTTCGCCAATCGCATAGTGCTTGTTTATGACGGGGACACGGCGGGCATTGACGCAACAAAGCGGGCGCTGGAGACCGTATTTGCCCAAGGCGTCGTGGCGTCTGTGGTGAGCCTGCCTGCGGGGCGCGATCCCGACGAGTTTGTGCGGGAATCCGGGCCGGAGGCGTTCTTGAAGTACTTGCAGGACCGGAAGGAGGACATCGTCAAATTCATACATGGCGCCGCGCTCTGCCACGGTGGCTTGAATTCACTGGAGTCTGTAGCCTATCACGCTGAGCAGGTTCTTCGCCTTATTGTAAATCTTCCAGACCCGCTTTTAAGACAGCTCTATGTCCGTCGGGTAAGTGCGCAGTTTGCCGTGCCTGAAGACCAATTGACTAAAAAGCTGAAGCAGCTGCACGTGCCGGCTCAGGTGCCGGTTGATGTGTCTGCGCAGTCGCCGGCCGTGGTTTTGATGACTGTTCCAGAGATGGCGCTACTGCGAATCATGATTGAGCACGGAGGCCCCATGATTGAATTCATTATGGGGCGTATGAATCCCGGCGAGTTTAGTGAAGGGTCCGCGCGCCATATTGTGGAGCGGCTCCTTGCGCTATACAAAGAACAGGGTGGCGAAACCAAGGCGGCAATCGATCGAGGTATGCTGATGCTGGATCCTTCGGCAAACCACGTGCTGGCACACGTCATGATGGATGAATATCAGCCTTCCAAGAACTGGGAAACCAAGAATATCCGTGTCCCGCGGATAAACGAGGACACAAGGCGCGTGGCCCTAGATGCGATACAACAGGTGAAGATAAAGCGCGTCAACGAGCGGCTGGAGGCACTGAAGCGAACGATCGTTCAGGCGGCCTCCGGCAGCGAGGAACAAATGCGCTACCAGGCGCAGCTCTTAGACTTGTTAAAGCTCCGGCGCGAGCTGAAAAGCGGGGGATACTTTAAGTAATCAATTCCCGATGCCCGAATTCTGGCGGACCCGGGTGCCGCAGTATGTGCGCCTCATGGGATATGTGGGTGGCCAGCGGCGTCTTGCTGCGAGGGGCAAGCGGTGTCGAATGCAGTGGAGGGCCCATGTATTGCGCAGCCGTGGGCTGATGGTGGAAGCGGCCAACCACTGTTCCAGCCACGATCGGGTGCTAGTAGTGGGGTCCGGTCCGCTCCACGACATTCCTGTTGCACAGCTAAGTGCACGCTTTCGGGAGGTGGTCTTGCTTGACCTGGTGCATCTGCGTGGCGCACGTAGTGAGGTGCAGCGGTATCCTAATGTGCGGCTCGTACAGGGGGATGTCACGGGGGTAGCGGAGCAGGTGTTTGTGCGGCGTTCGCTATCGGTATGGCCAAGCGAGACGTGGGACTCCAACTATGACCTTATTATAAGTGCCAACGTCCTTTCCCAATTGCCGCTTGCGCCCTGCCAGTTCGTGCATGTTTCGGACACTGAAAAAACTACGTTTGCGCAGCGCATCGTTCGCGACCATATAAACTGGCTCTCAAAAGCGCGGGGACAGGTTTGTCTGATCACTGATGTGGAGAGACAGTACTGGAAATGTGGTCTGCTGCAGTGTGCGCACCCACTCTTATGGGGTTTCGCACTTCCTTCCGGCGCTTGTGAATGGATGTGGGATTTAGGGCCAAAGCCAGAGATGGATCCTGACTGCGATATAAGGCACAAGGTGCTGGCGTATGAGTCGTTCCCTAAAACGCACTGCTTCGCAAGCGAATAGTCATACGCCCAACGCAGCGTGCTGACTGCGCTTGGGGTGTTGTTTACCTCCGACCTTCTGTTGAAAGGGAGCAAGAGTCGTGATATCTTACCACATCTACTGACCCTCGATCTTTGGATGTCCCACGACCACAGCGGTCACGACCACAGCCATGATCATGGCGGTCACGACCACAGCCATGATCACGGCGGTCACGACCACAGCCATGATCATGGCCATGGCGGGGTATTCAGTGGCGGTCATTCGCATGATTTGCGAGGTGCGAGCAAGCGGCATTTAAAGTATGCCCTGTTCCTCATTCTCGGCTACATGTTCGTCGAGGTAGTCGGGGGCGTACTATCTGGAAGCTTGGCCCTGATCGCGGATGCTGGTCACATGCTTACCGATGCTGCGTCCATTGCGCTCGCGTTGGTCGCGATGTATTATGCCGAGCGTGCGGCCACGGCCAAACACACCTACGGCTTTCAGCGATTTGAAATTCTGGCGGCTCTGGCCAATGCGCTTACACTCTGGTTGATTGTTGCGGTAATTCTGCACCAGGCTTATCAGCGCCTGTCTTCGCCCCCGGAGATTGAAGGGGGCCTCATGCTGGCAGTCGGCTTTGTCGGGCTTCTGGTAAACGTGGGGGCCGCTGTCATCCTGCACAAATCAGTCAGCCACAGCGTAAACGTGGAAGGGGCCTACCAGCATGTGATCGCGGACCTTTTGGGTTCGGTCGGGGTCGTGATTTCGGGCGTGTTGATCTGGGCGTTCGGCTGGCAACTGGCCGACTTGATCGTGACTGTAGTGCTGAGTCTTCTAATCCTGTGGGGGACTTGGGGTTTGCTTTCACGCGTTGTGCATGTGCTCTTGGAGGGCGTGCCCAAGCATATTGATGTTCACAAAATGTGCCGGGCGATTGAAGAGCTGCCCGGCGTTGCACTCATTCACGATATTCATGTTTGGACGCTTTCTCCAGGAAGTGATGCATTGACGGCCCATGTCCTGATTGATCCGGAATACGAGGGCAAGCAGGACGGGATATTGCTCAAGTTGCGCCAAGTCATAAGCGGAGACTATGGCATAGGGCACTTGACGATCCAACTGGAAACACAACTTACTGGATGTACCGAAGACCATCACGTAGACAACCTGTTGGCTCTTGCGGAAATGTAGGAGACACAATAATATTGCCTCCACGAAAGTCTCTAATTCGTGAAAGCGGCTGTTTTGGAAGCGGAATGGACTTTAGTATATTCTGTGCCTAACACCAATAATGCAGTACTCCAGCTGCTTTCCGTAACGTATCACTAACCGGTTATCTCAAATGTCTGATCATCATACACACTCCCACACGGACCACACTCACGGCGACGATTGTGGCCACACTGCCATCAAGCATGGTGATCACTACGATTACCTGCATGACGGGCATATGCATCACCCACACGAAGACCATTCGGACGAGCATTCTCTCGAAGTGTCGGATGCGAATCCGGATGCATGCTCATCAGGCCACGATTGCTCTGGGCATGATGACAGTCACGTACATGGGGACGACTGTGGTCACGAAGCCGTTCCTCATGGCGATCACACTGATTATTTGGTAGACGGTCACCTTCATCACCAGCACGAAGGTCACTGCGACCATCACGGTGTAGTAGAGACGGCATAAGTAGGCCGGCCCAGGTGGTGCCACTGGCCGCAAAGTGGTTTCTGACTGTGTTTCGGCCTTGGTCTTATTAATAGTATCGCTCCAAGCGCTCACTGGAGTCAGGGTCATATGACTTCTGGATCCAGTACGTATCCCGATTGCGATTTATCTTTCGCCGGAGTGGGTCCCGCCCGGTCAAGCGCATTATAAGACCGATGGGCGTGATCATAAGGAAAAAAACGGCGGTGAGGATTACGTGCGTCATAACGAAGCCGAGCGCAAGGGCGAACGCCATCCAAGGTACATAGAGTGGTCGCAGAAATCGTGGCGCGCACAGGCCCAGAAGGATCAGCAGCGTGCCAGCCGCGAAAATTCCCCAACCAATCCCATCTCCCTTCCACAGGAGCACACCTGCAATGAGGGTGGCTACAAGCCCAACGAGCAGGCCGAAGGAGCGGAGCTTCGACCGCGAAGTATCCAGGCGCTTTATTTCGTTGAGTATCACTTAGGCCTCCGCAGCGCAGTCGATCAAGTGCCTAAATAACGGGAGCAGATTCATACGCTCGGGGTGGAATTGCACGCCGATGCGAGTGCCCTCGGCATTCTCAATAGCTTCGATTATGCCGTCCGGGCTGCAGGCGCTGACGCGGTAGCCCGTGCCGGGTGTGCGAAGCGCCTGGAGATGTCGTGTGTTAACCTCCATGGACGTAACCTGAAGCAGCCGGTGCAAGTGAGTGTTTGGGTCGATTCGTATTGTATGCATCGTGGCCCCTCGACTTTCGCTGTGCACCAAGGCATTTGGATGCTGCTGTTCCGCATCTGCATAGAGGGCTCCGCCGGCCATCACACCCATGAGTTGCATTCCGTAACAAATTCCCAAGACGGGAAGGTCTTGGTTGTATGCTGTTTGAAGAAACAAGGTGTCGGAAGCCCACCGCAATGGATCCACCGGAGATAGCACCTCCGGCAGCGTGCCCGCCATATTGTGTGTGATTCCAGGTCCGCCAGGGACTACAAGCCCGTCTATACGTGTGCACAATTGAGCGGCAACTTTCGGATCACTGATTGTTGGCAAAAGAACAGGCAGACCACCGGTCTCGGCCACGCACCGCACGTAGGCGTGGTCAATTCTTTGCTGTCCCTTTTCCAGCGATGTCGATATGCCAATGATAACCGCCACGGGAGGCCTATCACCGGGTGAGGTCTCTGAAGGTAATGCGCTGTGCATTCCTTCGCCGTGAACTGCTGCGCAGGGCTACAATCGTGTATGCGTGCGCACGCAGGCTGCTGGCGATGTGCAGTGGCAACTTTCGGCTGTCCAGAAGCTCGTGCAAGGCACGCTTGATGGTGCGACACGCCTGATTTGGCCCACTCGTGGATGCTCCATGGATTATCCGGATTGAATCGCGCCCGCGATCTACGGCTTTGACAATCAGTGCACGGATCAGGGCTATAGCGTCGTCCACTGTACAACCGTGAACGTCCAATTCAGGTCGGTGGCCGTCGTCAACAAGGCGCGCAGTCATCACGTCACCGGTACGAATTCATTCTGCAACCAAGTCTGGATCTCATTGCGTACCTGCCGATAAACCGCACGTTTTTCGTCGTCAGTGCCCTGCACGCCACGCGGGTCCACGAACCGGCGATGGATCACTTTGAGCTGGGCCGGCACATAGGGACACGCTTCCCGGGCGGAATCACAGACCGTTACCACGTAGTCGGGTGGCAGACTGGCATAAGCATCTACGTGCTCTGACGTGTGTTCAGAAATGTCTATTCCGATTTCGCGCATAACCGCCACTGCGAAAGGGCTGACACCCGTTGGAGTGGTCCCCGCGCTGCACGCTTCATAGGCATTGCCGTAGAGGTGCCGCAACAATCCTTCGGCCATCTGGGACCGGGACGAATTGTGTGTGCAAACAAACAGCACGACCGGTTTTTTTAGGTCTGCACTTGCCATTGCAGCCGCACTTGGTTTGTGCCAAAGATATGTGCGAGGCCCTTCATAAAGTCTGAAGTGGTCTTAACCTTCACTTGATCACATACAACGGCGAGCGTCGTCTCATTATCCATGATGTTAAACTGCAATTCGCGCTCACCGGGATGGGTGGCGCAGAGCTTGGCGAAACGCTGAATGGCGTCCGGAGACACCGCGTCCGGATCCAGCTGAATGATAAGCTTCCGGATAAAATCATCCCGAATGCGTTGCAGGGGAACCACCTGCCGTGCAATCACACGGATGGTCCCGGCATTCTCCTCCACATCTCCTTGCACGAGCACGACCGAGTTTACGGTCAGCAGGTCCCGGGTCTTGTCCACCATCTCCTTGAAACACATTAGCTCACCAGTGCCGGATCGGTCTTCAAGAGTCGCTTGCAGCACGGGAGTGCCCCGGGCGGTAGTGCGAATCTTAACGGACGTGACTACACCGCAGTAAGTGTGAAAGGGCTTACCTGGGCCGTTGCCGTTCAGGACGTCGAGGTTGGCCAACTTGGCCGTTGCACATGAGCGGGCTTCTATTTCCCAGTTATCCAGCGGATGGCCTGATATGTAGAATCCAGCCAGCTCCCGCTCGAAAGCGAGCTTCTGCGCCATCGACCACCGTTCGCACTCGGGCAGGTCTGGTTCGGGCATATCCATACGGTCTTCTGCGGTCCCAAACAGGGAGATCTGGCCTCGCCGTTGAGCATCCTGGATGCCGACGGCATGCTGGATAGCATGTTCCAGTGCATTCTCAAGTTGTGCCCGATGTCCTTCGAGCTCATCCAGTGCACCGGCCCGAATGAGGCACTCAAGGGTTTTCTTATTGACTTCACGCAAATCGAGTGTCCTGATCAGCTGGTAAAGATTTTTTGCCAGGCCGTGCACTTCGCGGTTGGCAATTATCGCCGAAATAGCATTACGCCCCACGCCCTTGATGGACGAGAGACCAAACCGGATTTGATCTCCTTCAACCGCGAAGTCGTGCTGGCTATGATTAATGGACGGAGGGATCATATTCAGGCGAAGCCGCCGCGCTTCGTCAAGTGTGACGGCAAACTTCTTCGAATCGTTTGCGACATTGGACATCGCCGAGGCCATGAATTCAGCCGTGTAGTTCGCCTTGAGGTAGGCCGTTTGGTACGCCAGGAGCGAATAGGCTGCGCTGTGGCTATTGTGTACTACAAGCCCGTTGGCCAAGAAATTGTGATCGCCCGCTACGGTAAGATCAAATGTGTCCATGTGTCCGGCGGGTACAATGGATGCAATTTCGTCCCATGCCACGTTAGACCTAGCAGTACACTTGCCAGCCAATGCAACGCGGTACAAGCCCGCCTGTGCTGTAACCGGGACCGTCATTCCGATCCCCAGAAGCAGTCGTTGTACATCCCGTGCAAGTTCAAAGCTGCGCGTCAAGAGGTGCGTACCGCACCGCCGGCGTAGCTCTTTAACAAAGCATTCCACGTCTGATTCACCCAGCGAGAACAGTTCTTGTGGCAGCCGAACTGCAATCCATGTTGCGATTTGTGTGTGCTGTGCTCCCCATGGTAGTGTGCGCCGCTTCGGCTTAAGCGCGCTTCGGGCTACCAGGTTTGCTGCAGCCGCAAGCCTGGCCTGTGACCACTGGTTTGCCGTCAGAGCGCCCAGCCAGGCCGGAGCCGCCAAGCGGTCCCCTGCCCGTAATCCGTCCAGCCGCATCCAGCCTCCGGGTGTCAGAAACCGATGTGTTGCAGTGGCTATGATGCGCCGGCCAAGTCGCGTTGTGAGTTCATATACGGACTTGCAGCCGTTGTACATCACATCGGTCACCGGGCGCGGCGAAAAACGGCCGTCAGAGCCGAGCGCATGGACCATAAACCCGTCGGATCCACGCGAATATAACGCTGCAATTGTGGTGGACTGGCCCGAGACGGCGTGGACAATTTCCGTCGATCCGGCAAGGCATTTATTGAAGCCGTACTTCGCAAACTCATTCATCTGGTCGAAGACGGAATTCGCGATAGTCTTATTGATGCCATTCCTGGCCGCTCCCTGAACAAAATCGGCGCGTTGCTTGGCCATTTCGTCCTGCTTCTTCTTACCCATGGCCCGCCGCAAGAGGTCGGCAGCACCCAGCGAATACCCCCCCATTACCTGCGCAATCTGCATGACCTGTTCCTGATATACCGGAAGGCCATAGGTCTCCTTCAGTAGGGGCTCCAATATCGGATGCCCGTACGTCACTGATTCCTGGCCGTGTTTGCGTGCGACGTAATTCTGGATGTACTGCATAGGGCCTGGACGGTACAGTGCGTTCATGGCAATGAGGTCACCGAAGTGCGTGGGCTTCAGTTCCCGGAGCGACCTGCGCATGCCCTCTGACTCAAACTGGAAGATGCCAGTTGTGTCACCCTGTTGAAACAGCTGATACGTCTTAGCATCGTCCAAGGCCAGCGTATCCAAGTCAATCTCAATTCCCCGATTCTGCTTGACGAGCCGCACGGCGTCCCGCAGGATGGTCAAGGTGGACAGACCCAGGAAGTCCATCTTCAAGAGGCCGAAATGCTCTACCCAGTTTCCATCGTACTGCGTAGTCAGTACATGGTCGTCCTTGTTCTTGGTTGTGGCAACGGGCACATAGTCGCTCACCTGTCCCGGAGCAATGATTACACCCGCTGCATGGACACCTGTATGCCGAACACAGCCTTCCAGCACTATGGAATGATGGAGCAGCTGTTGAATCTCTTCTCGCGGATCGTTCTTGAGGGCGCGAAGCTCGTTTACTTTCTTGAGCGCTGCAGCCAGCTCCACCTTCGGTCCCTCGGGGATAGCCTTGGCAATCCGGTCGGCTTCGCTTAGCGAAATTCCCAATACGCGCGCCACATCCCGAATGACGGTCTTGGCCCCCATCGTTCCAAAGGTGATAATCTGGCAAACACTTTCGCGGCCGTACTTCTTGACGACATAGTCGATGACTTTGGCCCGGCCGTGATCGTCAAAGTCGATATCGATGTCTGGCATGGATACGCGCTCCGGATTCAGGAAGCGCTCAAACAGCAGACCGTACTTCAGGGGGTCAATACTGGTGATGCCCAAACAGTAGGCCACGACGCTCCCGGCCGCCGAACCCCGTCCCGGTCCCACGGCCACGTTCATCTCACGGGCCGCCGTGGTAAAGTCCTGAACGATCAGAAAGTAGCCGGCGTAGCCCATTTCCCGAATGATGCCGAGCTCCAGATTGATTCGGGCCTCGATGTCCGGTCCCAGTTCGGGATACCGGCTCCGTGCCCGGGCAAATACCAAATGTTTCAAATAGTTGTCGGCATCGTTGCCAAATTCTGCCGGAATCTTGAAGTGCGGCATGAGCAAATCGCCCATGGGGAGCTCAAAGTTGCATTTATCGGCGATTTCTGCGCTCTTGTCGAGCCAAGAGGCAGCGAGCGGCTCTGGGCCGAACTTTTCAATCATCTGCTCGGCGGTTTTCAGATAGAGCTCTCCATTGCCAAACTTCAGGCGATCCGCATCGGCCATTTGTTTGCCGGTTTGCAAGCACAACAGAATTTCCTGCGAAGTGGCGTCTTTGCGCTCTACGTAATGGACATCATTGGTGGCTACCACCCCCACGTCAAATTCTTTAGCCAATTCTAGAAGTGTGGGGTTGATCTTGGACTGATCCTCTATGCCGTGTTGCTGGATTTCGACATAAAAATCGCGGCCAAACACATCGAGATACTGTTTGAAGAGTGTCCGCGCGCGTGCGAGGTTACCTGCCAGAATCGCCTGAGGCACCTCGCCCTGCAGGCAGCAGGTTGTGGCCACGAGCCCTTCACTGTGCTGCGCCAGCGTTTCAAAATCAATGCGGGGTTTGTAGTAGAAGCCCCGGAGATAGGACAATGAGGACAACTTGACCAGGTGGTGATACCCGGTTTCATTTTTGGCCCAAAGGATCTGATGATATCGCTTGCGATCCGAGCGGTCCTGCATGCCCGAGCGAGTCAGATAGAACTCGCAGCCGATAACGGGCTGAATGCCTTGCTTCCGTGTCTTTGTGTGGAATTCCGGTACGCCAAAAAGATTGCCGTGATCACTGATTCCAAGAGCCTTCATGTTGAGTGCCGCGGCCCGGTCTACCAGTCTGTCAATGCGGGCGGCTCCATCAAGCAGGGAATAGGACGTATGGCAGTGCAGGTGGCAGAAGTATGGCATTCGAGCCAGATTGGGGTGATTATGTGATACGCTGCCGCCGATGGGCGGTCGTACCAGCTTGACATGGCGCAGGAACCGTACTAAATTAGCACTCGGTGTTCAGTAATGGCATGCGCGTTTATCAGATATACGCGTTTTTCTCTCACTAAACTTTTTGTTCAAGACTTCATGTCTCGATTCGAACAACTCAGGAGCTTGATAAATAGCACGGAGCAGGACTTTGCGAAATTCTACGGGAAGGGTGTGCAGTCTGCGGGCACGCGTGTCCGCAAGGCAATGCAGGAACTGAAGGTGCTGGCGCAGGAGATTCGTGTTGAAATCCAGGATATGAAAAACCGTTAGTGGATTCGCGGATCAGCACCAGTCCGTGTGCATCGGGGTCGGCGTGAGTGTGCAGGCACCGCGAGCGCATCGATTCTGTGGAGTCACGGGTCTATTGTTGCCTGCCTGATCAGCGGTTGCGATTGACAGCGCTATGGTTTGCCAAGGGTTGTGACCGATTTCGGTTGAAGGCGTGCTTGGTGCGGGGCCATTTCAGTCCCGGTCTGTTTAAGTGCGTCGGTGCAGTGCCGGTGTGGCGTTTTTTGTGGAAATGCTGGCGGATCAGCAGGTGCTGTTCCGCTTCGTGCTGCGATCTCGTTGCGTGACGCTGCGGGGGGTCGCAGTTTGAGGTAGTGGCACGCCTTGGCTGAACATGTCGCCCTCGAAAGGATATGCGGCGTAATTGCATGGTTTGACGCGAGCACGAACACAGAGCCATGCTGTGGCACAGTAAGATGGCAATCCGGACTTTTCAGGCTGAAGGTGCATTTAACGGGGCTGTGGAAGGCAGAGGTTTGATCGGGCTATTCGGGTAGCAGGCTCCAATGCAGCTATGAGACACGTATGGATCGTGTTGTTTCTCGCTGTGGTCGTGGCGTGTTCGGCGCCATCAGAAGTACGGAGACCCAGCGCACCGCCGGTGCCGCCAGCCCCCGAATTCCATCCTGGCGTGGACGAAGTTAGGAGTATTCAACTGTATGCGGAGCAGGAACGTAACTTGCCAGTCTACCGTCTCCGGAGCGGTGTTCCGCTTACACTCGAATTCGACATATTGAACTGGAATCCACGCCCCCTTTCGGTGTATTTCTACCACGCTGATCGCGTCTGGCGGCGGGACTTAACACCGGGTGAATACCTGGAGGCTTTTGACCGTGACAATTTGTTCGACTACGAACTTTCGCGTGCGACGCTGGTCCAGTATTCGCATTACCGATATAGATTTCCAAACGCGGCGATAGCTTTTCGCCTCAGCGGCAATTACGTGCTGCGCGTGACCGAGCAGGGAAAGGAAGCAGAGGTGCTTTTTGAGCGCCCGTTCTTTGTGACGGAAGACGTAGCGGGCACGCAAATGCATCTCGATTTGTTAATGACTGGCCGACTGGCATTGCCTGCCGTGCAGCCGCATCTGCTGGTGCTTCCGCCGGCCGAAGTGGGCGCGAGCCTGTTCGATCTGTCGGTCTGTTTCTTCCAAGGGGGACATATCTTAACGCCCCGCTGCATACAGCGCCCCTCGATTTCTGGACAGTCTGAACTCCTGTACTACCTGGACCCGGAAGATGCTTATGGTGTGCGTGTCGGGGATTATTATTTGGACTTGCGACAGTTGTTACCCCGTGACGACATCGAACATGTAGACCGCGCATCTACCCCTTATGTAGTGCACTTGCAGCCCGATTATGCTCGTTTTCCAGACAATGACTGGGGTCCATTGCAAACTGGACAGTCCGTTATTTCAGGTAGAGACGGGGTAGCAGACACGCAGGCGGAATATGTACACGTAGTCTTTCACTTCGTCCCGCCTGACGGAAAGCCGTTGCCCGGCGGCTTGTATGTTACCGGCAGCTTTAACGGCTGGCGCGTGGATCTGGGCTCTGCAATGACTTGGCAAAGTGACGCCGGACAGTACGAAAGCCGGCACCTTATCAAACAGGGGGTTTACGAGTATCGCTATACTTCACCGGATCCGGAAGTGCAGCGTGCGTTGCAAGTCCGCCTGCTTCGACCCGATCAGTTGTATACCGGCTTGGTCTACTTTCGCGATACGAGTCTGGGCACCGATCGCATTCTGGCTGTTTCGCAGGTTTTCTCCAAGTAAGTTGCAGGTTGCATTGAAACAGGCGGTATTGAAATTTGTACCTTTACGTCCCTCATCAATCACTTGACAACTTGAGGCCGATGAAAATGCTACGCAGTGCGAGTCTTGTAGTTCTCATTCTATGCCTGTTGGCCGGGTGTGCTGGTCTGCGAAAGGCTGCACCACCGGTTGCGGAAGCACCTTCGGAGAAGCCTGACGAGAAAGAGGAAGACACGAAGAAGTACTCGGATGTAATCACGGACGAGGCGGAGACTGATTCCGGTCTCTTCGTGGTGCATCGCATTGACGAAAAGCTCTATTACGAAATTCCGGACTCATTGCTGGACCGCGAAATGCTGATGGTAACGCGTATTGCGGCCACGGCGAACAATCTGGGATACGGGGGCGAAAAGGCCAACACGCAGACCTTGCGCTGGCAGCGCCGTGATCGTGACAAGAAAATTCTGCTGCGTGTGGTCTCTTATCAGAATGTGGCGGACGAAGAGTTGCCGATTTACCAAGCGGTCCGCAACTCCAATTTTGAGCCTATCGTTCGCTCGTTTGATATTGAAACGGTGAATGATGATTCAACGGCCAGCGTGATTGAAGTCACCAGCCTCTTTATGGAGGACATTTCATCCTTGGGGCTGCCCTCGTTCCGGCGTGAACTTTATCGGGTACGACGGCTCGACGGCAGTCGCTCGTACATCAGCAGCGCCAAGAGTTATCCTCAAAACATCGAAGTGCGTCATATTCTGAGCTATGATGCGGGATCTCCACCGTCCAATAGTTCGAGCAACACGATTTCCGTGGAAATGAACCAGTCCATGATCCTGTTGCCGAAGGAGCCTATGCAGCCGCGCCTGTGTGATCAGCGCGTGGGCTTTTTCAGTGTGACACTGACGGATTATGGTCGGGATGCGCAAAAGGCGGAACAGCGTTGCTATATCACGCGCTGGCGCCTTGAGCCCAAGGATCCGGAGGCGTATGCCCGGGGCGAACTGGTGGAGCCGGTGAAGCCGATTGTTTACTACATAGATCCGGCCACGCCCGAGAAGTGGCGTCCATATTTGAAGCAGGGTATAGAAGACTGGAACAAGGCGTTTGAGCAGGCCGGTTTCACGAACGCCATTATAGCCAAGGATCCGCCTAGCGAGGAAGAAGATCCGGAGTTCAGTCCGGAAGACGTGCGCTACTCGGTCATCCGGTATTTCTCGTCCAACGTTCAGAATGCCTACGGACCGCATGTACACGATCCGCGTTCCGGAGAGATTCTGGAAAGCGACATCGGTTGGTTTCACAACGTGATGAACCTGCTGCGCAACTGGTTCTTCGTACAGACGGCCGCTGTAAATCCGGATGCCCGCAGCGTAAAGTTTCGGGATGAAGTTATGGGCCGTCTTGTCCGATTTGTGTCCGCGCACGAGGTTGGGCACACGCTCGGGCTACCACACAACATGGGTTCCAGTTACGCTTATCCGACAGATTCGCTGCGCTCACCCTCGTTTACGGACACCCACGGCACGGCCCCCTCGATTATGGACTATGCACGGTTCAATTACGTGGCTCAGCCGGGCGATGGGGTAACCAGCTTGATGCCTGATGTTGGGATTTACGACAAGTGGGCCGTCAAATGGGGGTACTCCGTGTTGCCGGACGCCGAGTCGCCGGATGACGAGCGCGAAACCCTGAACAACTGGGTGGTCGAACGAGCCGATGATCCACTCTATTTCTTCGGAAGCACGAGCGTGGATCCCCGCGTGCAGACGGAGGATCTCAGCAATGATGCGATCAAGGCCAGTGACTACGGCGTCGCCAATTTGAAAGTTGTCCTCGGGGAGCTCATCAACTGGACTGCAGAGGATGCAAAGGATTATGGCGATTTGAATGAACTCTATGGCCAGCTGGTTACGCAGTGGAACCGGTACGTGGGGCATGTGCTGACGAGCGTTGGTGCCTATTACGAAGATGACAAGACGTACGACCAGGAGGGTGCGGTTTACACTCGCGTGCCCGCCGACCGGCAGCGTGAATCTGTACGCTGGCTTAACCGCGAAGTCTTTGCCACGCCCACGTGGATGCTGAATGAAGACGTGTTGCGGCGTATTGAGGGGGTAGGCGCTATGGATCGCATTCGGCGCTATCAGGTGAGTGCCGTAAACCGGGTACTGGATCCGTCGCGGATTGGGCGCGTGATGGAGTCAGAGGCACTCGCAAACGGAGAAACCATTTACACGTTTGCGGAACTTTTGACGGATATGCGCAGCGGCATTTGGGGCGAGCTCCAATCGGCATCAGCCATTGGCCCCTTCCGTCGAAACCTGCAGCGGGGATATCTGGAGCGGCTGGAATACCTCATGACGCAAGAACCGCCGTCGTTCCCTGCGGCTTTTGCAGCCTTTGGTCTTACCAATGTTGATGTCAGCCAGTCCGATATTCGGGCCTACGTGCGTGGTGAACTCAAGACGTTGCAGCGGCAGGCGAGGCGTGCGGCCTCACGGACGCGCGACAGCATGACACGTCTGCATCTGGAAGATATAGATGCTCGCATAGAGGATATCCTCGAAGGCGAAGATTAGAAGATCCACACGGCTACGCGCGTCGGTTTCGGCGCGCGTAGCCGCTTTTTGCGTGTCTTCGTATCCCTGAATGTGCCAGTTGCTGTAAGCCAACGGCATGTTATGTCGCTGTGGAAGAGCGATGTACATTTCTGGGGGTTCAGCGTGAAGAAAGTGGATGCACGGAAGGATGAGTACTGGAGGCCGAGTAGATGAGGCGATTTTGGCCTTAGGAACTCCAACCATTTTGATGATGGCTGGACGGGGGGCCGCCACGCGCCGGAGGAAGACCCGGAAGCCAGCCGCGAGTCGCCAATGAGCCTTTTCCACCGTGTGCTGTCGCGTCAGGCAACCTCGGGCCAGCCATTTTGGCCACTGTCCCGTTGCGGGCCACATCAGTTACGACCTTGGCAGATGGGCGCGGCGTTTCGCCAAGCTGGGTAGAACCCGCTTGGTTTCAGATCCGTTATCGTGTTTGGGCCATCTATTCCAGCCCCTTCCGCCTTCGAGGGCCAGAAAGGGGCTTAGGGAGTCGACAACAGGAGCCGTTCGACCGATGGACTATCCGCCCCTGAAGAACGCGTCCATCCGGGAGGCGATTCTCGACTTCCGAGCTCGCGTGCCGGACGAGGACGTTGACAGGCGGATCCGATAGCTGTGCGACTCGCTCGCGGGGCGATACCCAGAGCAAGCCCCGATTCACCAGTTCCACGGGCAGATCCGGTTTGACGAGGGGGGGCGCGGCCCAGGAACAGGCCGCACTCCGGCACGGGTACCGGCTAACAAGCGCGGACGGGGAGCATGTCGTCCAGATCCGGCGGGACGGATTCACCTTCAGCCAACTCCCGCCGTACGAGTCTTGGGACGCCATGATCGAACGGGCCTGGCCTTCCTGGCAGCGTTACGCCGGAGAACTTGAGCCAGCTGGAGTCAGCCGAGTTGCCACGAGGTTCATCAATGTACTTCCTGTTACGCTCGGGCAGCCGCTCGACCGATTGCTGGCGGCACCACCAAAGATGCCCGAAGGCTTGCTCTCCACAATCGCCGGCTTCCTCTTTCGTTACGTGACGGAAGCAACGGACGGGATCGCATCCAGCGTCTCTCTGGCAACCGAAGGATCGGATCCGCTTGCGCTGGTGTTGTATATCGGTTGTTTCGCGCAGGGTGACTTTTCGGTGGCAAACGACATGGACACTGTCCGCGGGATCCTCGATCGGCTGAGGGCAAGGAAGAACGCTGTGTTCTTCAACAGCATAGCTTCGGAGGCTCTAGAACAATGGCGATGACGGTTGCGGCAGTGCTGACGGCCCCCCTGATTCCGCCGTAGCGGGGAACGGATCGCGGGGCGACACGCGGGGCCACGGTGATTCCAATCCAAGTGGCGGCAATCGAGGAAACATACACGGATCTGGCAGCAGACAGCTGGCGCCGGCGCACCGGTCGAGAGGCATTGGCCGAGGCTTTCCAAGAGTGTTCCGCTCCCGACTGGGATGGCTACGGAGCCTCGCCGGCCGATCCCCTATCAGCATCGTGGGCCTGCGATGTCGTTGCCCCTCTGCTGCCGATTCTCGGGCTGCCCCATTATTCATTTGATCCCGACGGAGACGTGTTGCTGGAGTGGCACTTGGCCGAGGATCGGGTACTTGACCTGAGTGTTGGAGCCAACGGGGAAGTCCGCTACTCAGCGGTGATCGGGGGTAGCAGGATGACCGGGATCGAGCAATTCGCCGAGGGACTACCACTAGGGCTTCTCAGCGTCGCGCGGGGTTTGGCTCAATAGATGACAGATGGCAGCGGCGACGTAGCCCAAGCCTCCCGCGTTCCGTTAACCCGAATTACCTTCTCGCGAAGGCACGTCGCGGGCAGTGGGAAGAGTTTTCGGTTGCGGCCCGCGGCGTTCCTGCCGCACCGGGGCACTATGTCCGTTTTCCGGATTGATGGCTTGGATGGCGCGGGCGTCTGGAAGCATGTTGGCAAGCACGCTCTGCATCCCGGCAAGCGAATGCACGGTCGCGGCGACTTCCGACTGGCGGACATGCGCGCGGTAATCTTGAAGCTCGATCTGGACGAGAGTCCACCCCGGCACGGCAATGTTGTGGGTTGGCCGCCTAGCCCTGCCGAGTCACCACAACCAGCACTTGACAGTTGGAAGTCTGCCGGTTCATTTACCGGCATGAAGGTGCAGCATCAGGTATTGACCACGCTTCGGACTTCGGTGCCGAGGGTGGGGGCCTCGCCCCTACCGGAGGCTCCGGAGGGGCCTCCCACGGTGGGTGAACTGGAGGCGTTGGAGATTGGGCGGGTGACCCGCCCGCCGGACCGGGCGATCTGGAACACGCGGATGAATCAGGCACCTCCGCGGGGCGGGACGAGGTTGGCCGGCGCTCCGCTCAAATATTTGATCAAAAGCAAAAACGGCTATCTGGGAGCCCTCGGCTTTCATCCGCGGCCTTGTATCTGGAGGCCCGGGACCAATGGATCACCGGGTCTCCGGCGCCGCGCAGCCAGCCGCGGTATCGCGTCGTCCATCGGAGCCGTTTCCGGATCCGGCCCGGGGTGCCGTGCCGGAATCGAGCCCGTTACATGCTGGCCCGTGTGCGGCGTCGGTGGCGGCGCGACTTCCGGGGGCGCTATCCCTAGGCCCCCTATCTGGTGGAGACCTTGGTGGGGCCCGATCCGGAGGCTCCCGGTTTCCAGGCCGGGAATGTCCGATATTGGGGCCCGAGCTCGGGTCGCGGTCGGCCGGCGCCCACGAAGGCGGGTACGCGGTCCAAAAAGAAGATTTTGGTCGAGGAGCGGGATCCGCGCGGGCGCCGCCAACGGGAGGGGCCCGAGGTGGACCGGCGGCCGGCGCGGGCCGTGGGGGCCGGACGGGACCCCGACCGGTGGACGGAGCCGGAGTTGGGGCCGGCGGAACGGGGAGACCAGCGGCGCCCCGCCCGTCGGGTCCAGCGTGCCCCTCTGGTGGCGTCCAGTGTGGGCCAGCCGGTAACCGCGTCTCCCAAGCGGGATCGGGCGGCCGGGCGGGGCTAGGGGCGGTGGGTAGAGCAGGCGGAGGAGTTCGGCATTACGCCCGAGCCGGTGCGGGCGCCGCACCGGGCGCGGACGATGGAGCGGAGGCGGACGTAATTCAGACCACAGCCCGGGCCCCAAGTGGGCCTCGGCAGGCGACGCGGGCGCTTAATGGTGAGGGGCTTCCGCTGGGGGTATGGCGGGGTTCGTACCGGACGAAAGCAACGCAGATCCCTCCGTGGATGGACGGGCTGCAGGACCTAGAGGAGGCCGCACAGACGCGTGTGAGGAGCGTTCTGGACCGGGAGGGAGAGGGGTGGGCGATTTTGGCGGCCCAGCTGCGCGGTAAGTGCCCCGATATACGGGTGCGCGCCCGGCCGGACTGGAGGCGGGGCCCCATCCCGGCCCGGCTGTTCCAGGCGATGCGCACCGGTCCGGCGGCAGGTGTAATGGCCTGGTCGGGGTCCCAACGGAGTCGTCGGGCGAAGTCGGGCCGGGTCACCCGTGAGGGCCGTCCGGGGTGCCCGGCGCATCTGGAGGTGCGCGATCGGCGCGTGACGCGGCCGCCGACCCAGGACAAGCAAGCCACTGGGGTGCGCCTATCGGTGGTCCCTGTTCGGGAGATCGCGCCGCCGGCCGGCGCCCCACGTTTGGAGTGGTACCGGTTGA
>JAAXGT010000080.1 GCA_012271205.1 Rhodothermales bacterium
GGCAGCGCTTCCGGCCCGTAGCGCCGGAAGTCGTGCCGCAGCATGCCGTCCAGTTCGGCCTGCTTGCGGGGGCGAAGATTCATGGCAGCCGGCATTTTTCCTGTTGAATCCCCGTCGCCGTTCCCGGTCCATTTCCCCGTCCAAAGCATCAGACTCAAAACCCTCTCGCGAGAGGGGCCTTAACGGCGCGAGAATGGGACGTGCGTGCAGCAGCGTCCATTCCCGGGCATTCCAGCGCTGGACCGCTCAGGGGCGTTTCTGGGGCCTGCCTCACGTCACCAGCTACTCTTCACAAACATTTCTTCAACCGTACTTGCACGGGGACCGTCAATGCTATATTCTTGTGTCTCCGGTACACACGATGCCGGGCAGTTTTCCACTCACAAGACCTCGGAGGTCACCATGAAAGATAGACTCACCCACCCCCTCTCGCGTATCTTCCTGATTATCCTGCTTACCATCGCAGGGTACGTTAGCGGCACGGCGCTTAGACCGGCATCTTCTGAGGTGCTTGCCTTGGCACCTTGTAATCAAGATTTGTGCGTGGATTTGCCCGGGGACACAAATAATCAGACGTGCAGAGCTCCCTTACCGACTGAACCAGTGCCTTTAAACAAGAACTGCGACAGCAAATGGGAATTAGATGAAGAAACTGGAACCCTAGTCCATAAATGTGAATACAAAACTTGTGGATTAATTGTTTCCCCGTCTCAGTAGTGAGGTATACGACACTACTGCCTTTGGCAGCAGTCTTCGCAGGCTGCCAAGGTGGTGGAGGTAATAGCACGGTTACCCTCCACCCGACACCCGAAAACATCCCGGAAATCGCGGATTCCCGGTTTGTACTCTACGAGCAGGAATCAGACACGATAGCTTGGGTGGACTTTTCCGCGTTGCAGGGCTACTCGATCGGGGTTGATGAGGGGTCACCACTAGAGATGATTAGCTATGTGTGGGACACAGCTGTTGGCATGGACGCTTTCTACTTTGTGGATTATGTAGACAGTCACATACGCGTCTACGACTTCCGCGGTGAATTGACAGCAGTGGTAGGCCGACGTGGGGACGGGCCGGGGGAATTCCCGCAGGCAATCAAAGTAGCAGTTACAGATACTGATAAGGGAGCACTGCTTGTAGTGGGCGCCACCGCACGTAGAATTGCCGTGTTTCGGCAGCAAGACTCAACCTATGTGCTGGAGAACACCTTTATGGTAACAGCATCAATTGTACAGGGTGGTATCTGCGTAATGCATGGTCATGTCTACACGACCGGGTATTTGGAGGAATTAGACGGGATTATTCACAAGTACACCCTTGCCGGAGAACACGTTGCATCATTTGGTGTACCCTACAAGGACCCCTCCCCCTTTGTCCGCAGTAGTCTGGCAGATCGAGTGGTGTTGGAATGCAATAAGACGCACCGCGTGATCGCCTACGCCCACCGGTATATTCCAGTTATTACCGGATTCTCGGACACTGGGCACGTACGCTGGCGCGTCAAACTTGGAGACATGGATATAGCTCCGGCAGAGGTCTCTCGTACAGTCGGTGGCCAATTCTCGCTGTCATTCGGGACAACGCGATCCGGACAGTCTAGGGATTTAAAGATACTCGGGCATCTCAGAGCGGAAGCCTTCATTGTTTCGTATTACACCGAAGGTTTAAAAAAGACAGGGAAGCAGCACTTTTTTAAGATGAATGCAGACACTGGACAAGGTGCCTATCTAGGTTGGTCTTCAGGCTGGCAGGGAGACATTTCACAACCAAGGGTGATCGCACTGGACGCGGACCGGTTGTACACGCAGAAGAGTATACCGTATCCACGCTTGGGGATTTATCCTCGCCCGGACCTCATCCAATGAGCAATCCTTTGGCGATCCGTCGCAACCAACTCTGGCTCTTCGTGGCCGTCCTAGTCCTGACGGTCTCATTTGTTTTTGGCATAGTTGACTTTCTGCCAGTCCCCTCAATTGAAATTCGTTGGCCTGACAACTCCAACGTGGCAACAGATCGGTACATACCTTCGTACACCACCCGGCAAGGTCAGGAAATCGTGATGGTGTATCTTGGTTCTTCAACATGTAGTTTGGCCAGTCACCCGGAGTTGCCGTTTTTGGTGGAACGCGCGAAGCTTATGTTACAGCAGCAGGCTGAGGCAAGGGGTTTCCTGTTCTCGGTGATCGGCGTGTCCGCTGACTGGGTAGTAAAAGATGGAGTCCAGCACTTGGCTAAGTTTGGACTCTTTGATGAGATCATGACTGGAAAAAATTGGCAGGGTACGGGCGTACAGCAGTATGGCTGGAAAGTGGGTGCAGCAGCTACGCCGAAAGTGCTGGTTATAGCGCGCACTATTGGGGATCCCTCGCAGGAGCAACCCGGTTATGCCTATCAAGTATCTGAAGAAACCGTGGTAATTCATAAAGCAGGAGTCACGCAGATTTTTGCTTGGGTAGAAGAAGGCGCCCCACTTCCATCGCACTTTGCGAGTAGTGATTGACAGGAGCCGACGCATTCCACGTCAGATCTGTAGCACCGTTCTTGTTCAGGCAGAGAGCTGTAGCCCGACAGGTGTATAGCCTCCAAGTTCAGAATCCGCCCAAGGAGCGGGGTTCTATAGCTCGCTACTTGGAAAGGTTCTACTCCCATTGCTCCTTGGGCGTACACGCAGTGCTCGTGTTCCGGGGTTTCAAAGGGGAGTCCCCTTGCCCGCCTTTCCGCATCTGACGAAGGAGGCCTTGCGGAAGGGTTAGCGGGCCTAACCCTTTTCGTGGACTCAAAGGGGAAGCAGGGGTGTTCTTGCCGCCGGCAGAAGGACTGCCATTCTGGTGCTTCTCAGCGTTCCGTGTCCATTTGTCTGTTCAAGGCATCAGGCTCTAAAAACGCCCCTGTGAGTGTTTCGGCCTCTTCTGAATTGGGTGCATGACCGGCTTGGTCCGAAACTTGACATTGTTGTTCACAATATCTATGTTGTTTCCCTATCCAATCACAGGATATTATGAAGCAGAACTATGCTATTTTGACCAGCGTGTCACTGCAGACCCTTACCGGGCTACTGATAGTGGCTCTTCTTACTAACGCTGGGTGTGACTACGGTGTTACCACTGACGATTCCGATCCTCCCGCTGAAAACGACAACCTGACCTCCGTAACGGCTCGATACGATACGGCAGAAGAGTTCGCGCAAGAGGTTGTTCGCCAGTTACTCCCTCATTCGAGTGAGGGGATTTCCGACATGAGTGACGATGGCGAAAAATTAGGCGATCTTTCTGACGAGGCATTGGCCGAAATGGAGGCTATTCAGAGACAAGCGGAGAACCTGCTGGAAAAGAATCCGTGCTACCCGGCCGAAATAGCTCTCGGTCAGGATTGTGAGGACTTTGTGGGGATAGTCAAGGGGGACACAGATCCGGAACCTTCATCGGACGCCTATAACTTGATAGATGATAGCAAGAGAACGCTAGATGATGCCATCGCCTTTGCGAAACGTGTGCAAGGTATGGAGGGTGTGGTGGCCTTATTAGAGTCTCTGGACGATGACGTTCCGGGAAGTATATCTATATTGATCAAGGAGATGTTGTACGCTTTTCCCCACCTACAGCACATGACGCAGGAAGAGTGGAACTTGTTCTTCATGGAACACGGAGCGGTGAATACACAGTCGATTCCGTGCAAGTGGCATTGTGCATATGACTTTGGGCTAGACCTAGCCGTAATCGGCGGTGAGGCAGTCGCGATGGCTGCTGGATGTGTAGCGATTGCTTTTGTGGATGGTCCTGTTCCTCTCATGGATTTCTTAGCCCTGGCATGTATTTCAGGAGTTTATGTGTCGGCTTCAGCCAAGGCCTTAGAAGCCTCGAAGGTACATGATGAGTGCAGGAAAGCCTGTGACAAAAAAATAGGATGATGACCATCATGAGACCGTACAGTAGAGCAAAAAGCCAATCGCTCTTGGAGAGCCAGCGCTGGTATGCAAGGCATCGCAGGGTGTGGTTTTTCGCTGTTTTCGCTGTTTATTGCTTTGGATTAGCTCTTTTTTCAGCGGCCTCAGTACTTAAGTTTGCCTTGCTCGAAGAGAAACCTACCCTCACCCAATGGATGTCGGACCAAGGAGGCAGTGTGTTGATCTTTGTTGCGACGTTATCTCTGCTTCTTTTCATTTACTTTCGTCCCGATCTGTGGTTCAAGATAAGGCTCCGGCTCAGCCCGAAGAAATTACACCCGTCTACGGAGGATGAACAAGCGCACCTACACAAGTACTATCGGCAACTGGCAGGCAAAGAAAATCCCGACGAGTCTCTTGTCCGCTTAATGGACTGATGCTCTACGGTCGGGTGGCATGATACATCCAAGGAGTCTGCTTACCACGCCGCGTAACCCCTGTCCCCCGGTACGATCGTGCACATCGACTCCGGCGGCGTGGTAAGCAGACCCAGCATCCTGCTCGCCAGCAGACCCAACTCCCGCTGGAAATACGGAAACTAAAAACAGCCCCCCGTTTGCCCACCGAGAGAGGGCGCTGCGGTGGCGGCCGTTTCTGGCCGGGCTCATCTCTGTCCCATAAAAGCACTTATGGGGCAGAATTATCGGGGAGGAGAGGGCACCGCAGACGTGACGATTTTCGATACCAATGGAGTACACAGTGTGCGCACCACTGGGTGACTTTAGTGACACCACTTTCTAATTCTTTCCCGGGCGGGCGCACGCGCATGCACGCGGAGTGCTAACGGAAAAACCCGTCACTAAAGTCACTAAAGTCATTGTTTTCGCCCCCCCTGGCCTCTGATTTAATCTTTCAGGCACAATCCGGCATATCCGCGCCCCCCCCCCTCGTCAATCTGATTTTTTGGTGCCCCCGGTTCTGCAGTTCTCTGCTGAACTCGTTTTTCTTCAAGTGCTCGGTCTCTTTCTGCTCCTCGTTCCACCGCAAGTAGTCGTTCCACAGCTCGGCAAAAGAGGCCTTCAATCCAATCCGTCGCTCGCATCGCTCTTCCAGCCACTGGCCGAACGTGTCCTCTTCCGCGACATACAATTTGCTGGCTTCGCGCACAGTATCCGGCGCGGCCAGGCCGCGCGTTTTCCACTGCGTGAAGCCATTAAGTGCCCAGTACAGCACTTCGGCCGGATTGATCTTATCGATCAGATTCTTGTCCGGGTTCTCCGGCACATGCACGAACGGCACCAGCCGCAGCCGCCGGGTGACGCTGCTGTCCACACTGGGCAGCTCAGGCTTGTGGTTTCCCACGAGCACGACCTTGAATTGCGGCACGAACTCAAAGAAGTCCTGCCGCATGAAGCGCGCGGCCAGTGTGTCCCCGCCTGTCAGCGCCTTCACCTTAGCCAGGTCCCAAGTGGACTTTTTCGGCACTTCGGATCCGAACGCAGCGCGGATGCCGTCAAGCCGGGCGATCTCTGTCGTGTGCTGTGCGTGCCGGCCTTGCATGAACATGTCGAGCGGGGCAGAGGCCGCGTAGCCCCCCATGGCGCGCTTGATGGCCTCGGCGAAGACCGTCTTCCCAGTTCCGCCGGGGCCATGGATGAAGACCAGCACGTGTTCGCTGACGTCTCCGGTCAAAAGGTAGCCGGCCAGCCGCTGCAGGTAGCCGGCCAAGGCCTTATCCCCCCGCGTGGTCTCATCGATAAAGCTCAGCCAGCGCGAGGTCCAAGACGAGGCAGGCCTTTCCGGCACGGCTGCGACGGTTTTTGTCACAAGATCCTCTTTCCGCCCCGGCCTGCGTGCTGTGCTGATTTTTGCCTCATAAGTGCATCGGGAGACCACTCTTCACAAACTTTTCTTCAATCGTACTTGCACGGGGACCGTCAGTACCATACTCTTGTCCTTCCGGCACCACACACGATGTCGGGCAGTTTTTACTCACAAGACCCCGGAGATCACCATGAAATTTAGACTCTTGAGCGCACTCGTAGGTCTTGTCTGTGCAGTCCTTGCGTCCGCGCTTATCGTGCCAAACCCCCGGAACTTTGAGGCCAGTACGGCGCCTGTTATGCTTTGGTATAAAGTACCCGAGGCTCTCTGTGGTGACGGGTGCTATATGGTGGGTTGTCGTGATACCTGCGATATTTACCTTGTACTTATGGGTCACGATTGCTGCCACCCCGAGGCAAAAGAAGGTTTCAATTGCCTGTATTGTGGACCATAACTGGCCACCATATCATGGTTATGAGATTGCTGCTGCTGGCTGCGCCGTTGGTTGGATGTACTGACGTTCCAGAGCAGTATCAAATCCTGGACTCACCAGTAGTGCCATTTAGTGAGCTGTTCGCTCCCGCGGACACCATCCATTTGGATCCGTCCATCATCGTAGGTCAGATTTCGTTCTTGGATGTCAATCAGGAGGGAAACTTCCTGGTGACCGATGGTGTAGGGCGCAGCGTTGATCTGTTTTCGTCGTCAGGAAAACATATCAGGACCTATTCGGTGCCGGAATGCCTGCCTGATGTAGGGAACTTTCATCCTTACAGTTCGCGATTCATGGGTAAGGGTTACGTAGTCACCATGACTTGGCAGGGTTCGGTGGTAGTATTCAGCACAGATGGCCATTGTGTTGGTGCCACCCGCCGCTTGCCTGACCCCTCTCTCGGGTTTTGTCCAAGCGGCGATTCCATCTTCTTTTTAAGCCTTCCTTTGCCTATGCGCGAGGCCAAAAAACACAATACCATAGTGGTATACTCGCCTGAACTCCACAGATTGCGTGAAATCCCCGTGGAGCAGCCTAAATTCCCTGCACTTAATGTGGGCCGTCTCGGGATTCGGGGGCGCAACATTGACTGTTTTGGAGACGGACCGTACTACACGTACTTGGGGAGCATGGATGCCGTTCCGGTACACTTCGGTGCAGAGTTAACACAACAGCGGGCGGAATTTTATGAGGATCGGCCACGGGACATATCGCCAAAAAAGATGTCTGATGAGGAAGAAACGGCGGAATGGAACAGGTATATCACTACAGACGCTGTCTTTGCGCTGGACAATCAAACTCGTATGGTGATGTATCGCAACTTGGATGATCAGTGGCAGCCGGCAGGACTAAAAGATGCCCGGATTCGCAGGGGCATCAGCGTTGCCAGTAATGTCGGGCAGTTTCCCCCTCGCAGCACGATCTTTTCTTTCGTGCCAATAGCCGCAGGCTATGGTTATACCTATGGACGAGGAGCCAATGAGCTGCTGTCTGATGGTGATGTAGGCAACCCTTTTATCCTCCGGTACCGTTTTATTCCACCCCAAGGCACGAATGAGTAGTCGTTTGCAGCGTTCAATGTGGTTTGCTGTTCCATTTCTGGTGGCATTGGTTGTGCTTACTGGCCTGCGACTATGGCTTGCGAACGACAATAATCCGGTACCACAGAGTGGTGACACTTCGACGCTTATCTCGGGCAAAACGCTTGTAGAACACACGCTACCCTTCACGGGGATCCTTGAGGCGCAGTCCCGCGCCCCGATAGCAGAGCAAGGTCTGACTTTACCGGATACGGCAGTCGTGATCTTGCTGGGAGGCATTGGCTGTTCAACCGATCAGGTTGAGTTGCTTCGCTACTGGTCTGAGCGGACTGCAACAACAGGGTCGCAGGACTATCCCGTGCTAGCACTTTATGCTGATCCGCAGCTGAGCATCGAGCAGAGCGCTTACGAGTCGCTGCCCCTGCGGCGTGTCAGTCAGGCGACCTTTCCCTTTCTCGTATCACAGGATCCTGATTTCAACTTGCGTGCCATGGGCATCCGCACACCTCAGGTGGTACTGGTCGAGTCTCGGGTCATTACACATGTCTTCAATCCAGTGATAGAGCCCTCTCCCTCAGTACCGCAGTAGCCTGACTGCTGCTTTGCAGCACACACGCTGAAACCAGCGACTCCGGGTCACTGTGCTCCGGGGTTCAAAGGGGTGTCCCTCTTGCCCGCCCTTCCACATCTGACGAAGGAAGCCTTGTGGAAGGTATAGCGGGCCTATACCTTTTCGCGGACTCAAAGG
>JAAXGT010000089.1 GCA_012271205.1 Rhodothermales bacterium
TTCACCAGAAGGCGGCCCAGCTGTACCCCCTCTTGGCTTTGGCCCATCTCTATAGGGTACGCCAACATTTCATGCCGGCCGAGGACCAATGTGTCCTGGCGGCATGGATACGGCCTCAAGGACACTAAAAACAGACGAGAACTCCAGAATATTACCCCTAATCCCCGAATCTAGGGGCTTCAGGCCAGACCTCTGCTCCGGACGGGCCTTTGATCAGAGCGTCCTTAAGTCGCACTCGACAGCACGGGTTCAGTTTCGAGCATGAGCCCACTGCCGTCGGGAGTAGCATTTACGCACACAGCTTGTCCTTCCGTGATCCAGCCGGTGAGCACTTCTTCGGCAAGCTTGTTAGTGATTTCGCGCTGCAACAGCCGCTTGACCGGTCGCGCTCCGAAAGCGGAATCGAAGCCTTGTTCCGCTAGATAATCCTTGGCAGCGTCCGTCAGAGAAAGCGTAATGCCGTGGCTGGCATGTGCCAGTGCCTTTATGTGCTCGAACTGCAATCCCACGATCTGCCGGATGACTTCCTTGCTCAAGGGATTGAACAGCACTATTTCATCAATGCGGTTGAGGAATTCCGGCCGTAGCGTTTCTTTAAGCAGCCGGAATATGTCGCTTTTCAATGCCTGCAAATCCCCCGGAGTCATGTTTTCGCCCAGATGCTCCATTCTTCGACGCAATAACTCCGAACCCAGGTTGCTGGTCATTATCACAATCGCATTTTTGAAGTCCGTCGTGTGTCCCTTGTTGTCGGTCAGGCTTCCTTCATCCAGCACCTGCAACAGGATATTGAATACTTCCGGATGCGCTTTCTCAATTTCGTCCAACAGCACGACAGAATAGGGCCGGCGGCGGACCTGCTCGGTGAGTTGCCCTCCTTCCTCGTACCCTATATATCCAGGTGGTGCCCCAATCAGGCGGCTTACGGTATGGCGCTCCTGGTACTCGCTCATGTCAATGCGAATAAGCGCCGACTCCTTGTTGAACAGGAACACTGCAAGTGCCTTGGCGAGCTCTGTCTTGCCAACGCCGGTGGATCCCAGAAAGATGAAAGAACCAATCGGCCGCCCTACGTCCTGCAGCCCGGCGCGTCCACGCCGAACGGCATTGGCAATCGCGGCTATAGCCTCATCCTGACCCACAACGCACTTCTTGAGCTCGTCTTCGATGCGCAACAGCTTCGAACGCTCGCTTTCAAGCATCCGGGATACCGGAATGCCTGTCCATTTGGAGACGACCTCGGCAATGTCCTCGCTGTCGACTTCTTCTTTGAGCAGCGCACCATGCTCCTGCACCTCGGCCAATTTGGCATTGGCGCTCAGTATGGCTCGCTCCAGCTCCGGGATGCGTCCGTGCCGGATCTGGGCCACTTCTTCATATTTTCCCTGCCGCACAAGTGCCTCATCCTTGATGCGTAGCTGCTCGATTTTCTCCTTGGCCTGACGGATTTCCTTGATAAGACCCTTTTCCTGTTCCCAACGGGTACGGAGTGCCGTTCGCTCTTCACCCAGGTTGGCCAGTTGTTCGTCCACTCGAGCCAGTTTGCCCTTGTCTTTCTCTCGCTTAAGCGCTTCGCGCTCGATTTCAAGCTGGCGGATTTGCCGCTCCAACGTATCAAGGTTCTCTGGAAGGGAGTCAATCTCCGTCCGAAGGCGAGCCATCGCCTCATCCATCAGATCTATGGCCTTGTCCGGCAGAAAGCGATCCCCGATGTAGCGGTGGCTGAGCTGTGCGGCCGCCACGATGGCACCGTCATTAATGCGCACCCCATGGTGCACTTCGTAACGCTCCCGGATGCCGCGCAGGATTGAGATCGTATCTTCCACATCCGGCTCGCTTACCACCACGGCCTGAAAACGCCGCTCCAAGGCCTTGTCCTTCTCCAGATACTTGCGGTACTCGTCCAGCGTCGTTGCACCAATGGCCCGCAGCTCGCCACGCGCCAAGGCCGGCTTCAGGATATTCGCCGCGTCCATGGCCCCTTCAGCTGCACCTGCTCCAACAAGCGTGTGAATTTCGTCGATAAAGAGCAGGATGTCTCCATCGGAATCGGTGACCTCCTGCACCACAGCCTTAAGGCGGTCCTCGAATTCGCCGCGATACTTGGCGCCAGCGATCAGCGCTCCCATATCAAGCGCGTAGACTTGCTTGGACTTGAGTCCCTCGGGCACATCGCCTTGTACAATGCGGATGGCTATGCCCTCCGCAATAGCCGTCTTGCCTACCCCCGGCTCCCCTATGAGAACTGGATTGTTCTTGGTGCGCCGCGACAAAATCTGCAATACCCGGCGAATCTCCTCATCGCGGCCAATAACCGGATCAATCTTGCCGTCTGCAGCCAGCTGATTGAGGTGGCGCGTGAAGCGCTCAATTGCCCGATAACGGTCCTCCGCATGCTGATCCGTGACCCGCCGATCTCCTCGAACATCCCTCAGGACCTTGAGTATGGCATCACGCGTCACGCCACGCCGCTGCAGAGCCTCACTGGCTGCTCCCTCCACGGAAGCAAGCGCTATGAGGAGATGTTCGCTGCTGATGTAGTCATCTTTCAGCGTACGGGCCTCCTTTTGCGCCGTGTCAAACACCTCCTTTATGCCGGAGCCCAGGTATTGACCGGATACACTTGCACCTGTAACCACCGGAAGTTGCTTAAGCGCGTTCTCCAGTTCCGAATGCAGCCCCTGCAAATCCGAGCCAATCCGTTTCGTAATAGTGGTTACAACACTATTCGGATCGGACAAGAATGCTTTGAGCAGATGTACCGCCTCTAACCCTTGGTGACTGTAACCCTGCGCAATTGTCAGGGCCTTCTGTACGGCCTCTTGTGCCTTTACGGTAAAGTTTTGCAGGTTCATTTCTTGTTCTCTTGTCAGTTTTCGTCAATAATGGCAGCCACTCGCCGCATTCATCATAGAATCGAAAACTGTACCAAGAAAGCCAGAAGTGACAGGATGTCACCCGAGTTTAGCGCAGCGCAGTAGCACGCATCGGGCCAACGTGCAGCGTGCCGGTGCCGTCAAGCAAAAGACCCACCGGTCCCGGTGGCGGTGCAGCACCATGCCCGTGCGTCATGAGCTCCCCGTCGACATAAGCCCTGAAGTGCCCTCTATCACCTGTGACACGCATCGACAGCCGTCCGGCAGTATCCACCGGTGCATCCGTTATAATCTCTGCCTCGCCCTGTGACATAGCCCCCTGCCGCATTAGTCCGTCTGCAAGTTCCACGTAGTGATACGTTAACGTGTCCTGCACATGATGCACCAGACGCACGAGGCCGCCAAAGGCGCGTCCATCCAGCTGCACATCAAATTCTACACTCGCCATGGGCACGCCAAACATCACAAGCGCAGGCCCACGGGTCACGCTCAGCGCCAGAAATCGCGCGCCGGTGCTGTCGGTGGCACTGGTGGCGGCGACTTCGCCCATGGGCATTTCGAAAGCCTCCAGGAAAACATCCGCCGCATACGCACCCGGCGTCCAGCTCCAAGAGCCATCCGGCTCCACAACCGGCGCCTCGGACCGGCCCCGGATCTGGGCCAATTCCTGTTCCTGGGCCGCCAGCTCCGCTTCCATTTGGATAACCTTCTGCACGCCTACACCATGCTCAAAAACGAGGCGCGCACCCAGCGTAGCTGATTGTACAACCAGCACGAGCCCGCCCGCGCCAACCACTACCAGCGGGATCCACAGTATGTAGCGAATCTGCAGGTTCCAGAAGACCAGGCGAAGGGCCGCATAAATGCCAAAAAACCAGAGCGTCAAGGTAGCCCAGTCGGCGTGATCGGTCAAAATGGCCTTGGCGGCACCGCTGATCATGACGGAGTCCGCCGCAGCGCGGCCCGACAGCCAGCCTGCAAACGCACCCAAAGCCCCCAGTATATAGAGCACGGTTGCGAATCGGGCCAAGATTCGCCTGCGACCCGCTACCAGTGCCACAACGTCCATCAAGGCTGCGATTAGCAGTAGCGCCACAGGAAAATGCACCACTAGCGGATGCACGTTGGGGGCCCAGTCCGACAGAAAAGAATCCATTTCAGATTAGCGAAAATGACGGAGTCTCAAGCTGTTAAGTACGACCGAAAGACTGGATAGCGTCATGGCCGCCGAGGCCAGCATCGGGCTCAAGAGGAGTCCGGTCACACTGTACAGCGCGCCAGCCGCAATAGGAATGCTCAACACATTATATATGAAAGCAAAAAATAAATTCTGCCGCATTACCCGTCGTGCGCGGCGGGCCAGGGCAACTGCGTCCGCCACGGCATGCAAATCAGCCCGCATCAGTGTCGCATCGGCAGCTTCGACCGCCACTTGAGTGCCCGAACCCATGGCGAGCCCCACATCCGCTTCAGCAAGCGCGGGAGCATCATTAATCCCATCACCGACCATGGCCACTATCCGTCCGCCGGATTGCAACGCGCGTACTACCTCCGACTTTCCAGCCGGCAAAATGCCGGCCATAACATGCTCGATGCCAACCTTGACGGCAACGGCCTGCGCAACCGCTTCCTGGTCTCCGCTCAGCATGACAACCTCCAGTCCAAGCCTTTTCAGACGATCTACTGCGGCGTTTGAAGTCGGACGCAAGGGGTCCTGCAAAGCCATCATACCGGCTACGTCTCGGCCGATCGCCACATAGATTACCGTATTACCACGTGAAGCCATCAGTCGATCTCCGGAATGAAGCGCTTCTACGGCAAACCCACGCGATTCCAGGAAGGCCTTGCTGCCAATAATCACGGGCTGTGCGTCTACGCTTGCTGTTATTCCCAAACCGCTGTGGGCTTCGAACTCCTCCACTGGAAGCAATGGCAAGCCGGCATCACGGGCAGCTTCCACCACTGCACTCGCCACAGGATGCTGAGAGCGCGCTTCTATCGAGGCGGCATACTGCAGCAAGTCTGTTTCCGAGAAACCGGATGCCGTAACAATTTCGCTGACAGAAGGAATGCCCATGGTAAGCGTCCCGGTCTTGTCCATGGCCACGACTTGCACGCCGCATATGCGCTCGATTACATCGGCACCCTTGAATAACACGCCTTTGCGTGCTGCGGTGCCGGTAGTGGCGACCACTGCAGTGGGCGTTGCCAATCCCAGTGCACACGGACACGCAATGATGAGCACCGAAACAAAAGCAGTGAGGGCATGAGCCAATCGGGGCGTCACATCAGCAAACATCCACAGCCCAAAAGTCGCGAGGGCGATTACAAGCACCACCGGCACAAAAATACCCGAAACCAGATCCACCAAACGCTCTACGGGTGCCCTGCGCCCCTGCGCCTCCCGGGTGAGGCGAACAATTTGCTGCAGCACAGTATCCTCACCCACGCTGGTAGCTGTTACAACGAGCGCGCCCGACGCATTTACAGTGCCACCCGTCACCGTGTCACCCGGCCGCTTTTCCACAGGCAGCGGCTCACCGGTCAACATGCTTTCATTCACTGCAGACATGCCTTCCCGTACTGTGCCGTCCACGGGTATACTGTCGCCGGGCCGAACGATGACCCGGTCACCGACCTCTACCCTTGCCACGGGCACCTCTTCCACATGACCATTACGCTCCACGCGGGCCGTGGGAACCTGCAGTGCCAGCAGCTCCGTAATCGCCGTGTTTGTGCGTGCCGTTGCGCGTGTTTCCAGCATGCGGCCAAAAAGCACGAGGGTGACAATTACCGCAGCGGCCTCAAAGTAGACGTCCGGGGGCGCCGCGAAGAGTCCGGGAGCAAAAGTGGCCAGCGTACTATACAGCCAAGCGGAACCTACGCCCAAGGCCACCAGCGAATTCATGTTCGAGCTGCCGTGCCGCACCCCTTGCCAAGCACCAGCAAAGAATGCCCGACCGGCGTACCAGACAACGGGCGTGGCCAGAACAAACTGGGCGACGTGGGCCCACTGCAGGTCCGGTCCCCACATGGACAGCACCATTACGGGAATCGTGAGCAGGACACCTGCGATCAGCCGCTGTCGAAGCGCAGATGAGGCTTCCATACTGGATGACGCTGCTGTTTCGGCCGGGACGAATTCCGGGAACGCAGCCTGCAATACCTCCTCATCGACGAGTTGAGGCACCCATTCCAGCGTGAGTATTTCGCCGGTCTGAAATCCTTCCACCAAGCCCTCAAAGGCATCCAGACGTTCATTGAGCTGTTCTTCCGCCAAGGGCCTTACGTTTCGTTTGCGGCGAAGGGTATGCTGCTGACGTGCTACTCCGTACCCGCCGCTTTCGATAGCCCGCACAATAACGTGACCTTCGGAGGCGCCTTGTACCTGCGCCTCGTGCGTAGCATAATTGACGGATGCGTGCACAATGCCGGGCAGCTTGCTGAGCTTGCGCTCGATGCGCCCAGCGCATGCAGCGCACTCCATGCCAGTCACACGCAAGTGCACACGGCTGCCCATGTCCAGTCGTCTTGCCATAGCACGTTTTGCCAAGGCCGCTCTTACCTTCATACGCACAACATGCGGAATCTATACCGGAATGCTGCTATTTTACCTGTGCACCTTTAATCCCATGAGTCTCTATGTCCACGCGAACACTGCAATACGAAGAAGTTTTTAATTGCTCCCCGGAGGTGCTCTTCAATGCCCTCAAGACACCCAGTATTATTCGCTCCTGGTGGGGTGCTGAACGCGTTATCCTCATTGCCCGTCCTGGCGGAGCCTTTGCGCTGGCCTGGGGAGACGACGAGGATGATCCCGAGTATATGGGCACCGCAACACTGTCTGAATACGATCCGCCGCGTCGCCTGGTCATGACAGATTTTATCTACTATGCCAAGTCTGGACCACTTGGATTCGAGGCCGAATTTTCTGTGGAATTCGCCGTGCACCCCCATGATCGAGGCAGCATGCTTACGCTTGCACATCGTGGAATACCGACTATCCCCGAAGCAGACGAATACTATGAAGGGTGCGAAATTGGCTGGCGCACGTGCTTGGCCAATTTGCGAGCATTTCTAGAGGGAGACGGCCAGTCGGCATGACACATCCCTCCTCGGGTAAAGAAGCAAGCGACGAGAATTTTCCAGTCGGGTCGCTCCTGCTTTCTCGGCGAGTCCGCCCGCATATTGCCACCTACTACCGCTTTGCCCGGACTATAGACGACGTCGCAGACAGCCCTGCCCTGTCTGCAGAGGACAAGATTGCACGCTTGAACCAGTTTGCACAGATCGTGTGTGGCGCGGCAGAGCCTGAGCCGGGATATAAGACGGCTACTGCCATACGAGCGAGTCTTAATGTGACGGGCATTAGCCCGAGGCACTGCATGGATCTGACCGTGGCCTTTAAGATGGATGCCGTCAAGCTTCGATATGAATCGTGGGATGATCTCATGGGGTACTGCATGTACTCGGCCGCGCCAGTGGGTCGATACCTGATGGAGCTGCACGGTGAATCCAGCGAAGCCTGGCCGGCTTCAGATGCCCTTTGCAATGCACTGCAGGTACTAAACCATTTGCAGGACTGCAGACAGGATTACACTTTGCTAAACCGCGTATACTTGCCGCAAGACTGGCTTTGCGCTGCCGGCGGCACGGTGGACGAACTGTCGGCTTCGCATCTGAGCCCGGCATTGCGCCATGTTGTAAACCAATGTCTTGACGCGACAGACGAGCTGATTAAGCAGGCGCGCGTCCTGTCCCACCTGATTCGCAGTCGCCGACTTGCGATGGAGGCCAGTGTAATGGTACATATTGCCAAGCGCCTCTCCGTGAAGCTTCGCCGCAATGATCCGCTTGCCAGAAGAGTCAGGCTCAGCAAGGGGCAATATGCAGCCTGCGGCCTGACAGGCAGCCTGCACGCGCTCCTAGCGCCTTTAAAAGCATGAGTGCCCAACACGCAGCGCCGGCAACCACAAAGGACCAGTGGGCCCATGTGCTCCGTGTCGTAAAGGAATCATCTTCTTCCTTCCTTTGGGGCATGCGTATTCTACCTGCCAAACGGCGGCGCGCCATCTATGCCGTATATGCCTTCTCTCGCGAAGTGGACAATATCGCGGACGGATCGGCTCCCTTCACGGCCAAGCATGAAGCGTTGATAGAATGGCGAAAGGAAATTGATCGGCTGTACGCAGGCACACCACGCCATGTCGTCACCCAAATGCTGCTGGAGCCGGTGCACATGTTTGGGCTTCCGAAGGAAGAGTTCATTGCTCTTATTGACGGCATGGAAACGGATGCGGCGCCCACACTCCGACTTGCTGCAATGGATGACTTACTAACCTATTGCCGCCGTGTAGCAGGTAGCGTGGGAGTACTGTGTGTTCACATATTCGGGACCAGCCAGGCGCCGGGACCCGCTATGGCCGTAGAACTTGGTCAGGCCTTTCAGATGACCAACATCCTGCGTGATCTGGCAGAGGATGCGGCGCGTGGCCGGTTGTACGTGCCGCAGTCGATACTGGAAAAGCACGGTATTCCCGATGACTGCCCCACAGCCGTGCTGCGGCATCCCGGCATCGTCGCCGCATGCGAAGAACTTGCGGCGTTGGCATGGCGCTCCTACAAAAAGGCGGCTGAACACATGTCGCAGTTGGGCTGGTGGCGCATGCGGCCCCCGGCACTCATGCGGGCCATATACGAGCCCCTTCTTCGTCGAATGGAGCGACGTGGATGGGCGCACTTTGAAGAAGATGTACGCCTGACGGGATTAGAGAAGCTCGGAATGATCCTGCGCTACGGGTTGCGGTAAGGGCATGCGCCGTGTGCATATCATCGGTGCTGGAATGGCCGGGCTGGCGGCCGCCGTTGCCTGCACAATCAAGGATCTCTCCGTAATCCTGTACGAATCTGCCGGCCATGCAGGCGGACGGTGCCGGTCCCTGTTCGATGCCAAGTTGAACCGGCTGATAGATAACGGCAACCACCTGCTCTTGAGTGGTAACACCTCTGTAAAACAGTACCTGACACATGTTGGAGCAGGCCACGCACTCGAGAGCCCTGAGCGCGCTGCTTTTGAATTTGTGGATGTGCGTTCGGGAGCACACTGGGTCGTACGACCCAACGCGGGAGCTTTGCCCTGGTGGATCTTCAGTAAAGCGCGGCGCGTGCCGGATACGCGCTGGGCCAATTACCTCTCCGCCCTCAATATTCTATTCGCGGGCCCCAACCACACGGTGGGCGAAAAGCTAAACAGGCGTACTACACTGTATGAGCGCTTCTGGGAACCCCTAGCCGTTGGCGCCTTGAATACGCCCGCTTTACTTGGCGCAGCGCAGCTTCTGCGTCCCGTCCTTATGGAGACGTTTGCCCGGGGGGAAGCACATTGCCGACCTTTGATTGCGCTAGAAGGTCTCTCCAACACGCTTGTTGACCCTGCCTTGGCATTCCTGTACCAGCGCGACAGGCAGGTGCACTTCAACTCACGGCTGCGCGGCATTGTCCTAGGTAACGACCGCGTGCTGGAATTG
>JAAXGT010000088.1 GCA_012271205.1 Rhodothermales bacterium
CAACCGGCTCGCGATCGGACGGATCGCAGACTCCCCCCGGATGGCCTCAACGGCCACACGAGACTGGAAGGCCGCCGTGTACGTACGTCTCTTCATAGCCTAAAAACTCCCTCATTTTCTGGGGCATCCTCTACCTTAAAGTATGGTCCAATTTTTGGGGAGCATTTCAATGCTATGATAGCTCCCATCGTCGGTGTTCGACGGACCTCGAGGTCCCGGAGCAGCCGACTCAATGTCGTCTTGCCAGTTCCATTCCAGCCGTAGATTTAAGTTGTACTGTCCGAATTCCGACAGGTCTGACGGCCACGTGAAGTTCTGGAAGACACCGAAATCGCACAGACACGATATGGGATGGATCCGGCTTACCCAACCCCCTCGATGAACTCCGCGGCAGCTTGCACCCGCAGTTCGTTGGAGATGAGCTGCGGGAGTAGCGTGTCGCGGAGAGCGGCGAGAGTACGAGCTTCTCGCTGATTCGCTTGCAGGCGGTTCGCTAAGTACGTGTATTTGTGAAATAGACCACTAGTGGCATCCGGTGCTGACACGTCGGCTATCACCCTGCTGCAATTGAGTCGTCCGAGTGGTATGCTGAATGCAGGTGGCCAGTCCAGCCCGCTGCCAACACCGCTTCTCGACTGCAGTGATCATTGGAGCTTGCTTGCGGTAGGACAAGTGTACCGATCAGACCGGGGGTGGACGACTTCTGACTGTTGATGGATACGCAAATGAGTGGCCCATTCACTCATTTGGACGTCTTACTACGCCTCCAGTATAGGGCTGGAGGTCGAAAAAGTCGCCGGTTCCCAACACGCGTGGGTCACCCGTTGCATTTAGCGTCGCTAACAGCTGATTCCAGAGAGTGCGCTTTGGCGCCGCATATGCTGGATCGAGTGCCAGATTGTACAGCTGCTCCGGATCGGCATTCAGATCATACAGTTCTTCACCCGGTCGTTTGCCAAAAGCCAGATCATACAATGCTGCGTTGGCTGGATTATCATGCCGCCCGGCGATCATAACGTGTTTTGTCGGCCCCGCATCGGTGTCTGAATACCAAGCGCCGGACATGAAGGCGCGCTCCTCGTTGGGCGTGCCCCCGGGCCATCGGTCGGGCCGGAAATTCCGAATATACAGATAGTCGTGCGTACGAATGGCACGCATGGGGTAGCCGCCACCATCCGGAGATTCCTGGGAAGGCACATGTCGCTCCTTCCCGAAATACACCGCCGTCCGCGTGGGGTCCACTAACCCTGACTCACGCGATCGCAGGAGTGGCACAAGGCTCTGACCCGTCATTGCTTCCGGCTGGTCAAGCCCCGCCAGCGCCAGGAATGTCGGGGCTAAATCGGTAAGGCTGACCATATCCGTCACCACACGCCCCGGTGCAATCAACCCCGGCAAGCGCATTATAAGCGGCACGCGCGTGCCCAAGTCATAGAGCATACTCTTGGCCCGTGGAAATGGCATGCCGTTGTCGCTCGTAATAACGATGAGCGTTTGATCGAGCTCTCCCGCCTTTTCGAGCAAATCCAACAGTTCGGACAGCTCCCGGTCAATGCGCTGCACTTCAAAGTAATAGTCTGCAATGTCGCTGCGGACTTCGGGCACATCTGGAAAGGCTGCCGGCACGTTTATACCGTCAAGGTCAATACCACTTTGCGCCCCGCTACCTGGCTCATACGCGCGATGAGGATCATGCGTACCAAACCAGAACATGAATGGTCGATCGCCAGGACGAGCCTCCAAAAAATTCTCCAGCGAGGCATAACGGTCACCCGCAGGATTGCGCGTGCGTGCTCCCAGATTGCCAGGCCCCCAACCTTTGCGCGTAAAGCCAACATGGTAGCCGCTTTCCTCCAACAAATCTGGAAACACAGCGTGTTCAGGCAGTAGAGGACCATAGAGGTTGGCCCCCTGCTCCAGACGCCAAAACCATTGGCCGGTCAGAATAGAGGCCCGTGATGGGGTACAGGAGGGGGAAGCCACGTAAGCGTGCTCAAACCGGACGCCTTCATCCGCAATTCGATTGATGGTGGGGGTTCCCACGATTGAATCTCCGTAGGTGCCTGCATGCAGCCAGCTCCAGTCGTCTGCGATCACAAACAACACGTTAGGGTGATCATCCACAGAACGGAGCGAAAACAGCAAGGATATTAGCAAAAGCCCCAGCTTCAAAATCTTAGACCAGTACAGCATTGGAAATCAAATAGTTTAGTCGCTGGCATGTATTTCTTGTAAAACTATGGCAACGTTCCAAAACAGACGCTGAAGCGCAGCGCTATTTTGCGGGGTAATTGATATCTTTGCGCGCGGTATCAGAAATCAATCCGCAAACTCAATTAACTAGTGATGAGCACGCATTTGCACAACCTTACTGCTGCAAAGAAGGGTCGGACACAGCAATCGACTCCGATTGAACCACCGGACTTGGAAGACCACTTTGCGGAAAATACGTTTGGTATCGACGAGATGCGCAAGCGGCTGCCCAAAACGGTCTTTGAGGGCATGGTAAACTCCATTACCAAGAGTGCTCCTTTGGCAACGCACGATGCTGAAATCGTTGCGTTAACCATGAAGGAGTGGGCAATCGAGCATGGGGCCACGCACTTTGTGCATTGGTTCCAGCCTTTGACGGGACTGACTGCGGGCAAGCACGACAGCTTTATTAATCCCACCCAAGTGGGCCAAGCGGTCACCTCTCTTCGTGGCCGTGACCTGATTCAGGGCGAGCCCGATGCATCCAGCTTCCCCAGCGGCGGCCTGCGGGCCACACATGAAGCCCGGGGATACACCGTCTGGGACCCTTCTTCGCCAGCCTTCCTGGCCGAGAATGACAATGGATGTTACTTGGCCATTCCTGCGTGTTTTGTGTCGTGGACGGGCGAGGCACTCGATCATAAGACACCTCTCTTACGATCCATTGACGCGCTCGACCGTCAGGCGCGCCGCGTGCTGCGGCTTTTTGGTGAGCATGTTGAACGTGTCCAGACGACCGTAGGTGCAGAGCAGGAGTATTACCTGATCGATGAAGAGTTTTTCTACAGGCGTCCGGATCTGGTAAATGCCGGTCGCACACTTATCGGCTGTGCACCACCCAAGGGACAACAGCTTGACGACCACTATTTTGGCGAGATTCCCAGCCGCATTTTGGCGTGCATGCTGGAGGCCGAAAAAGAATTATACCGGCTTGGTGTTCCGGTCAAAACCCGGCACAATGAGGTGGCACCTAGCCAGTACGAGGTCGCACCCGTCTTTGAGATCAGCGGCATTTCATCTGACCACCAGCACCTTATCATGATTACGCTTAAGCGTATCGCCCGAAAGCATGGGCTGGTGTGTTTGCTTCACGAAAAGCCGTTCGCCGGTATCAATGGATCGGGCAAGCACATCAACTGGTCGATAGCCACCGATTCAGGCACCAATCTCCTCGATCCAGGTGATACACCGCATGAAAACCTGATTTTCCTATTCTTCTGCACGGCTGTTATCCGCGCAGTGTATCGGCATCAGGACCTGTTGCGTATTTCCGTAAGCTCGGCCGCTAATGATCACCGTCTAGGCGCCAATGAGGCCCCACCGGCAATTATGAGCGTGTTCTTGGGCAAGACGCTGCGTGACATCTACGATCAGCTCATCAACGGCGAAGAGTTGCACAGCGGCAAGGAGACGGATCTGTTTCTGGGGGTCACGTTGTTGCCACTCGTACCGCGGCATACGGGAGACCGCAACCGGACATCACCGTTTGCCTTCACCGGCAACAAGTTTGAATTCCGGTCCGTCGGTTCAAGTCAGTCTCTTGCCTTTCCAAACGTAGTGCTCAACGTAACGGTGGCGGAATCGCTGGATTATATGGCTACCTCCCTACGGAATCGACTGCGTAACAAAGATCGGCATGACCCGGAAGTCTTTAGGACGGCCTTGCTCCATCTGGTGCGCGACGTGGCCACCGATTCGCAAACGATCTTCTTTGAGGGCGATAACTATGCGGAGGAATGGCACCAAGAAGCGGAACGCCGCGGCCTGCTCAACCTTCGCACAACGGTAGACGCACTTGAGGTTATGACCAGTGACAAGAATGTCGAGCTTTTCGGCAAGTATGGTGTGCTTTCAGAGGCAGAGCTGGATAGCCGCATGGAAGTTATGCTTGAGCAGTACGACATGTCACTGGACATCGAGGCACGTACGTTGGAGTCGATGGCCCGAACGGCGGTATTGCCGGCTGCGGCTGCGTATCTGCATGAGCTCACGCAAACGTGCATACAGGCCAAAAAGGCTGGCCTGAGCAGCAGCGATGGGGTGTTGGCTACGGCCGAAGAGGTAAACGGTACCATCAATGCGATCCGCTCCGCTATTGAGAACTTAAATGCCCAACTGGCAGCGGAAGGCGACGATTTGCATGCCGAAGCCGTTCGCAAGCGGGACCACGTTATTCCGGCTATGCTGCAGGTTCGTGAGGCGGCTGACCAGCTTGAGCAGCTGATACCCGGCGACAAGTGGACATTGCCCAGCTATACCACCATGCTGTTCGTGCACTAGCCCTGCCCCAAATATATGCAGACATAATCTCTGGACGAATGTACCAGAACACCGCATATTTACGCTTGATACCATTTGGTGCAGTGATCAAGCCTGCAATCGCTAACACCCAGTAGCATTTGATCAAATGTGAATTGCTGCTTCGTTTAGAGCCACGTCACCAGTTGCGCTATGTTTTTACGGTGCAAGTCAGGCACAGTCGCATCAGGATCCGGATAACCCACTGGAAATAGCACATAGGGCCGTTCGTGCTTGGGGCGCTGAAGGATCTCACCCAAAAACCGCATGGGACTGGGCGTGTGGGTCAAGGTCACCAAGCCCATGTTGTGCAAAGCTGCAATAAAGAGACCACACGCAATGCCGCAACTCTCTTGGACATAGTAATTCTTGCGACCGTCATCGCCCACATTCTTTGCGAAGCACACGACCAACCAAGGAGCTGTTTCCAGAAACGGCTTGTGCCAATCTGTCCCTAGTGGAACAAGAGCCTCCAGCCATTCCTTCGACATACGACGGGTATAAGCCTCACGCTCTTCCCGTTCCGCGGCCACGCGTATTTGCACCTTTAGTGCCGAATCATTTACTGCTACAAAATGCCACGGCTCTCTATGCGCCCCGCTGGGAGCCGTACCGGCTGTCAGAATGGCTTTTTCGATCAAATCCTGAGGCACCGGGCGGTCACTGAAATGTCTGACTGACCGGCGGCGTTGCATGAGCTCCGCGAATAAGGTCGCACGCTCTCGCATGACATCAGGTTCGAGCTCGTTGTACTTCAGCGCAATGTGCGCGTATTCTTCCGCCGGCATAGTGCTACGGCGCAATCCTTCCCAGCATGCGTGGGAAGGGGATGGATTCCCGCACGTGGTCCAACCCGCAAATCCAAAACACAGTTCGCTCAAGTCCGAGCCCAAATCCACTGTGCGGTACGCTTCCGTAACGACGCAAGTCCAGATACCACTCGAATGCTTCCCTAGGCAGGTTGTGCACGGCAATCTGTTTCTCTAAAAACTCGAGGTTGTCCGTGCGCTGTCCGCCGCCAATGATCTCGCCAAACCCCTCGTGCGCCAGCACATCCATACCCAGCGCCAAGCGCTCATCTTCGGGATCGCGCTCCATATAGAAGGCCTTGACCGCTGCCGGATACCGGTGGACTATAATCGGACATTCGAAGTGCCAGGTCAGTAGTGTTTCGTCGCTTCCACCAAAGTCGCTCCCCCATTCGAATTCCCGCGCGGACTTCCGCCAAGCCGGGATGTTGCGCAACTCTTCAGCGATCTCATCCAAGCGCGTGTTGATTTCAATGTCTCGCGCATCCATGCGGCGCCGCTTCCATTCCTTTGCTTGGCCATAGGCGGCCTTGTTGTCCGCACGCTCGCGTTCGAGTGAGAGCCGTTCTCCTAGCAGTATCTTGAGCCTCGCATCAAGGAGTGCCATCGTTCGATCACTCTTTAAGAGCTCCACGGCCTCCGTATAGGTTATGCGCGGAAACGGCTTTTGTACGCGTTCGAGCGCAGCAATATCACGACCCAAAAGCTCCAGCTCGTTCCGGCAATCACGCACGACATCCGCCGCAAGGCGAATCAGAAAATCTTCAGCCAGCTCCATGTTCATATCCAGATCATAGAATGCCATTTCAGGCTCTACCATCCAGAATTCCGTTAAGTGGCGGCGCGTCTTGGATTTCTCGGCGCGAAATGTGGGGCCAAACGTATAGATCTTGCCAAAGGCCATGGCCATAGCCTCGCCATGTAACTGGCCACTCTGTGTCAGGTAGGCGGTTTGACCGAAATAGTCGATCTCAAACAACGTGCTGGTGCCTTCAACTGCGTTGCCGGTCAGAATCGGCGCGTCCATCTGCAGGAAGCCACGCTCCTGAAAGAACTCGTGGATGGACATGATAACTCGATTACGGACACGCATAACAGCCCACTGCCGGCGGCTCCGCAGCCACAAGTGGCGCCGGTCCATCAGGAATTCTATGCCGTGAGCCTTTGGTGTGATGGGATAATAGCGGGTCAGGTGAATCAGGCTGACGTGGATCGCCTGCAATTCAACCCCACCTGTCTGACGTGCGTCAACTACAACGGTCCCGGCTACTTCGAGAGCACTTTCCTGTGTGGCCTGGGAGGCCGCCTGCCACGAGTCCGAACTGACATCACGCTGGTTAACGATGCACTGGACTATTCCCGAGCCATCCCGCAAGACCAGAAACAGCAGCCCTTTCGACACCCGCTTATTGGTTAGCCATCCCTTCAGGATTACCGCCGAACCCGCATTATCGGCGAGCGCACCGATCGATGTGATTTCCACGCCTAGTAGATATTAGCGAGTTCCTCGAGCCAGTTAGCCAGTTTTCGCTCTCCTATCACGGTCGAGTGGACGAGTTCGAAATCTCCGAAACCGTCCAGATCAGCGAACACAAACTGAGCCTCCCCTTCTCCCGGAATACTGTTATAAACCCAGATTTCGTACGGCTTGAAGCCGCTATCATACAGGTGAGGCTCTATCGATGTGGGCCTCCCGTACTTAACCAAGACTTGGCCGCGGTCGGTCTCCCATCCCTCGCGGTTACGAATTGAATAGCGTTCGTTCGCGTACATGAGGCGGCTGTAAAAGTCGTTCCTGAATTCGTTTTCTTCCGTCTCCGGTGATGGGTCTCGGACTTGCCAGAATTCCATAAGGAATCGCCGCTGTGCCTCAAGGTCTGACATGCGCCGGATGCGTCGGGTTTCCTGCTCGGTAGCGATAACGCGGGCATGCTCCAAGCCTTGGCTCACCTCTTCTTCCGGCATCGTGGCATAGCCGCTGGTTTCAAACACCGTCCGTGGCTGCTGCGCTGCCGCAGTGGCACTAGCCACACTTGGATTGAAAACGAAAAACTTCCGGCTCTGCTCTACCAAGGCCTCATTCGCTTCATTGAGAATCACGAACCGCAAAAAATACGTGCCGGACGGAAGGCTCTTGACATCGAAGGATCCCACGAGTACATCTATGTCACGTGCCTGGCGTACAGAACGCTTTTGCAAACCTGGAAGAGGAGCAGCCTGATTCGCTTCCGAAACGTACGTCAGCAGCGTGTATTCTCCCCCGTCTGACGCGGCACATGCCAAGTTATAGGCCTCCGCGTAGTAGAACAAACTGGAGGCCCCCATGCCGTATAGCTGACTCGCGTTTGGAAGTATCGAGAGTCCATTCTTGTGGAACGCATCCTCACGGTCATCAGAACGCGTAATGGTTGAAGCAAGGGTGATGTCGGAAAACACACAGCTCTCATGCTGCGCAAAGTCAGGTATAATCAAATCGCGCTCCGCATCCAGACGATCGCCATCTGGCGATAGCACGCTGGCCCTCAGTTCATATTCGCCGGGGGGAATGGTCACACGAATCTGGCGAATAAAGACTTGGCCCTCCTCCAACGTGCTGGTATCCCGGACGGAAAACGCAAGGTCGATTTCCCGCTCCCACACCACAGAATCCGGTGTGCCCTCTAGCGCCGCATCAGTAGAGCGCCACAGGCTAAGTCCAACCGGCAATATGGCCTGATAACCCCGTTCTGCGTTTTCGTATTGGAGTGATGCGGCACCGATAGCCATATAGATTTCGACCATCGATTCCGATGCATCAAACGCAAATGCCCCATAGTCTATGCTGATGTCCGGGGTTTTTTGCGCCACGCTCGGCAATACAAGGATAAGCGTAGCCAGTGCGCTAGCTAGAAGACGAGTGAATTGCATGGGATGTTCAAGTCCGCTTTGGCCCCTTTGTACCATCCGGCCCTACGACTTAATGCACGATTCTACGAACGTTGCGTTCCCGCCTTTCGCGGTTGTACAAACCTGCAGGCTTATACAAACGGCAAGCGCCCCGGCACCAGAACGATGCCGGGGCGCTGCAAGGCCTTTCTACGCCTTACTGGCACCGGGTTACTTAATCAGCACCATACGGCCTGTCTCGACCTCAACACCGGATACGGACTTCGCAATCAGACGATACAGATACGGACCAGAAGCCAAGCTCGCAGCATTCAGCTCAATGGTCCGTTTCGCCCCTGCTTCAATCTTCTGTACCGGCACGGTCATGACGTTACGGCCAAGCATATCGATGACCTGAACCGTCACTTCGGCTGTCTTCGGAAGATCAAATTGGATACGGGTCGAAGGATTGAACGGATTCGGATAGTTGCCTTGGAGTGCAAACTCCGTCGGCAGCTCCTCACCGCTCTCGGCTGCAGTGATCACCTGCGGGAAGAACACTTCACCAGAGGTTGTCACACCCATAATCGTTAAGCCCTCACTCGATGATGCCCCTGCACCCGACAGAGCCAGCACCAGCGCCTCATCGATGTAATCACCCAGATCCATTAGGAAGACATCAATCTGACGATCTTGGGCTGCCGTCGTAACCTCGATGTGATGGGTACCCGGGTTCACACTCTTGTATCCGGTATATGTGCCGAACGTAAAGTTATTGGCCCAGAGCACGCCCGTAGGTGTATTTTCCGCCTGCTCCAGTGGACGAATGTCCACGTCGCCCAAGCCAGCAGCTCCATGCACGAGCCGGAATTCCGCCTTTGCCTCTGCAGCTGACTCCGTACGGGCTCCCTTGATCACATTCAGCTTCACGTTGGTCACGTTGCCGCTCGCGATGACGGTGTAATTCTCATCAGCTGTCAGATTTACATCCATCGTGTAGAGCGGAACTGAGTTATCCGGAGCATTTGCCGCCACGATATGAACCTTATGAGCACCTTCGGCCACTTTGTGGCTCAAGGCCGTTGCCGATTGAAATGCAAAGTCATCCGCCACTCTCAAGTCGTCCACATACACGTCGACAACAGCGCCAACCACGTTATGGATTAACTGCAATGTGGCTGTCGGAATCATCGGTGGCGGATCCGGCGGTGCAATTCCGATCGGATTCTCCAAGTAATTCGCAGCAATGCCAAAGATATTGCACAGCTCAACCGGCACGCCTTCCTGCGTCAGGCTCGGTATACCACTAATCCTGCCGTTGGCCGAAAACGTTTCATCGTCAATCGGGTCGCCTGCCGTGTCAAAATCTCCGGCCAGTCTTGGATTTGTGCCGTCGCAGTCCCACTGCACGATGCGCAGTCCAAGAATGTTGTTGATACCCGCAAGCCCATCAGCGGCTACACGCAAGTTCGGATCCTGTGGCGGTACAACTTCGAAGTTGATTTTCCAGAAGAGGTTGGCATACGTGTCCAGGTTAAATGCTCCGCCACCTGCAGCTGGAACACTGATACCGTCCTCCGGCCACTCCATCATCACCGAATCCGGATTCGAATACGTCGAAGCCATGACATCCATCGGTGGAATCAAATCAGCGCCGAATTGCAGGATTACCGGGCGGTAGAAGTCTCTCCTTCCATCTTCCGGAGCCATTGCCCCCGTCGGGAGGATATAACCACCGGTCACGACACCACCGCCGGCGTTACCCACACTCACTTTCCGCTTGACCGCTCCTGCCACAAAGCTGTACCGCGAGCCCAAGAATATTGCAGCTTCTTCGGCCTTGCCTTCCGCGTCCATCTCCGGTACGGAAAGGCGCCCGACCAAGTCCTTCTCAAGAGACGTGTTAAGGCTCTGCCAAAAGAGGTCACCGCTATTATGAATAATGCCAGTCTGCAGCACCAGATTACCCTTCTGGGTCACGTTGCTCTTCTGCATTACGCCCCCTGAGCTGAGCATGACATCGTCAAGCTGTGCGTCGTCACTATCCAATACCCACACAGACTGCATTTCGCCTGATGGCACCATAAACGTGACGTCACCCGTGAGGCCCTGCATCTCAGGTTCACCATCGGAGACATCGCCTGTGCCCTCAAAATGAACATCACCCATTACGACCAACTCACCATTATCCAGCAGGTAGCTGTTTGGAGCATTATCACCGTCCATGGCCACTAGGAAATCCCCATTGACGGTATGCGTGCCGCCGCCAAGGTCAAAGGTTGCAGTCGTAGCCAAGGTAGACGCCACGCCAAGCGAATCTACAAGCATAGTGCTCCCAGTAGAATCTGCCATAGCCTGCTCAAAATTCCCCATCACCGTATAGTCATGCCCCTTGACATCGACCTTGCCGCCCATCTGCCTGTGGTTTCCATAAACGAAGCCAAGCTGTGTCTCATGCTTAGATTCACTCTCAGTCGAATCAGCGAATGACAGACTACCACTTTCAATCATGAGGTCACCGTGGACATGTAGTTTGTCCAACGTACTGTCTACAGTAACTGTACCACCGGTAATGCTCTTCTGCGCAATCCACAGCACATCCATCCGGTCCCCGTCCGCACCTGCCTTTCCTCTAAAATGGACTGACCCTCCGACTATGACAACCTTTGGAATCATACCAACCCGAACGTCACTGCCCTCTTTCCTGCCGTCGACCTGAATAACGACCACAGGTTTATCAGTTGTTTTCTCTGGCACCCGTCCGAGATAAATGCCGTTATCAGAATCTGCCGCCTTGGCTTGGCGTGCTGAATTAAGTGCAGACCGAGCATCCTCGAGCGCGGTACGATTCCATGGTGTGTCCTCTTCGTGTACGCGCTCCAAGGCTTTAGCAAACGCATCGGCGAGTTCAATTTCCCTGCCTGCCGCAGACGATGCCGAGCATACAGGAGCATTCATCGAATCACACAAGAATGCGTCATCGCCGACTTGTTGTATACCCCCTGTGGGGACGCGGGGGTTTGCCACGAGACTATTCCCGTTGAGATCAAGTGTGCCATCCTCAATGAGAAGTGAGCCACCAAGCGGGGTATATCCCGCATTCAAAGCCACCTTGAGTGCGCCTTTACAGGCAGATTTGATGCTAATCTTCCGCTTTTCGTCCTTTGCGGCTGCAGCTGCATCGGCCATAGTCGCTTCGGCCGGCCAGAAACCGCCGGCACTCCGACTCGCGTTGCCGACGAATTCCAACTGGATTCCTGGGGTGAACTTCCCGGAGCCTACTTCAATATTGCCGGTATTGCCCACGGTTACTTCACCTACAACCACCAAGTCCCCTTTAGCTCCCAGCGAAAGTGTACCTGCATACATGTTCAGGGTATTAGTGGTCAGCTTTCCCTCAAGATTGACGTTACCGCCCGATGCAATGGTCAGTGAATTAATCGAAGCGGGGATCTCGCCACCGATATTATGGGCCATTCCGCCACCATAATAGACGGCAATCGGTCCAGTTCCGGAATAAAAATCCTTGTGTTCTGACGTGAGGCCACCACTTTGATTCAAAACGAGCGCCAGGTCGGCCCCGGCAAATGAGAACAAAGCGCCTCGTTGGATTGTCCCGGTCAGCAGCGTGCCTTCAATCACCTCCATGTAATTGGCTGTAAAGCCTGCGTCGCCATCGAAGACTTCCAGCCTAGCACCACCAGACTTGTTGATCGATATTGCCGGAATATTCAGGGTATGGCCTAGGCGCGAGTCAAACTGAAGCTGCTGATCCTCACCACCACCAAAAACAACCTTGTTAAACTTGTTGCCAGACGCCAAGACGCCTGCACCGGTGCATCCGTCAACATTGGGAGCTTTCGCTGGATTATTCATCTCAAATCTGGACATGCTTCCGGCTACGTCCAAATCGCCCATCAAGGTAAGGTTGTGAGCACTCGACGAGGTCGAGCCCAACCACACATAGCCTCCCATTTCTTCATAGCCAAGGGTGGGGACGGAAAACAAATCATTATCGCCTTCGAAGCGTCCCTCAACTACAGAGGACCCGGAGCCATGGAAAAAGACGCCAGTCTGACACGGCACCGCGATAATTCCCTTCTCGTCAACCTCGTCTTCAGACTCATCCACATCCTCTGTATCTTTGTTATCAGGTACCGCAGGTTTATGCGGTGTATACTCAGCTATTTCTTGTGCAGGGATGTTCTTCACCACCAGCCCCTCCTGGAACGTCGAGGATCTGTACAGGTGGACGCCAGGACGATTAGCTGGCCCGCATGCTGCCAAGCTATCGGCCAAAACAAGCGGATTGTCCAAGTAGGCAAAGGCGCCCACTGCGTCTGCGACCTCCGTGGAATCTACTATATCGTTGTCGTTGTCGTCCCAGTCCGTCGCCCTCACAGGATTGAGCTCTTTCAAACCCGTCGACGAAATCAGCTTAGCATCAACGACAAGATTGTCACTAATAGTCAACCCCCCCCGAAACTCCGTGCGCGCCGCACCTTTGCTAACTATTATGCCGTCATGCGCGACAGCACCCGTAAACGCAACCGTTCCAGCATAGATCGTAGACTCGTCACCTCCACCTATCACGGGCACACTAATGCATATATACTGTGCTGCCACCACATCGATGTCTATCTCCAAACTGCCATTGCCTGCCACTGAATAGCAAGTCTTCTTGTCGTAGGGTTTGGCTTTCGTGAAGTCCGGCTCAGCATAACCGCTCACGCTCAACTCAAGCTTTGCCCCGCCGCCGAACACACGATCATTGATCCTTACGAATCCGCTAGCGCCCTTCGCGGCGCTTACCCGAAGCACGGCTGAATTGCGAAGCTGCAACCTCTCGTTAACGGTGAGGCTGTTCCTGATATGAACTAGGGGGCCGTCGGGGTCACAGTCATCATCCGGCGCCAATTCCACGCGGCCACCAATCGTAAGATCGTCGAACACCATACAGTCACTCGCGTTATCAGGCTGATCAACCTCCACTCTATAACCGCTCCCCCCAATTGTCACGGAGCCCTTGATATTGGCCTCGGCAGCCACGTCATTACCCCCTATCATCACCTGCTTTGGCAGCAGGACGAGGGCCAAGTCAGCATCGGCATTTACCTGAGCGCCTGCCTTAATATCGATTAAGTCACCTGTCAACATAAGCGTGGCCGGGACATTCACCGTGGGGCTTGAATTGTTCATATAAGCCCCAATCTTCAAGTCGTAAGTGATTACGAGTTGATCCCCGACATCTATTTCGACCGCTGCACCCCTTGAATCCACAAGTACGGCAACGGAGTCAGCTGCCTTTCCAACTTCGACAGCCCGCGCGACGGTACACGGATTTGATGGATTCATACAATCATTACTGGTGCCCTTATCGCCGTTCACCGAAGCATAAAGCCTATTCTGCGCTTCTGCCTCGTTCACCGCCGTGCCCGCAACGAGCACAAGAAGCAAGCCAACGCTCAAAAGTTGTGTAAGATGTTTCATGGTTTGGAGTCCTCCCCCAGTTTGTGAATGAGTAATCGCCGGTATCGGCCCGCACCGATACCGGAAAATCGGGTGAATCCACACCCGCTACAAGGCATGTACACGACAAGGCGGCGGCATACGTAACCGACAGGCCATTGTGGCAAGAGCTTTGCCCGGTACGGGAGAGAGCCCCATAACCGATACGTACATCTCCGAGTTGACTGATTTCCAACATACCGAGGCAAAGGTAAGCGCGGGATACCCACCTGTCAAGTATTCCCGTCGCAATTCCCATGTTAAATTTCAGCACAGTCCAAGGAGCACCAAAGGGGCCCTTTACCCGCCGTACCCAAAACGGTCATGCCAGATTAAGACCTCACTCGGTGGCGGAGGACCACGGCTTGCAATGACCGCATTCCCCTAATGTGTCGCGGGCACGAGGGCCAACAGGTAGCATTCCCAAATGTTGGCATTTGTGCTGGACAATGGTCCGCATTGACGTGCTCTCTGGCACAAAGTCGTCATACCAGAAGCCATTACACCCCACTGCGCCGGAATTTGTGTTCGGATTCGAACTCGAAGCAGCCCAGAAAGCGTGCGTACTTCCGCACAGTAATCACAAACCGGTCTTTGTCCACGCGGATAGCGTGCCAGCTGTTAACGCCCCTTTGCGGAGCACGCCACCGGTCAGACGCCGCCGTGCCTGCCAACCCGATCACTACCTTGTAAGCGCCGATCCCGCGTGGCGCCACGCGGGATAAATGCCAGTGGCCTCCGCACACCAGGTTCACACCGACGTGCTCAGCCGCATCCAAGACCTCCTCACCACCCCGCGCTACATCCAGACCGTGATCCAAGACTGGATCTTCAGCCAATGGATGGTGCACCGCGATCACCTTGAATGTGTCGCGGGGAAGCCTCTCGAAATAACGCATAATTCGGGACACGTGGCTCTTCTCACAATAGCCGCCCTTGATCGTACGGCCGTACGCGGTGTTTAAACCCAGTACGGCCAGGCCGGGGCGCTCAAAGTGCGGCATCAAGTCAGCCGTAATCATTCGCTTGTAGCGCCTGAGCGGATGCAGCAGGCGCAAGTCCGGCCGGTGCCACCAGGCATGCACATCGTGATTGCCCGGAATGACCAGCGCAGGCGCCGCCAGCGTGCTCAACCAAGCCTTCGCCTCCCTGAATTGCTTCACGCGCGCACGCTGCGTAAGATCGCCGGTTACCAGCACCACATCACAAGTATGCGCATTTACGTCTTCCGTAAGGGCCCTGACAATTCGATCGTCACGAATCCGCCCGAAATGAACATCAGAAATGTGGGCCAGCGTCATCTCAGGCCCGCGCCATCACAGCAAGAGCGTAAGCGGCTCTTCCAAAAAACCCTGCACCGTGGACAGAAAGCGTGCCCCGACCACCCCATCAACCGCGCGATGATCGCAGGACAGCGTCAGCTTCATACGCTTGCCGGGAATCAGGACTCCGTTTTGGACGACCGGCACGTCCCGAACGGCACCGATTGCCAGTATACAGGCATTAGGCGGATTAATGATCGCCGTGAAGGACTCAATGCCAAACATGCCGAGATTGCTGGTGGTGAACGTCGATCCCGCCATTTCCTCGGGAGCCAGGGCACGGGCGCGCGCTCGGGCCGCCAGCGCGGCGGTCTCCGCGGCAATCTGAAACACCTCTTTCTGATCGGCGTCACGCACGACCGGCGTCATCAGCCCTTCCTCAACCGCGACCGCTACACCTATATCTATATAGGCATACCGTCGGATCTCCCCCTCCTCGTCCATGTAGGTCACGTTTACGTCAGAATGCTGCACAAGCGCTGCCGCACATGCTTTTGTCACCAGATCATTGTAGGAAATCTTCTGGCCATCTGTGCGCTCAGCGCGAACATTCAGCTCCCGTCGTGCGGCCACGCAGCGCTCCATGGCTACATCCACACTCAGGTAGAAGTGCGGCGCAGTGTACTTGCTTTCACTCAGCCGGCGTGCAATCACCTTGCGCATCTGCGTCAGACGCACCGAGTCAAAGCTGCGGTCACCAGTCGGCACCGGCGCAGGGACACGCTGCAGCTCTGCTTCAATGTCCCTCTTGATGATACGCCTTTCAGGCCCGGATCCCGGTACATGCGCGAGCACCAGTCCGTGATCCGCTGCCATACGCTTGGCAAGTGGTGACGCCTTAATGCGCCCTGCAGGCACCGGAGCGGGGGGGGGCGCGGCAGCAGGCCGTACGTCGAGTCGTCCGGGCTCTCCGGCCTGGTTCCCCGATTCAGCCTCCGGGACGGCGCTTAGGCCACGCTTGTATTCGGCGAGCACATCACTTATATCTTCGTCCTCCTCGCCAAGCACCGCAATCAAGCCCCCAATCGGCAAGGCATCGCCCTCCTGCGCGACACGCTTCAACAGCACTCCGTCGTCGTAGGCTTCCACATCCATCGTGGCCTTGTCGGTCTCAACCTGTGCAATCACATCCCCCGCAGCAATCGCACGGCCTTCCTCGACCATCCACTGCACCAGAACCCCTTCCTCCATGGTGTCCGTCATCTTCGGCATTTCTATTGCAATAGCCATCGTCGCTTGACCGGCAGGAATATGCCTGGAAACTTCAGTGCCTTTATGTAAGGTACAGTACGTCGCGGCAGGCGCGGTATACCTCTTCCGCGCTCGGCAAATAATACGCCATCAGGTTCTTCGCGTACGGTGCCGGCGTGTCCTTGGCCGTAATGCGAGCTACGGGAGCGTCGAGCCAGTCAAAGGCCCTTGATTGCAGCTGAAAGGCCACCTCACTCGCCACACTCGCAAACGGATTGCTTTCATCCACAACCACGCACCGGTTGGTCTTCTTTACGGACCGGATTACAGTCTCCCAGTCAAAGGGGCGAATCGTGCGCGGATCAACCACTTCGGCCTCGATCCCATCCGCGGCCAGCATTTCAGCAGCCTCCATCGCACGCCAGTAACTCTTGTTGTGCCCAACGATGGTCACCCTGTCACCCTCACGCCCTATACGCGCTTTTCCGATCGGAATAGTGTAATCCGCATCATCGGATACCTCGCCGCGCATACCATACATGTACTCACTTTCCAGAAACACGACCGGGTCATTGTCTCGAATCGCTGATTTCAGGAGGCCCTTCGCATCGTCCGGATTCGAAATCGAAATTACCTTCAGCCCCGGAAAACAGCTGTACAGCGATTCCACCGAAGTGTTATGCGTGGCTGCAAGTTGCCCAGCCGCCCCGTTTGGCCCCCGAAACACGATGGGAAACGAAAACTGACCGCCAGACATATAGCGGATCTTCGCGGCATTGTTCACAATCTGATCCATCGCGACAAAGGCGAAGTTCCAAGTCATGAATTCGATGATCGGACGCAGTCCGCTCATCGAAGCCCCCAGTCCCAGACCGGCAAAACCGTTCTCACTGATGGGGGTGTCAATGACGCGCCGGTCCCCGAATCGGTCGCGCATGCCTTCGCTCACTTTGTAGGCGCCATTGTACTCGGCCACCTCCTCACCCATAAGGAAGATGGACTCGTCCCGCTCCATCTCTTCCACCATTGCTGCGCGAATGGCCTCACGCAGTTGCAACTGTGCCATGACGCTTACACTACTATATTATATACAGGGCGGGTCGCGCTACTCGATGAAGGGGTAATCTCCTTGCGTATAGACGTGTTCGTAGATGGCCTCCAGCGGAGGGGGCGGGCTATTGTCAGCGAACGTCACGGAATGGATCACTTCAGCCTTTACGTCCGCGTCCAGCTCGTCGAGCTCATCATTATCCATCAGCCCATATTCCAACACATAGCTCTTCAGCTGCAAGATGGGATCCTCATTCTTTTTTGTGTCCAACTCCTCCTTCGTACGGTATTTGCCTGGATCACTCATGGAGTGGCCGCGATACCGGTACGTGCGAATTTCCAGAAGCGAAGGCTGGCCTTCACGCGCCATGGCAATATGGTCGCGCATCGCCTGGCATACGCTGAAGACATCCATGCCGTCAGCCAGTGCGCCCGGCATGGCATATGAGATTCCCTGCTTGAAAAGATCCGGTTCCGCGGCAGCCCGGTCAACAGACGTACCCATGGCGTACTGATTGTTTTCGATTACGTAAACGGCCGGCAGCCCGTAGAGCGCCGCCAGGTTCAGCGACTCGTGAAAAGCTCCCTGCCAAACCGCCCCGTCACCCAGATAGCACACGCACACGCCTCCGTCACCCCTATACTTATGTGCAAAAGCAATACCGGTAGCCAGCGGAATGTGCGCACCCACAATGCCGTGGCCTCCATACATGCCCTTCTCCCTGCTGAAAAAGTGCATCGAGCCACCCTTGCCCTGAGAACAGCCGCCCACCTTGCCAAACAGTTCGGCCATACATTCGTTTGTACTCATGCCGAATGCGAGTGCCAGCCCGTGATCACGGTACGCCGTGATCACGGTGTCCAGACCCGGCTTCAGCGCATAGGCCGATCCGGTCGAAATCGCCTCCTGTCCGATATACAGGTGCAGAAACCCCGCAATCTTCTGTTTGCCATACATCTGCGCAGACCGCTCCTCAAAGCGGCGCTGCAAAAGCATGTTGCGGTAAATGTCCCGGATATCCTGCACACTCAACCCCAGATCTGTGTGCAAAACACGCTCTCCAGAGTACTTGCGAAAAGAAAGCGAGACCGAAATCTCATCAAAAGGTGGATTCGACTGCCCGTTCGTACTTTCAGGCACTTGGATGGCGTCCGAAACGTCAGTCTTCGTGGCCATGATTGCTTAAGTCGCGTGTTCTGCAAGCACAGGTGGTGCGCGCGGCCTAGGTATACTGTTGCGCACTTCATTGGATCCAAAGCGAACTCCGCACCGCCGATGGCATTTGAGCGCGTTCGGTTTGCCTGAGAACAGCGATGCGTGACCCTGCGCGATCTGTACTGGTCATAATTCCAACCTACAACGAGGCCGAAAACATCGAAGCCGCGCTCGTGCGCGTCATGAAGCAGCCTCAACACATGGATGCGCTCGTGGTGGATGACGGCTCGCCCGATGGCACAGCGCGCTTGGTGCGCGGGCTCATGGAACGGTTTCCGGATCGTATCGGCCTCTTGGAACGCGAAGGCAAACTGGGCCTGGGTACGGCCTACCTGGAAGGATTTCGTCTGGCACTGGAGAAAGACTACCACTGCATATGTGAAATGGACGCGGACCTTTCTCACAACCCGGGCGACCTGCCGCGTCTGGCACAACCAGTGGTGGAAGACCAGTGCGATATGGCCATAGGCTCACGCTACATTGATGGCGTGCGAGTGGTGGACTGGCCACTCTCCCGCCTAGTCCTGAGCTATGGAGCCGGATTGTATACACGCCTGGTTACACGTCTGCCCGTCCGGGATGTCACCGCAGGCTTTGTGGCATATCACCGCCGCGTGCTTGAGACACTGGACCTGTCCCGCGTCAAGAGCAACGGCTACTCCTTCCAGGTCGAAATGAAATACCGTGCCTGGAAAAAAGGCTTCCGGCTGCTGGAAATCCCGATCATCTTTACCGAGCGTACTGAAGGCAAGAGCAAGATGAGCCCTGCTATCGTTCGCGAAGCTGCATGGAAGGTCTGGGAGTTCCGCTTGCGTGATCTTTTGGGCAAACTTTAGCGTGCCCTTGCCGCCGCCTTCCAAGTTGTTGATTTTGGAAAACTCATGACATCTTACTTGCACTGAATGTCTTTTACACACCTCGTGCCGCCTGCGAGCGGCGATACCATCGGGTTTGCCGAAGGTGAACTCGCTGTCCCTGATCGGCCGATCATTCCCTTCATTGAAGGCGATGGCATTGGGGCTGACATCTGGCGAGCCGCTCAGCACGTATTCGACCGTGCGGTAGCGCATGCGTACGGGAGCCGGCGTGCCATTACGTGGTTCGAAGTATTTGCCGGCGACAAGGCGCATCGCCGGTTCGGGGAATGGCTGCCGGCGGACACGCTTAGCGCCATCCGCAACTACCGCGTAGCCATCAAGGGACCGTTGACCACGCCCGTGGGCGGGGGAATCCGCAGCCTGAACGTCGCGCTGCGCCAAGTGCTTGACCTCTATGCCTGTGTGCGGCCGACGCGATATTTTCGCGGTGTCCCCTCGCCCGTAAAGCACCCTGAGCATGTGGACATGATTATTTTCCGCGAAAACTCGGAAGATATCTACGCCGGGATTGAATTTCAGGAGGGCGATGCGGATGCCGACCGCTTCAAAGCTCTCTTTGCGGAGGCCTTTCCGGAGCGTTTTTCCAAGGTGCGTTTTCCGGCTACCAGCGGTATTGGTATCAAGCCGGTATCGCGTGAGGGCACGACCCGCATCGTACGCGCAGCCATCTTGTACGCTATCCAAGAACGCAAGCCTAATGTCACGCTCGTGCACAAGGGCAACATCATGAA
>JAAXGT010000086.1 GCA_012271205.1 Rhodothermales bacterium
GGGTAAAGATCGAGTTATGGTAAAAGCCGCCGCTGTTGTCACGGAACATGAGCATTTCGCCGCGATCTGATTCCGGGTTGGCGGATGAACCGGCACCGACATAGGTGACGTTGTAAATTGTTGGAATGGCGTAAGGCTCGAGGTGCTCGTCCCCGCCTGCGCCATCCTGCTCGGCTGCAGCCCCGGCTTTGTCGATGCCTTGGAGCACAAACCAGAATTGTCCTTTTCCGCGCCAGCCTTGGTCCCAGTCGATTGCGTCATCCGCGTTGAAGACACTCACGAAATATTTCAGGTTGACGGTGCCCCCGAAGAACTCGACACCGTCGTCGCCGCTTGCGTATACCTCGATGTTTTCCAGTGTTGTCCCGCTGCCGACGCCTCCAAGCGTTAAGCCCTGAATCTCGTTTCCGTCACTCTCTCCAATGTTTATACCCGTGTGGCGGATGGATACATAGCGCATGACTCCGGAGTTGTCAGCGTCGTCGGTGCCGCCATACTCAGCACGTGTATCGCCATCAGACAAGAGCTCGTTGACGCCCTCAACCTCTTTGAAATCGCCACTGGCATCGCCTGGGTTATTAGTGCGGGCGTGTCCCAAAAGGACAATGCCGCCCCAAAGCCCGCGATCCCTGTAGTCCAGAAAATCAAGGCTGGAAATATTATCCTGCTCGGACGTAAAGATGATGGGATTTGTTGTGGTGCCTTCGGCAAAAATCTTTCCGCCACGGGCGATGACCAGTGCAGAGGCGCTGGTGCCCGTATGAGTCTCTGCCTTGACAACGGTGCCGGCGTCAATATGCAATTCGGCACCAGCTTCAACAATTACCAGTCCACTTAACAGATACACATTGTCAGCGGACCACCGTACCACGTCATCTGCATCGATGTCGACATCAGTAACAGTGACCACCGGACGCATTTCCACATCAGGATTCGGCTGTGCGAATGCCTCGGCTGATAAGAGCACCAGTGCGGCCAAAAGAGTCAATGAGAGGCCTCTCATTGGATTCTGAAAGTTTGGGATGTTTTAGCTACAAGCATTGGCAGTTTGTACTGTAGTATTATTGTGGTAATGGTTTCCTAACAACTGCCATAAGCACAAAAAGGCAGCTAGCTGCCTTTTCGATGTCAAGAAGAGGTGGGTTGAATTCATGAATTGCCGGACAATGGGCTCAATCAATGATGTAGCTCAGTCCAACGGAAAACGACCGGGCACGCGAATACGCGATATAGTCGTAAATCCTGTTCTTGAAGGCTTGAATCTGCCGCGCATCTGCGCCCAGAAGATTTTTGCCGGAAAGCTCTAGGCGCAGATTCTTGGGCAGGTCTTGTGAGAAAGTGACGTTCAGGTCGCCACGCGATTTCTCAAACACATCCGGTGTAGCTCCTTGGGTTACAACCGTAAGGCGGTCGCCGAATACGGTGTAATAGACGCCTAGCACAGTGCCCGTGCGGAAATTCTCGTATGCGGCATTAAGATTCAGCAAGAAGGGTGACTGGCCCGCCAGCTGCCGCCGAGTGCTTGCTTCCGGATCCGAGGCGCGAATAACAATCAGCTCTTCCTCTGGAATATCCGTTGCAGAATGTGCCAAAGTGAGATTGCCACCCAGCAAAATATCTTTTATGACGGGGGTCAATGTCCAACTATTCAGCCGCTTTCGGGCTTCAAATTCCGCTCCGTAAACAGTCGCATGGGGGACATTCTGGTATGATACAAACCGCCCTTCTCCCACGTTGCGCAGCACACGTTCTATGGGGTTCATGAAAGACTTGTAAAAACCACTCACGGCCAGGATCTCTCCCGCCCTGACAAACCACTCCCAGCGCAAATCGAAATTGGTGATAAGGGTTCGTTCAAGAAGGGAGTTGCCCTCCTCAATATCTCCCCCCACGAAGTTGAAGCTCTGAAAGGGAGCGAGTTCACGGTAGGTCGGCCGGGCCAACGTGCGAGTCGCGGCCAGGCGCACGTTCATATTCTCGCCCAGTGCAATCACGACGTTTAGCGACGGTAACCAGTCCGTTTGATCCAGAACGCCGAGCCTCAGCGAATCGGGCAACTGTTCATCGTAACTCGTGGTGATTATTTCAGCCGACTCTACCCGCGCTCCTCCAACAACTTTAAGCCGACGAGTGAACGGAAGCTCGAGCATCAAATAACTGGCCCGAATAATCCTCGTCGCATCATAGTTGGCGCGTGCCGGTGAATTTTCGAGAATGTATAACCCGGCGTTGAAGGCCGTGATGGGTCCTACATACAACGTGTCCTGGACGCCAAGATTACTGGCACTAAAATATTTCTCTACATCGCCTTCGAAGTCACGGAAGTCGATTTCGCGGCCTTCGACATACTCGAATCGTCGCTGTCGGAATTCACGTTCTGAATCGTCGTAACGTAATCCGAATTTGATCTTTGAACCAAGGCCATCCCATTGGCGGAATGGGACAGAAAAATCTAGGACAGCACCTTGGTTGCTTTCGGTCAGATCGCGAAAGTAACGTTGCGGGGGCGGAGCGTTCCCGCCTCCCAAAGACCACGTGGTGTCTACGTAGCTGGCCGTTTTACGAATATTTTGGTCCGAGGAAAAGAAGCGCAAGTCAGGCTCCTCTTGTGTATTGACAGCCTTGGATATCTGCCACTCTATCTGAATTGGTCGGAAGCCATGCTCACCGCGTAATTGGAAGCTCCGAATGGACCGCTCTTCATAGTCTAGGGCCCGCGTAAAGAAAGTAGCGTTGCTACTCTGATCACGGAAGCCACCCAGCAATGTAGCCTGACTCATGCCGTTCTGCGAGCCCAAGGTCGTGAAGGCAAGCTGGTGATTGTCGCTTGGCTGATACGCCACCGTGCCGGAAGTGCCCCAACTAACCTCGTTTATGCCTCTTTCGTTGGTGAATGAATCTGCCTCGAGCGAATCAGCACGCGTAATTCGACTCAGATCCGGATTCGGTCCGAAGTAGGCCGTGTTTGTCAGATTGTCGGTACCGGCTACGTCTCCCCCCACAAGTTGCCATTGACTATAGACCCCATCGTCGTAATAACTGTATTTATGGCCGTAAGTCAGGCTGCCCGTCAGCCCCAGCGGCCGCCCAAACAGAAAGGTCTTGGTACCTGCCACAGCCGAAAAGCTGTGGTTGAGTGGGGTTGTGCCGTGAATCGGTGACATGACATTATTAAACGCACTTGCAAAGGCGTTTAGCGAGTCCGCGCGGGCCGCACGGATCTCGTTGGTAACACCGTTGCGCAAGTCCCGCAAATCACTTTCCGATGGCAATTCGGATTCAGGATCTTTGTCCTGTAGGATATCCGGCAAGGCTCGTAGCCCGTTATCGCGTCCCAGCCAATCAGTACTACTTCCCGGATACGTCAGAAAATCGACAATTCGGCTGGCCTGATCATCGTAGGACATCGACGCCGAAAGCTGCATCGTGAAGCGTTCAGGAAACGCCTTCGTGGCTACATCCACTAGTCCACCACCGAACTCGCCTGGCTTATCCGGCGTGAAGGTCTTCCGTGTGACGATGTTTTCCAGCAGGGCTGAGGGGAAGAGATCCAGTTGAACGGCTTTCCTGTCGGGATCGGCGCTCGGCAGGGTAGATCCGTTTAATTGTGTGAGGGCATAGCGGTCTCCCAAACCCCGTATTATTACATATTTGCCGTCTATGACCGATGCTCCGGCCACTTTGGTCATGGCTGCAGCTACATCACTGGATCCGGATCGGCTAATTTGCTCCGAGCTAATTGCATCACTCACCGCCACCGACTTCGAACGCTCTCGCAGCAGACCAGCTTCTGTATTTAAGAGAATAGAGGCCTCTACAACAGCCTCTTGGTCATAGGCCAGTGTCTCGGGGAAGAGTTGGATTTCCAGTTGCGTGGTCTTCGCGGCTGTCACAGTGATGTTTTGGACCGTGACACTGTGATACCCCAAAAAGCCAAATTCCAGCGTATAGGTGCCTGCCTCGGCCTCGAACTCAAATCTGCCGTTAAGGTCCGTTGCGTCACCGGTCGATGTGTTCTTGATTAGGGCTGTAGCCCCAAGCAACGTTTCACCGGATTCACCGTCCACAATCACTCCGGCAAGCGTGCCAACTTGTGCCGAAGCATCTGGAGCAATTACCAATGTGAGCACGAACATTGCGGCGGACAAGTGTCCGCCAAGGGAAATGTTCAGGTCGGAACGCAGACTAACGATTATTGAAGTGCCGTGATTGTTAGTGACGTTCCCAAATTATGGAGCGTGTAGTACCGGGATATTAAGTAGGTATAATCGATTCGTTAACGATTTAATCACGAACAGAATGAATTTCAACGGGGTGATGCCATTGGTGGCTGGATTACTGCTGAACAAGCCACAATTGGCGACCATTTAGGGCTGTACCGGCAACCTTGCAAGAAACACGCTGCAGTACGTGGCCAACAGGTGGCGGAATATGTCAGTGTTTTTGCGACAGAATGTTATACTATTTGAGTGTCTCATTTGGCGCGTGATGGTTCTTGGTTTTTTGGTTGAGGGCTGCGTTTTTTCAGCGGCTGGCGGGTTGATCCACTTGGTCTTGCGGGGCCTCGGTACTTGGGGGATCCCGCGGGGAAAGCGTTCCGGATGCTTGGCCATCGGGTCGGCGAGGACTTTTTCACAGTGGGTCCGGAGAGTATGGGTCCGCCAAAAGTGTACCGTGGCGGGAGGCCTCCGGGCCAGATGCGTGTGATCGTGTTCGTAGGTGTACCCTTCCACGAACCGACGTACCCAGCCGCGGGCCTCTTCCAATGAGCCGAAGCGCAACGGATACGTCGGGCGGTACTGCCTGGTCTTGAATGCGCTTTCGCTGTAGGGATGGTCGTTACTGGTGTAGGGTCTCACATCCGAACCATTCCCGCCCCGTTCCGCCCTCTTCTGCTGATCGGTCTTCGAGGTCATCGCCGATCCCCGGTCCCGGTGAAGGGGGAGCTGGGGCGGCGAGATATGGTGATTTTCGCAGGTGATCTCAATGAATGCAGCGGCCATCGCACCGGACTCTGCCGGAGCTACTCTCCCTCCGATCCCATAGCGGCGGTATACGTCGAGGGCCCTGTACCGCGCGTAGGATTCCCCTTTCTGGCGTCCACGGAGTCTGGGGATATCCCCCGACCCCACGAGGCCCGCTGCCGGGGCGTCCGGTAGGGCGGATGAACCCGCGGATGGCGATGTTCGGTGGTCGGTCCAAAGGCGGTATATCGGGCGCCCGTGGCCGTAATACGAACCTTCATGCAGCAAAGGGGCCCCAACCGGGCGTACCGCCCGGTCACCGAAGCGGGTCGAGTTCAACCCCGTCCTTCGCCACGGTGTGGGCCACCGGTTCGGGCTCAACCGGCGTCTCTTTCCGGGGGCAGCCGGCCGGAGACGCCGGTAGTACGGGTGGTGGCTTAGGCCCGCCAACCTGCCAGCATCAGCCAGGCCCAGAATCAGCTGCAGATCTGGGATCCGACTCCTCGGGCCGGTTCGTCGGCGCTCCGGTGGGCGATCCCCCAAGCGTCTGATATTTTTTTGTGCCTCCATCACCCGTCGAGCCTTGCACCGCTCTTCCTGGAGCCGGGCCTTCTCCTGGACCACCTCAGCATACGGGCGTGGCGGGCCCGTCACCCGCTTCCCGGTATCACGCAGGTTGCGCCAAACAGACACCGGAGAACGGTACCCCCTTCCCGACGCCGCAACGCCCCCTTTTTGCCCGGTGCCGCACAAGCCGCCTACTCCTCCAGAATACGGAGCTTCTTCTCCACTGAAAACCCCGCCGCTTCGCGCGGGACCCCACCTCTGTTGAAGATCTCACAGGCCAATTCTTCTGATCACTCAGGGTTACAAAAGGCTCGGTTTAAAGCTTGCAAACCTGGAACCCTCTAAGCCAAACATGCGTCCACGGCGTGCCAATCCTTGTATAACATCGTGGGTCACCTTTAACTGGCACAGAGGGTGGCTGCAACCAACACAACTTGCGAGATATGCCACGGATTGTTCATGACACGCTGTAGTACGTGGCTAACAAGGTGGCTGCAACTGGTAGCCAATCATGGCCTTGAAGGGGCACCGCATAATGTGTAGCCCTCTGGCATCCTTCGGACCCCAATACCGTCTCACTCGTTACGTATTGGCTACATTCGAGATGTCACTGCAAAGTGCCGGACTATGACACTGAGGGAGACCATTGAATCGCAGCCGACTGCGACAGAGGTTGAGGTCACTCGGAATGGGGCGCTTGAGTCGCAAGTGTCGCTGGATGACCCGGGCCTGTTCTTTAATCGTGAACTGAGCTTGTTAAGCTTTCAGTATCGTGTGCTGGAAGAGGCACAGGATGAAAACAATCCGCTTTTGGAGCGTGTCAAGTTTCTGTCTATCGTGGGTTCGAATCTGGACGAATTCTACATGGTGCGGGTGGGGGGGCTCAAGAAGCAGGTTGCCCACGGCATTGCAGACCACTCGCCAGACGGCCTGACTCCGTCCGAGCAACTAGCTGCGGTTCGCAAAAAAGCCCAAGTGCTCATGCAGACATCGCACGATTACCTGACGGATACGCTAATCCCGGAATTGGCGGCACGTGGCATTCGCATTATGAACTATGCGGATCTTACAAGAAAGCAGAGGTTGCAGGCCGATCGGATATTTGAGTCCACCATCTTTCCCGTACTGACCCCGCTGGCCTTCGATTCGGCTCATCCGTTTCCGCATATTTCCAATCTGAGCTTGAACCTTGCCGTTCTGATAGAGGACGACCACAGAAGCGAGCGTTTCGCGCGGATCAAAGTCCCCGGCACAATGCCGCGTTTGTTGCCGGTCTTTCGTTCAGCAGACGATATCCTTAGGGGAGTGAGCACGCATATATTTGTGTGGGTGGAGCAGGTCATTGCGGCCAATCTGGAGACGCTCTTTCCCGGTATGCGCATTGTCGAAGCGCACCCGTTCCGGATTACGCGTAACGCCGATGTGGCTATCCAGGAATTGGAGGCCGATGATCTCCTGGCAACCATGGAACAGGGTGTGCGACAACGACGTCTGGGGTCTGTGCTGCGGTTGACGGTCAACGGCGACATGCCGCGGAGCATTCGGGAAATACTTGTCAAGAATCTGGAAGCGGATGAAAGTGACTGTTATGTAGTCAATGGTCCGCTCGGCCTGATGAGCCTGATGAGTCTGGCCACCGGTACGGAACGCTATGATTTAATGTACCAGGCGTTTGTGCCGTTTACGTCTCCCAAGCTTAAGAGCGACACACGAGATGGGGACTTTTTCGCTGCCATTCGCACTCAGAATCACCTCGTTCATCATCCCTACGATTCGTTTTCGCCTACTATTGAGTTCTTGGAGGCGGCGGCGGCGGATCCGTCCGTATTGGCCATCAAGATGACGCTTTATCGCGTGGGCTCACAATCGCCCATAGTACGGGCCCTTATGAAGGCGCGCGAGAATGGTAAGCAGGTGGCTGTGCTGGTCGAACTCAAGGCGCGCTTTGATGAGGAAAGCAATATTGGCTGGGCCCGCATGCTGGAGCAGGAAGGCGTTCATGTGATTTACGGACTTATCGGCCTTAAAACACATTCCAAGGTTGCGCTCGTCATTCGCAAGGAGGCCAACCAAATCCGGCGTTACCTGCACGTTTCCACCGGGAACTACAACAGTGTGACGGCTCACGTATATGAAGACCTAGGTCTTTTCACGATTGATCCCAAGCTGGGTGCTGACGCTTCGGATCTCTTCAACTTTTTGACTGGGTACTCGGAAAAGCGCGATTACCGTAAGCTTCTGGTTGCTCCAATCAACTTGCGCACGCGATTTGAAGCACTCGTGCAGCGTGAAATTGATCATCAGCGTGTCGGCCGGTCAGGTCGCCTGATTCTGAAGACTAATGCGCTCGTGGACAAACGCATGATCAAGTTGCTTTACACCGCTTCACAAGCGGGAGTACATATTGACCTTCTGGTACGTGGCATTTGCTGTCTTCGCCCCGGGCTTAAGGGCATAAGCGACAACATCCGCGTCATCAGTGTCGTTGGGCGTTTTCTGGAGCACAGCCGAATATACTATTTCAAGAATGGGGGAGAGGAGGAGATTTACCTTGGCAGCGCAGACTTAATGCCACGCAACTTGAATCGCCGTGTTGAAATTCTTTTCCCTGTCGAGGATGAGCGTTATGTACGCTATCTGCGAGACGTCGTGCTTGAACCGTATTTCAACGACACCATAAAGGCGCGATACCTGCAAAGTGATGGCACGTACTCGCGTCCTCAACGGGATGAAACCGCCGTATCTGTGCAGGACCGTTTGCTGGCCGTGCGTGCGGAATGGGTTGGTGAGGAGAAGGAGCACCTGTGGGAGCTCTTCTGAGTCCGGCTAAGGGTAGAGCAATTCTGCGGCCCACGTCCCTTCGATCGTACGTGTAAAGGCCACGCGCTCGTGCAAGCGGTTCTCCCGGCCCTGCCAGAATTCCATGCGTTCGGGAACCACGAGAAAACCACCCCAGAATGGGGGGAGCGGAACCTCTTTGCCCATGAAATCCTTCTCAAACCGGGCTACACGGCGCTCCAGCTTATGTCGTGAGCTTAGCGGCTGGCTCTGAAGCGATGCCCAGGCGCCAATGCAGCTTCCCCGCGGTCGGGTTCTGAAATAGGTGACGGAGTCTTCTTCGGCTAATTTCTCGACCGGCCCTTCTATGCGCACTTGGCGTTGCAGCGTTTTCCAGTGCAGTAAAAGCGCGGCATGAGGCTGGGCAGCGAGTTCCGCTGCCTTGTGGCTGGCGAAATTCGTAAAGAATACAAATCCACGCGCGTCGAACCGTTTGAGCAGCACGATCCTGGCCTTCGGCTTGCCCTCTGGAGTACAAGTGGCGAGCGTCATGGCTTCGGGCAGATAAAGGCCTGCCTCGCTTGCTCTACTGAACCATTTGCCGAAAAGGCTTATGGGCTCATCGTCAACCCGGGCGCCTGGCAAATCAGCGTACACCTGCGATGCGGCATCATACTCAGTAGCTTCTTGAGGCATTGATTACAAGGACTAGCTAGCCGTGAGAGCAGCGCTCCTGCAAATACTACTGGTTTGCAGTCCAACCCAGCCAAGATGCAGACTGGCGAAGGCCGAACGAACCTGTACAATCGTACTGCAATTGAACGAGTTTGCTTCACACAAAGGACTATGGCTGCTCGCACAGGACTACACAGTGTAGGAACACAACTTCAGCAGGCGAATGGGTGGTGAGCGGGTATTTTAAGTGTGTGCTTCACATGTAGGCAAGTGCAGGCCTTAAAGGTGGCCGGCTGCCGGAGAGCTATACTTGTAGTGGCTTGGGCAGGGCCTTTGCGAGATCGAATAGACGTGCGTGATCGTGATCGAACGCGGACGGACCCAAGGATTTTCTCTGCCTGGTTTTCGGATCTGTTGTACGATCAGTGCATGGGGTTCGTCTGCTGACTTCGTATAACTTGCAGCCTGCAATTAGCTTGCATACGCGGATGCGTACAAGTCTGGCACAAAGTGCTGCGTGTCCATAGGTGGTCTATCGTATCCCCTGTCAGGCTGAAGGGCCGGCATTTCAACGGGTTGTGGCTCAATTTTTTCGTATGGGATCTGCGTTAGCAAATGACTGATGCAGTTGAGCCGCGCTCGCCGTTTGTCGTTCGCGTCCACAACATACCATGGCGATTGGGGGGTATCCGTATACAGAAGCATCTGGTCCTTCGCCTTCGAGTAGTCTACCCAGCGCGCACGGGATTCCAGATCCATCTGACTAATCTTCCAACGGCGTTTTGGATCGTTGATTCGTCTTTGGAAGCGCCGCTCCTGCTCTTCTGCACTAACTGAAAACCAGTATTTGAGCAGTTTAATGCCGCTCCGAATAAGCATTTCTTCGTAGACTGGACACGTGCGCAGGAATTCACGGTATTCAGCGTCAGTGCAGAATCCCATTACGCGTTCGACACCTGCACGATTATACCAGCTCCGGTCAAACAGCACCATTTCACCGTCCGCCGGCAAATGCGTGCTGTACCGCTGAAAGTACCACTGAGTAGCCTCACGACTCGTGGGTTTATCGAGTGCGACTACCCGGCATACCCGTGGATTTAGCGGCTGTGTAATGCGCTTGATTGTACCGCCTTTACCCGCTGCATCCCGTCCCTCAAACAGCACGACGACCTTCTTCTTTCGCACACGGATATAGCGCTGCAGCCGGGCCAATTGGACGTGTAAGCGGGCCAGCTCTGCTTCGTATATTTTTTTGGGAAGCCGTTTCAAACCACAATTGTTACCGTGTAGGTGATGCTGCCGTAAGACGCCGCTTGGCATTGGGCTGTTTCCAAGTCCAGATTCTGACGCAGTAGGGAACACCGAGCTTCAAATAATGTGAGAGCGCCCACCTCTCCAATCTGCAAGACATGAGTGCACCTGACGTGGCACGCAAATTCGGCTTTGAAACGCGCATGCTTCATGCCGGGCATATTCCGGATGGCGTAACTGGCGCGCGTGCGGTCCCGATTTATCAGACGACTTCGTACGTGTTCAACAGTACTGATTACGCGGCACAACTGTTTGACCTCAAGCAGTACGGCAATATCTATACGCGCATCAACAACCCGACGACGGCGGTATTTGAAGAGCGAATGGCCTCCTTGGAGGAAGGGGCGGGTGCTGTTGCTACTTCAAGTGGCATGGCTGCCCAGCTGGCGACCATGATGACGCTCTTGCAGCCGGGCGATGAAGTTGTGTCCTCGCAGCACCTCTACGGCGGCACACGCACACAATTCGTGCATACGTTTCGCAAGCTTGGGATCACTGTGCACTTTGTCGATCCTGATGACATGGACGGATGGGAGGCTGCAATTACCCCGAGGACGCGTGTGCTGTACGGCGAAACTATCGGCAATCCGCAGGGGAGTGTACTTGATGTAGCCTGCCTCGCCGAGCTTGCACGTGGCCATGCCATTCCACTGGTCATCGACAATACGTTTGCAACACCCTATCTCTGCCAACCCCTCGGTCATGGCGCACACATAGTTGTGCATTCAGCGACCAAATTCATCGGCGGACATGGCAATTCTATCGGCGGGGTCATCGTAGAATCCGGCGAATTTGACTACAGTCATTATCCGACTATTGCGGATCCCTCGCCCGCATACCACAACTTGCGCTTTTACGACACGTTCGGTCATCACGCATTCCTGATGAAAGCCCGCGTTGAAACCATTCGTGATACCGGAGCTTGCTTATCGCCCTTCAATGCCTTTCTATTGATTCAGGGGCTCGAGACGCTCTCCCTGCGCATGGACCGGCATGTGGAGAATGCCTTGGCGGTTGCGCATTTTCTGGAAGGACATCCCCAGGTTGAATATGTAGCCTATCCTGGTCTGGAAAGCAGTCCCTACCATGCGCGGGCCAAGCGGTACTGTCCGAAAGGCCCGGGGGCGGTCTTCTGTTTTGGCCTTAAGACGAAGGGCCAGCGAGCGGCCGGGCAGACTTTCATTGAGTCGCTGGATCTGTTTTCGCATTTGGCCAACGTGGGGGATGCGCGCAGTCTCGTCATTCATCCGGCCTCCACGACGCACCAGCAGCTTTCGGACGAAGAACTGGAGGCCAGCGGGGTGGGCCCCGGCCTGATTCGGCTATCTATTGGACTGGAAACCAAGGAGGACTTGATATGGGATCTCGATCGGGCTTTGCATGCGATCTAACGCTTAATTCGGTACTGCGGCCCGACCTGAAGGCCCAGTACCAGAATCCAGCCACCGTGCGCCGCATTCTGGGGCGATCCCGCCGCCTGGCCATGGTGGGGCTTTCGACCCACCGGCAGAAGGCGAGTTTTTTTGTGGCCACGTATTTGCAGAGTAAGGGATTCAAGATCATCCCGGTGCATCCCAAGGCCCACTCCAT
>JAAXGT010000084.1 GCA_012271205.1 Rhodothermales bacterium
TACAGCGACACCGGCGGTCCAGCTCATAGACGAAACCCGACTGCTTGGACTGGTGACCGGCCGGAGGGCAGGCCTGACGGCCCCGGCCGGTGGGCGGACCGGCATACTTGAAACCCGCCGCACGAAAACAGGTCCCCGGCTGACCGGGCCCCACCAACGTCTCCACCCCCCACGGACGGTACCCGTAACGCCGGACCAAGTCCGCCGGCAGCCGCCGGAGCACGTGGCCCAGCACGTGACAGGCCCGGTGAGCGCAGCGGACCCCGGGACGGATCAGAAAGCGGCTCAGCCCGACCACCCGGAACCGATGTGGCTGACGCGGGGCCTCGGTCCACCCCCTCCACCGGTCCCGCGCCCGCAGATAGAGCGCCGCGGCCGCGAATCCGACCGCGCCGAGGAGGCCGTGATCGCGGCCAATCAGGTAGCGCATTTGCGCCCCCGCCAACCGGGTCCCGCCCCGGGGAGGCTCCGCGTGCAGGAGCGTGTTCCAGACCGCCCGCTGCTCCGGGCCCGTCACCGGAACGACCTCCAGGCCGCGGAGGCGCCGGACCGACCGCGGCACCGGCACGGGATGGTCCAGCCGGCGCACGAGCGGACCGGTGGCCGTGCGCCGGGGCGCCGGCCAGGTCCGCTGACCCTCGGCCTCCCGCGTCTGGAGGGCCTTCCGACACCCGGCCTGCTGCAGTCGTCCGCGTGCATCCCGGAAGTGGAACCCCTCACCGACGCGGCGGCTGAGTGCGGTGCGCCCGAGCACTGGGTGTGCCTGGATCGTATGGGACCGCCGCACCGGCGCGCAGGGTCCGCAGGACCTGATTCTGTGTTCTCAGGCCGCCTATACTAAGCGGCATGTGTCAAAAAGTCAGGTCGAACATCTGATTACTGGGTAGGCCTAGGGCCTACCCCCGCGAAGGCCAACCGCGTTCGAGAGACCATGGGGACCAAGGGGTGGAAGAAACACCGTATACGGCGCTTGACGGCCTAGGAGGTTCTCCAGCTATGGTGGGCCGAACCGGTCCCGGTGGCCTTGGGCGTGGTAGAAGCGGGCCCAGCCGCTCGCGGGGGTCAATGAGCCGCTCCGTGCGGCCAAACGTGCCGCGGCCGACCTCATCGACAAGCGGTCGGCCCGCGACGAACCGCCGGCGTCCATCCCGCCGGAAGCGGTGATGCTCCGGTCCCGGCCCGGCGTAGGACCGCCGATCGGGTTGACCTGGCTGTCAGAAGCCTCTGCGCGGCTGGTTGCCCGGGACTACCGGGTCTGGCGCGATTTAGGCGGTGTCGCCCCGGTCCTCCGGCCAGCGGCACCTGGTCCATACCGTCTACCACTGGAGCCGGGTCGCCATTCAGCACGATCCGGTCCGTCGCGCCCAATACAAGGCCTTGCGCGCCCGCGGCCATTCCCACGGCCGCGCCCGGCGCTCTATGGCCGACCGGCTGCTGGCCGTAGCCGGTGCCAAGCGGCGGACGGGCACACGGTTCGATCCGGATCACTTACGGATCGAGCTGTAGCCCCACTTGGCCACCAGATTTTTTCAATTCTCCCTTCTTGGCATCCTGTGGGAAATGTCCATATAATTTACGTAGGTCATCACTTAGCCGACGCAAACATTAAGGATCGAGTCATTCATTTCGCAGTGCGGCTTGCACTGGTTGCTGCCCTCGCAGTAGTGGGCTATTTTGGCGGGGGCGCCCTGTTAACCTCGAAGACCCATGCGGTGGAAACCGATGAGGAGAAATGCGAAAGGGACAAGTGTAAAAGATATGAGGATGCGGAAGGCAATCTCATAGCAGCTGGATGCGTGGACAGGTTTTGGCCATTCGGCAAGAGCAGGCAGACAAACTGCAGTATGAACGGGAACGACTGTGAAACTAAACACTGCGATGAGGACGACGAGGACGAGTGATTCACGAGGCACCGCTACCCCTAATCATTGGGGAATAAGATCTTGAGGAAGCGGGGTTCCTCGCTCCAGCCAGTTGGCAATCGGTGTGGCTCCGATCTTACGGACGAGCACAGTTTCGTTCGAGACATGACACCCTTGCGCGGGTTGCTCCGGATTGGGAGCACCAACCGCCCGTGCCGCCACGAGTACTTGGGGGGTAGCCCGTATGCTGCTCGGCAAGGACTCCCAAAAGTAGTGACGTCCGCCGTGTCCCTGCCACTTTCTTCCTGTCATGATCTCGTCAAAAAGGCCGAACTTGGCAAGGTGCTGGATTCCCTTATTCACGTTCCAATCAATCGACACACCGACCACCGAAAATACGCTCCCTCTCGCAACTGCTTTTTGCTGCAGCGACAGTTTCGTGCGCTCGATCAATTCAGGCATCTCTGGCCCGTTTGCGAACCCACAAGTGGACGATCCTACGTACACCATCACGATCTCACTTCCCCGGACAAGGTCATAGGAGGGTACATAGCCTCCCGCTATTGTACGGGTTCTGTCTGCAAACCTGACTTCTATGGGGAGAACTGATAAGGCTCTGATTCTCCCCAACACAAAGGCCCCCAACAGAACCAGGAAAGCGATCAGGAGCCAGCCCCATAAAGCCTTGGTACCCGGGATCTTGTTCATTCGAACACTAACTCCCGATTGTAAATCACAATCTCGGGAAAGGGGAAAGATCGTGCAGTGTACACGTACTCTTCGTCAAGGGCCATGATCCGGGGTGGCCGAGGTATTTGCCGTTCAGTTCCAAGATTGTGCTCCCCCAGATACGATCCGTGCCCAGTTGATGCAGGCACGCTAAAATAGTGTCGTGAGACCGTTTCCGGTGATTCTCCCTCGGGTGAAGCAGTTTGGTAAGAAGCTATAAAGGAGTCGGTGATGGGGTCCGTGATCAGCCTGATAAAAGAGCTCTCACCGGGCATCTGAGATGGATACACAACAGAAGGTTGCCCGTTGTCATACCTGCTTTCCACCACATGCATTGGGTTGTGGTCCGCAAACTTTACGCGCCACAGTAGTGTGCCGGCCCCATCATACGCTTTAAGTACCGGAACATTCTGATTAACATAGACGACGACGCCGTTTTGTTCATTGCACGCCAAGTATCCATCATCCGATAGTATGGAGCGAACAAACAGGTTGTCAGCCAGATAGGGCTGCCCGAAAGATTCGATGAATTCACCGGCAAAAGTGATCTTGTGTATGACGACGTCCCGTTCCTCCCAGTACCCGGTGGCATACACATGACCGTTCATCACGCAGATGTCACCAGCCGTGAATTCACCGGGCATCAGGAACGTGCGTTCCAACTCGTATATGCCCCCCCCTCTTTGAAAAACCTGAATCCTGTAACCCGCTTGATCCGCCACAAAAAACCTGCTGGCATCGCCTGTAACGGCTACGGCCTCCGGATAGGTGAATTCTCCAGGGGCCATGCCGGGTGATCCAACGACCTGCTTTAACGAACCCCGCTGGTCGTAAACACGCACCTCTGCGTACTCACCATCCAGATGGAAGAGCGTGTTGTCGCCTGCCGCCACATCCAGTATTGATCCAATCATCTCTTGGCGCTCGCCCTCGTTAATCCCGATAGTGGAGACCGCTGCTTGCAGGAAGTCCGCCTCCCTGACAAGCATTCCCGTGTCAGCCGCAGACGTGTCCTCCGCCAAAACAAACCGCATATCGGTGATCACGGGGATGTTCTCCGCTGTTGGATGGAGCAGTCCCTCCGTCACCGGATCACGATCACGCTGATTGCCACCACAAGAGGCTATCAGCACAACACCTGCCAATACCAGGACCCCGTACACGGCCCGCCTCCACGGACACAAGCGATGATCAGGGACCGGAAAGGCAAAACGCGGAGTTGTACCTTCACGGGAAAAGGAGTACGCCATCATTCGTCTTCGCCACACGAGTAAGTCTCACAGTAATGTTTTCCCCGCCACCAGCTAAACTTGGCATCACATCCAGTCTCTTGGTCGGGAGCGTCCACGCATATACCAGTTGCATTCCATAAGTCTACCGCTTGGCACTTGTCCCTTTCGCATTTCTCCTCATCGGTTTCCACCGCATGGGTCTCCGAGGGCAACAGGGCGGCCCCGCCAAAATAGCCCGCTACTGCGAGGGAAGCAACCAGTGCAAGCCGCACTGCGAAATGAATGATTCGATCCTTTATGTTTGCGTCGGTTAAGTGATGACCTATCTGTAATTATATAGACATTTTCCCATAGGATGTTAAGAAGGGGGTCTCCCTTTCCACCAGCTGCGTCCTCCTTCGACTCCCACTCCAGTTTCACCCGCCGCTTCGTAGGCCTAGTTCAGCAGTCGCCGTCCGATGTGTTGATGAGCACGCTCCTATTTCGCCAAGCTAAGTCAAGATTAGCAGATTTCGCGATTTTTACAAATTCTAGGAAGCTCTGATCAAAGACACTTTAGGAGCGGGAAACGAGATTCGAACTCGCGACCTTCTGCATGGCAAGCAGATGCTCTACCAACTGAGCTATTCCCGCTGGTGATCTATATTGAACCGACGGAGCTGTGCGTGGGATCCCACACACCTCAAACGGTCTGCTCCTGCAAACGCGACGCAAGCCGTCCCTGTCGTACGAGAAGTTCGGCATTCAGTACAGCGCCGCCAGCTGCCCCCCGCACGGTATTGTGAACCAGCACAACGAATTTGACGTCCAGTACTTCACAGGGGCGGATTCGTCCGATGCCCACGGTCATGCCCCCGCCTAATTCCACGTGGCGGCGGGGTTGCGGAAAGTATTCATCGGTAAACACCTGCAACAACGACGGCGGCTCGGTAGGCAGATGGTAGTGGCGCACTGGACTCTCGAAGAGCTCAAAGGCCCGGCGCACGTCGTCTGCCACCGCCTGCGCCTTGAGCTTGACAGATACGCATTCCAGATGCCCCTCCAAGACCGGTACACGGTTGCACTGCGCACTGATTTTGATGTCAGCCGGAGTAATACCATCCTGCGTGAGGGTACCCAAGAGCTTGAGGGGTTCGGTCCTGAGTTTATCTTCTTCACCGCCGATGTACGGAACCACGTTCCCGAGCGCATCCAGAGACGCCACGCCTGGATATCCCGCACCGGACAAGGCCTGCAGGGTGGTTACCTGCACGGCCTCCAGACCAAACAGGTCATGCAGCGGCTTTAGAGCGCACGTCAGGCCGACAGTTGAACAATTGGGATTCGTCACAATATAGCCTTCCAGTTCTGACTGCCGGTCTATCAGTCCCGTGTGGTCCGGGTTGACTTCAGGAATTAGTAGCGGCACATCCGCGTGCATCCGGAAGCTGCGTGCGTTTGAGATCACCGGGTAACCAGCCTGCGCAAAAGCCAGCTCCATGCTCGTCGCGACATTTGCGGTCAGCCCGGAAAACACAAAGTCGCAGTCCAGATCCGGAGTGACCGGCACGACTTCCATTCGTGAAATCTCTTCCGGAATAGCCGTTGAACCAATCCAATTAACAGCCTCGCCATACGGTCGACCAGCCGAACGCTCCGACGCGGCCAGCGCTGTAATCTCGAACCACGGATGGCCGTTCAGGACCTCAACAAATTTTTGCCCGACCGCTCCGGTTGCACCGAGTATACCTGCCCGATATCTGGCCATTCCACTCCAGCAGTGTAAGAAGGGCGCTCCTACGCAATTGTGGGGCAGTTTGTGTCAGCTGGCGACCTTGCGCAAGGGCCTGTGCAACACGAAAGGATCGATCACACGCTTGCGCCAGCCAAGAACCGTATCGTTTAGAGCCGCCTGATCAGTAAGGAACGTGTCGTGACCGTCGCTTCCTTCCATTACAGCCAGCTCCGCATTTGGCATATGTTCGGCCAGCTCTTCCGATTCCGCCAAGAGGTAAAGGATATCACTGCGAATACCAATGACTAGTGCGTGTTGCCTGATTTTTTGAAGTACGGCTTCATACCTGCCCCGACCGCGAGAAACATCATGCGAATCCATCAGATGCGTCAAGTACACGTAGCAGGCTGGATCAAAACGACGTACCAGTTTATCTCCGTGGTGCCTGAGCCAAGTTTCCATATTGAATGCTCCGTTGCTGGCCCGTTCACGTCCGAACCGTTGTTCGAACGACCCAAAGGAGCGGTACGAAATCATAGCCATCATACGTGCGGCCGCAAGTCCCGCAACGGGCGGATCCAGCGGGTTGTAGTGTCCGTTGCGCCAGCCCGGATCCGCGAAGATGGCCTGCCTTTGAGACTCACTCCAGGCAATACACCATGAGGAGTGGCGCCCCCCCACACCGATGGGCACGATGCCCCTGACGTAGTCCGGACCGTAAAAAGCCCACTCCAGTGCCTGCATACCCCCCATAGAGCCGCCAATAACCATGGCTACCTGACGCACTCCCCAAGAGTCCAAGAGCATTTTATGCAGCGCCACTGTGTCCCGGACCGTGGCTTGCGGCATATTCACTCCATATGGATCTCCTGTTGCAGGATTAAGGCTGACGGGGGCCACCGTGCCATAGGGAGAACCAATGACATTTGCACACACGACCAAGAAACGGTCCGTGTCAAGCGCTTTGCCTGGCCCAAGGCAGCCCCTCCACCAGTCCGCGGCGTCCGGTGTACTGGTCAGAGAATGGCCGACCACGATCACGTTGTCAGCCGCGGGGCTCAGTGTTCCCCATGTCTGATACGCCACCGGCACATTGCGCAGCCTGGTCCCGCACTCCAGCGTAAAGGATCTTATGATGGAGGTTGCTGCCATCGGGCGCGACGTGTGGTAATTTCGGATACGAGGCGGACTTCCTACATCAGCCCTGTGCCAGCACTGGCTCGTGCTTAAGTGCCTGTGCAAAGTCAGCCTTAATGTCATCGATGTGCTCGATGCCCACCGAGACCCGAATCAGGTCCTCCGTAACTCCTGCCGCCACTTGTTCTTCCCGTGCGAGTTGCTGGTGCGTGGTCGAGGCCGGATGGATTACGAGGGTTTTTGCGTCGCCGACATTAGCCAGATGGCTGGCCAGTTTGGTGTTGGTGACGAACGCTTGCCCCGCTTCCAAGCCACCTGCAATACCGAAGGACAGCACCGGACCGTACCCCCGCTTCAAGTAACAATCTGCCCGGGCGTGGTATGGATGTGAAGCAAGGCCCGGATAGCTGACCCAGGCTACTTCGGGATGACTTTCCAGCCATTGTGCCAAAGCGAGCGCATTGTCGCAGCTACGTTGTACACGAAGGGAAAGGGTTTCAAGGCCCTGCAACAGCAGGAATGAACCAAACGGGTTCTGGCAGGGCCCGAAATCACGCAAGCCTTCTACTCGTGCCCTGATGATGAAGGCCACATTAGCTCCCAGCACGCCGCGGGGGCCAAAGACATCCCAGAAGCTGAGCCCGTGGTACGCTGGCGATGGCTCTGTGAAGGCTGGGAAGCGACCATTATTCCATGGAAAGCTCCCCGCGTCCACAATAACTCCTCCAATCGTGTTGCCATGTCCCCCGATCCATTTGGTGGCACTGGCCACAACAATATCGGCCCCGTATTCAATCGGCCGGCACAAATAACCTGCGGCGCCGAATGTATTGTCTACTATGAAGGGAATGCCATACCGGCGGGCCACCTGCGCGATGCGCTCAAAGTCAGGCACGTTGAAACGCGGATTACCGATCGTTTCCACGTAAATGGCTTTGGTTCTCTCATCAATCAGGGCCTCGATGGACTGGGGGTTATCCCCGTTGGCAAACCGCACCCGGATACCCAGACGCGGCATCGACACCTTAAACTGGTTATACGTGCCGCCGTACAGGTAGCTGGCAGACACTATGTTGTCCCCTGCTTCTGCAATTGTGGCAAGCGCCAGGAATTGCGCAGCTTGCCCACTGCTGGTAGCCAGCGCTGCTACACCGCCTTCGAGCGCGGCGATCCGCTTCTCGAAGACATCGTTCGTCGGGTTCATGATGCGCGTGTAGATATTGCCGAACTGCTTCAGAGCAAACAGATCGGCTCCATGTGCCGCGTCATCAAACACGTAGGACGTGGTCGCATAGATGGGCACCGCACGGGCTTTGGTTACCGGATCCGGTTCGTGGCCGGCGTGGAGTTGCAAGGTTTCGTAGTGAAGTGAAGCTCCGTTACTTGACATGGGATGCACTCTGGCTTGGTTAATTGTACACGAATGCTGTACAATGACAGCTTCCAGAAGTGCGTCGGCACATGCCCAGCGCCCTGCCCCGCGAGTGGCTTCCTCGAAGCCTCTCCCAAGAAGTGATGAGCAGAAGAGGCTTGGACTCGCTATGGCTCAAGCCAGTAACGTCCTCTGCTCATCTGCCCCCGCACCAAGCGAGGCAGGAAGTGGCACCTTCCGCGCGAGAAGTCCAACCTCGCGGGGGGTTGCCAGGGTTTCACAGGGCCTGAACCCTCCACCCTTCTGGATGAGCTGCCACGTAACAACGTGTCAGACAGCAGATAATATACTACACACGAGAAGAAGTTTCAAGCGAGAGGCTATTAGAAAATCTTCACCACCGGGACTGTTTTCTACTTCCGAGGTAAATCACCAGCACCTTTGGTCGGCAGCGCAATAAATCCGGAGAGGTACGCATCTGCGTGCCGTGCGGCTTCACGGCCTTCACTTATCGCCCAAACAACGAGCGACTGTCCACGGCGAGCATCACCTGCGGCGAAAATACCCGGCACGGTGGTTTGATAATCGGAGCCGGTCTTGAAATTACTACGCTCGTCAAGAGTCAGATCCAACTTTTGCGTAAGCCGATCCGACTCCGGGCCAGTATATCCAATGGCCAGCAGTACCAAGTCTGCCGGCCAAGCTCGCTGCGTGTCTGGAATGGTCGAAATCTCGCGACCGTTGAGTGTCACATTCACGGTTTCGAGTTCCTGTACGGCGCCGGCACTCCCCTTAAAGGCCTGGGTCATAACGCTCCAGTGGCGATTGACTCCTTCCTCATGTGAGGTGCTTGTACGCAGGATCATCGGATAAAAGGGCCACGGCTGATGATCGGGGCGTTCGTCAGGCGGAGTGGGGAGCAATTCGAACTGCGTAACGGTGGCGGCGCCCTGCCGATTGGCGGTGCCGACGCAGTCACTGCCGGTATCCCCACCCCCGATCACGATCACGTGCTTGCCTGCCGCATGAATCGGCTCAAGACCTTCGCGATGCCAGGGTTCGCCGCTTACCCGTTTGTTCTGCTGCCGAAGATAGTCGAAGGCAAAGTGGATTCCTTTGAACTGGCGCCCCGGGATCGGCAAATCGCGTGGCTTGGTAGCTCCCGTACACAGAATTACGGCATCGAAGTCGTGCAACTTTTCCAGTGCGTAGTTTACACCTACATCCGCTCGAACCACAAAGTGGATACCGCTCTTTTCCATGAGGTCCAAGCGACGGTCAAGCACCCACTTTTCGAGTTTGAAGTCGGGAATGCCGTAACGGAGGAGCCCCCCGATTTGGTCGTCGCGCTCCAGCACAGTTACACGGTGGCCAGCCCGGTTCAACTGATCCGCGGTGGCCAGGCCCGCCGGGCCTGAGCCGACCACGGCTACATGTTTGCCCGTACGCCGTCGGGGCGGATTCGGTTTTACCCAGCCTTCGCCGAACGCGTGCTCGATTATTTCCTGCTCAATGCGTTCAATCGTGACCGGCTCGTCAATGATGCCAAGCACACAGGCAGATTCACACGGAGCCGGACAAATTCGTCCGGTAAACTCCGGAAAATTGTTTGTCGCACTCAAGCGCTTATAGGCCTCTCGCCAGTTATTCCGAAAGACCAGATCGTTCCAGTCGGGAATGACGTTTCCCAACGGGCATCCGGACTGGCAGAATGGCACACCGCAGTCCATACAGCGTGCTGCCTGCTTTTGCAGCTTCGAAGGTTCGAACGGATCATAAACATCGCGCCAGTCGCGGACTCGCTCAGCCACTGGCCGTGTCCGAGGCAATTCCCTCGTGTATTCCAGAAAGCCTGTATCCTTGGCCATTGGCACGTTACGCTGCTTGAATCGTGCTGGCAACCGGCGCTTCCGCAGCCAGTCGTATAAGCGCGTTACGATATTCAATGGGCATTACCTGCACGAACTCGCGCAAGGCCGTTTCCCAGTGGTCAAGTGCCCAATGCGCCACGCGGCTTTGCGTGTATTTATAATGGTTCTTGACAAGCTCATGCAGTTCGGCAATATCCTCAGGCCGTGTGATCTCCAAGAGTTCCACGGACTCGGAATTGCAGCGCCCGCTGCGAAAATCTCCCGTCCCATCCAGCACGTATGCCACCCCCCCACTCATACCGGCAGCAAAATTGCGTCCGGTAGGCCCCAATATGACCACACGCCCGCCGGTCATATATTCACAGCCATGGTCTCCTACCGCCTCCACGACCGCACGCACGCCACTGTTGCGCACGCAGAATCTTTCACCGGCACGCCCACGAATGTAGGCTTCCCCGCTGGTGGCTCCATAGAAGGCCACGTTGCCGATGATGATGTTGCGATGGGGTTCAAACGTAGCAGCCCTTGGCGGCTTAATTACAAGTCTCGCGCCGGAAAGACCTTTGCCAAAGTAGTCGTTCGCGTCTCCCCGAATATTGAAGGTTATTCCCCGGACCGCAAATGCTGCGAAACTTAGTCCTGCGCTGCCCCTGCAATTAAATGTGATTGTGTCGTCCTCAAGCCCGTTTTCGCCATACTGCCGGGTAATTTCATGACTGAGCATGGTGCCCACAGTCCGGTTTGTATTTTTGAGCTCGATGTCGGCAGTTACAGTTTCTTGGCCCGCTAGGGCCGGAGTAGCCCGTTCGATGAGCAAATGATCCAATGCCTTGTCCAGCCCATGATCTTGAGTAGTCCGTGCGAATGTGGTTAAGGTTTCGGGTACTTTTTGGCGTGCTAATACCGGACTCAGATCCAGGTGTCTGGCTTTCCAGTGGGAAATATCTGAACGCACCCTTAGACGATCCACGCGCCCGCGCATTTCGGCCAAGGTCCTGAATCCCAGCCGGGCCATGATGCTACGCAACTCTTCGGCCACGAAGTGCAAGTAATTGATAACATGCTCGGGTGTGCCTCGAAAGAGTTTCCGCAATTCGGGATTCTGAGTGGCAATACCTACGGGGCAGGTGTTGAGATGGCATTTGCGCATCATGATGCAGCCCAATGCTACCAGCGGTGTGGTAGCGAAGCCGAACTCATCCGCCCCCAGGAGCGCCGCGATTGCCACGTCACGACCGGTCTTAAGCTGACCGTCACATTCGACGCATATGCGGGAGCGCAATCCGTGTCCGACCAGTGTCTGGTGGGTTTCTGAAAGTCCCAGCTCCCAAGGCAAGCCGGCGTGCATTATGGACGTTTGAGGCGAGGCGCCTGTGCCTCCGTCGGTCCCGCTTATGAGCACAACATCAGCCTTGCCCTTGGCCACGCCAGCGGCTATAGTTCCCACCCCCACCTCGGACACCAGCTTCACGCTGATACGGGCCTGAGGATTTGCATTTTTGAGGTCATGTATGAGCTGCGCCAGATCCTCAATAGAGTAGATATCGTGGTGCGGCGGCGGCGAAATCAGTCCCACGTACGGTGTTGAATGGCGAAGCTCCGCTATCCAGGGGTAGACTTTTGTGCCAGGCAGCTGTCCGCCTTCACCAGGCTTGGCTCCTTGGGCCATCTTTATCTGGATTTCGTCTGCGCTTTCCAGATAGCCGATAGTGACGCCAAACCGCCCTGATGCAACCTGCTTTATGCGGCTGCGTCTCGGATCGTTGCGCCCGTAGCGGGCTGGGCTTTCTCCCCCTTCGCCGGTATTGCTCTTGCCGCCGATAGCATTCATGGCAATGGCCAGAGCCTCATGCGCTTCCCCGCTGATCGAGCCGTTGGACATGGCGCCCGTCTTGAACACCTGAACGATTTCGGTCCACGGCATTACCTCATCCTGGGCTATGGCCCGCGTCTCGTCATCATCGAACTCCAAGAGTCCGCGCAGCGTATTTGCCGCCTCTGCATTGACCTCATTCGCGAAGGCTTCGTAAGAAGCATAATCTTGCATGCGCGCTGCTTGCTGCATGTGCGCAATGGCGGTCGGACTGAAAGCATGCCGCTCGCCGCCACGCCGCCACTGATAGCGTCCTCCGGGATCAAGTGGCAGGGTACCGGATACTTCCTTGGCCGGCCAAGCCCGCTCGTGCCGCATGTGTACTTCCTTGGCAATAATGTCCAGTCCAATCCCGCCGATGCGGGACGGGGTACGGCAGAAGTAGTTATCCACAACGCTCTTTGCCAACCCGACCGCCTCGAAAATTTGTGCTCCACGATACCCCTGCAGCGTGGAAATACCCATTTTGGACATGACCTTGAGCAGTCCCTGCCCCACGGCCTTAATGAATCGCGCCTCAGCAACCTCCGGCACCACGTCTCTCCATTCGCCTCGCTCGGCCATTTGTCGCACAGTGGCGAGTGCCAAATACGGATTGACAGCCTCTACGCCGTAGCCGATCAAGAGCGCGAAGTGATGTACCTCACGCGGCTCACCGCTTTCGACAATGAGGCCACAACGCAGGCGTTGCCCTTCGCGAATCAAATGATGGTGGACAGCGCCGGCTGCGAGTAGGGACGGAATGGGCAGCTGGCTGGCATCAGCTTCTCGATCTGAAAGGACTATAAGGGAGCTACCGCGACTGATCGCCTCCGCGGCTTCCTCCTGCAAGCGCTCCAAGGCCATGGCCAGTTCGCCAGGTTGGAAGCACATGTTCAGGGTAGTAACCCGTGGCAGCCCGCCACACAGCGTTGCCAAGTCATTGTCAGTCAGGACAGGCTGTGAAAGGCGCAGCTTCTTACAATGCCGCGGCTCTTCTGTAAACAGGTTGCCACTTGCACCAAGATTCAGCGCCAGAGACGTAACCATCTTCTCGCGAATGGCGTCCAGTGGGGGGTTAGTTACCTGGGCAAAAAGTTGCTTGAAATAGTCATACAATAGCCGCGGATGATCGGACAAGACAGCGAGTGGCGTGTCATCACCCATAGAGCCCAAGGCTTCCTTGCCGGTTTGGCTCATGGGAGCCATGAGGAGGCGCAGGTCCTCCAGCGTATACCCGAACATCTGCTGCCGGCGCAAGAGGGATACTTGCTTAGGCCGGGCCTCTGCGGAGACAAGCGAATCCAGTGTGATTTGGTGCTCGCTCAGCCAAAGGCGGTACGGTGTACGGCTGCAAATGCGCTCCTTGATTTCGTCATCTTCGATCAGGCGGCCATTCTCCAGATCCACCAGAAACATACGGCCGGGTTTGAGGCGCCCTTTTTCTGCCACTTTATGATCTGCAATACCGCCCACACCCGTCTCAGACGCAAGTACCACGTAGCCGTCCTTGCTTATCGTGTAGCGTGAAGGGCGAAGGCCATTGCGATCCAGTAGAGCACCTGCATATCGGCCGTCCGTAAAAGGAATAGTGGCTGGTCCGTCCCACGGGTCCATCAGGTTGCTGTGATACTGATAAAATGCTCGTTTGGCGTCGGACATGTTCCGGCCATGCTCCCAAGCTTCCGGAACCAGCATCATCATGGCGTGCGGCAGTGTGCGCCCAGTGTAGTAAAGCAGCTCCAATGCGTTATCGAGCGCCATGGAGTCACTTCCGCCCTCGCGGATAACCGGAACGAGCTTACGCGTCGAAGACCCGAATAGCTCGCTGCGAAACATGACCTCGGCCGCCCGCATCTGATTGATGTTGCCGCGCAACGTGTTGATTTCGCCGTTGTGGCAAAGGAAGCGGAAGGGCTGCGCGAGCGACCAGTCGGGAAACGTATTAGTGCTGAAGCGTGAGTGGACCATTGCCAGGGCACTCTTGAGCCGAGGGCTACTCAAATCGGGATAATAGGTCGAAAGCTGCGTCGGAGTCAGCATCCCCTTATAAACGATTGTGCGGGCGGACAAGCTCGCGATGTAGCAGCCGGTCAGCGTTTCATCCCTGGCAATCCCCTGAAACACTTTGCGGATCACATACAGCTGCCGCTCAAAGGCGTCCAGACCTGAATCCTTTTTTCGTGCGATGAAGCATTGCCACACGGCCGGCTCGAGGCTGCGGGCCTGCACCCCAATGGTGCTGTTGTCGGTCGGCACACGGCGCCAAGCCAATAACTGTGCTTCCTCACTTCGCACGGCAGTCTCGACCGCCACCTTGCAGGCTTGTTCGTGCCCGGGTCCCATGAATACCATGCCCACGCCGTAATCGCCAAGCGCGGGCAACGCACGTACCTCCCGCTCAAAGAAGGCATGGGGCACTTGCATGAGAATCCCAGCTCCGTCTCCGGTGGCTTCATCGCACCCGCAGGCGCCCCGGTGATCGAGTTCCAGGAGAACCTGAAGCCCTTTTTGGACTACATGGTGTGAGGGGGTGCCATCGATCCGGCAAAATAATCCGACGCCACAAGCATCGTGTTCGTACGCTGGATCATAAAGGCCCTCAGTAGCAGGCATGACAAGCACAATAAGGCGGATCCGCACCCCGCCGAGTTAGCGGGCGGACGGTGCAGGACCCAAATAGTCAACACAATCTCAACCCGGAATGCGGCGCCATTTCCTCACAAGCCGGGCCACCATCCTAGAGGTTAATTTATACACGCTCAATGGCGGCCAGTCAAGAACGATTCCAAATCCCAAACTTCAAAATTAGCAAAATGTAAGCGCTTTTCATTAAAATATTATGATTATAATTTTTTTTTCCTAAAAAATTTAGGATATATGGAATTTTTACTCCAAAATTAAATCATAAAAATTTGCGTCAAATACTAATTTTCATTGGTCCTTCATAAATATCAGAAAGCGATTTGGCCACCTGCACGAGTAATCACCGAACCGCGTGTGAGCCACTCCACCACACGGCTCTGGTGTAACCTTGGGGAATTATATAGTATACTTGATCGG
>JAAXGT010000150.1 GCA_012271205.1 Rhodothermales bacterium
GTTGCGGCGAGGCGTTTCGTCAAGACCACTGATTTCGAGCAGGAGATCTGGTACGGCTCCGATCCAGTCCATGATCAACAACTTCAGTCGTTTGGACGGGCCGTCGTCACACATCAGATGTTGCTGGTGGATCCGGACCGGCAGTGCGTGTTTTTCCGGGTCCGACTCGCCCTAGGCCAAGGATCTCCACCAGACATAAGGGAAGATATCCTGTGGACAGCCCAGAAGGCGTATGAATCGCTGTTCAAACCAAATCGAACACACTCAGGAGGTTAGACCATGAAACCAGTCAAAATGACGGCATCCCTCAAGCGGGCTATCGCGTTCGCGTTCTGTTGCCTGTGTATTTTCCTGTACAGCCAGCAGGCATCAGTTAGCGGGAGTAATGCTGTCCAAGGAGACGAGACGCACTGTTGTCACAACTGCGGATCAGTCCATGGCTGCGAGTACGGTACAATGTGGTTGAATGAGGGCTGGGCAAAATGCGAGATAATACGCAATGTGTTTGGGAAGGTAAAGGGCTGCAAAGTTTCGGGTGGGCATTGTGAATGCGTGTGATTGCCTTGTGTGTATTAAAATCGGTGCCTTCAATAGCTCCCGCCCGAATCAGTGCTTTGTTCGAACCGGAATGCAAACCCCACCGCCCAAATTGGATTGGGCCGTTTTTGCACGCAGTATATCGGACATGCGTGCTGTTGTATTACAAGTCATCAGGACAAGGCGGCCAGTTTTTTCGTTGATCAAGACAGGAGGCCCGGTAACCGGATTCGGTTCTCTTTCGGGAGATATGCGGTGGAGCCAAAATGCCTTGGCCGGTCCCCTCTTCCCGGGCTTGTGTCTTGCATCAGATCCCTTCATTTGGCGCTTATGTATCAAACTGAAATCTGTCGTGGCCTATATGGGCCGCTTCGCGGGCGCAGAGACACGCTGGCCACGCTGGGAGGACTTCGCTCTTTGACGGGACTTGCATCGCTGTGCCTGCCGTTTGCTCGGAAGGATCGGAACACGCCAGCGTGTCCCGCAGGACCAGCCGGTGGGCTATTTTTTATAAGAAGTGCGGACGCGTACTGGCCAGCATTCTGTTGGAACCATTTCGGCCAACAGGACCCTGTTGATTCCCGGGTGCTTGCTGCGTTCCACTTCCCGATTCGTCACGAGTTGCCCGAACTGGCTTCTCCGCTCGTGCGGGCAAATAGGGCCTATTCTTCAGTTGATACATAAGCCCCCTTCATTTTGTCTCCTGCAACGAAGTCATATTGAATTCATGAACAATCGTTTCGCCCTGATACGATTCCTTTGCATGCTTGTCGTTTCAACCTGGGTGCTGGCTTCCGCACGAGCTCAGGAACTATCATTTACACTCGTTGACAAATTCATCATTGGCAATGATGAAGAGGCACCTGCTGACTACCTCTTTTCTTCTCCAGAACTAGTCCGGACGGACTCGAGGGGTTACATCTATGTCCGTGATCGAAGGCGTGCGGACGTTCGGGTTTTCGACGAAAACGGACGGTATGTCACTACGGTCGGCAAGAGAGGTGAAGGACCAGGAGAAATGCGGGAGATTTTTGGGATGCACGTCGACGACCAAGATAGACTAATCGTGGCAGATCGAATCAGTGCGCGATTTACAATATTCAAGGATCTCGGTAGGAGCTTCGAAACTAAGAAGTTCGCGGAAAAAATGACTATATCACCAGATCCAATCCTGTCTCTTGAAGACTCCTTTGTGCTTAAGTACGTGAGGCTCCATAATGATCCTGAGGGAGAACTTCCTTACATCAAGGATGATAAGACTCTGCATCTATACGACACTGACCTGAATTGGATCGAGTCCTTTGTAAAGTTGGATGACATTTTTGACCTTGACCAGCCCTTCCTGCAGGTGCAATCCGACTCACCTGATGCGATGAGAATGGCGGCGAATGGATCTGACACGATAATTCTGGTGCCCACCGTTTACAGTGGACACCTTTTCCGATGCACACATTCAAATAGTTCGTGGAGCATGGCGAAGCTGAAAGGTGGGCCAACTCCCAGACGAGCTTACATTTCAGTGAGCGATAGCGAGTTTGAAGCTAATCCGGAGCTGCAAAAGTCATCTATATCTACGAGGGATCCATCGGGGCTATACCGTGCGAGAATCTTTAACTGGAGTTTGGGTGTCGTGGTTTTGAGCACTGGAGAATTCGTGAACTTCACCATGCAGACACCGCTCCGGGGAGATTTTGGCCTTAGAGCGGAATTATTTGACCAAACTGGTATGCTTTCAGGTTACGGACCACTGAGATTCGATAATCGCGCGCTGAATCGCAGAGCGGAGATCATGAGTGAGATTGACATACTTTGGCATGATACAGACGACCGTATATACCTTCGACGGCCAAATAAACGTGGCTTCTACGTGCTGAGCATCGCGGAACTTGTGATCCGACCACTGTGATTAGAGCGCAACTATGCTGGAAGTCTAGCCAGAGAGACTAGCTGTGGCCATAGGAGATAGACCATCCTTCCAGTATCCATCCACCAATGACGTAACCTGTTGTTTCACTGTTATTTAGTGCGCTCCAGAAAACCACGTGCTTTGAGCGAATCGGTGCTTGAAGGCTGTGCGAATCTTCTCGGTGGCTACAAACAGCGACTGCTGCAGCGTCTGCGGACGTTGGCCTAACGCCAAGTCGTCCTTGATTGGTGAAACCCTGACATATTGTGCAGACACTGCAGAAAGATTTCTTCCACAGTCTGATAGGGCCTCGGATGATCCGTATTAAGCGCGCGACTATGCTATCGCGGCTCGTGAAAATGTTTCGCAATCGGTGTTGAATAACTTGGACGAAAAGCCTACAGGGGAGGCAGGTTCATGTAGAATGACTTCGGTTGTGTTAGTTGCTCGTACCCTATTCGGGAAAGTGAGCAGCCTTGCCCCGAGTCTTTGACCCCTGTCCAAGCCAGTGCAGGATCAAGATAGTCGCAGCGATTCATAAACCATGTTCCTGTATGTACTCGGTTTCCAATGGCAAGTGCTGCAGCCTCGTCACTTGTCCAAACGGATCCGGTAAGGCCAAAAGGACTGTCGTTCATCAAAGTAACGGCTTCATCGTCCGAGCTCACCTTCATGATGCCAACTGCCGGGCCAAAGGTTTCCTCCTTCATAATGCGCATGGAATGATTGACCCCAGTAAGCACCTGTGGCGCCAAGTAAGTGGGACCCAGTGCAGACTGGGAATAATCTTGGGAAGCTATCCACGACCGGGCCCCCTGACTACAGGCTTCAGCTACTTGCCCCCGCACGAACGTGGCTGCTGCATTCCGCACGACCGGCCCCAATGTTGTTTCTTGTTCCAGTGGGTTGCCGAGGCGTAACGACCGAGTGTGCTCTACAAAAGCAGCTACAAAGTCATCAAATAGGCGTTTGTGAACATAGATACGCTCAACGGCGCAACAGCTTTGTCCGGCATTATAAAACGCACCATCCACCAGTTGTCTCACCGTATACTCCACTGGGGCATCCTCACGTACGTACGCTGGATCCTTCCCGCCTAATTCAAGGCCTACAGTGATGAATCGGTGTGCGGCCGCTTGTTTTATGGTCCTGCCGCCTTCGACGGAGCCCGTGAACATCACATGGTTGATACCAGATTGCTCTATCAGCTTGGCGGTGGCCTCACGAGTTAGGTGGAGATATTGATATACACCTTCAGGCAATCCGGCGGCCTCAAAGGCTTCAGAAAAACGCTCGGCTGAAAGCGGCGTCTGTGACGAGGCCTTTAATATTACGGTATTTCCCGACATGATTGCCGCGACCACAGCATTTATGGCCGTCAGATATGGATAATTCCATGGCGCAATAATGAGCACTATACCCAAGGGTTCACGCCGGATGAATCGCCGGAAACCCCGTAATGGATTCGGCTCTATGTTGGCCAGTGATTCCTCAGCAATAGAGATCATATAGCGAGCCCGCTCTAAAACTCCATTGATTTCGCCTGGAGCATGGGCAATCGGCCGCCCCATTTGCCAGCTGATCTCCTCAGCAATCTCCGCTTTCTTGGACACGAATGCATCCACAAATCGATGGCACCAGTCTGCACGCTGCAGAACGCACGTTTGATTCCAATCCGGTTGGGCACGTTTGGCAGTGGTAACGGCTCGAACAATCTCCGCATCCGTGGCGAAGTTGCGCTCAACGTACACACATCCGTTGACCGGAGAGATAGTTCGCAAGGTATTATTCACAACTGTCTGGCAGGTTGGTTTTGGTCGGTGCTGGACTCTTGCCCTTAGACATCGCAAGGCGACCGAATCAGGACGGAGCCCCCCGCAGGCCGCTTGTTACTATGCTCTTTCGAAATACCGAATCCGTTCCCAATCCGTGACCCGTCGTTCAAACTCAGCCTGCTCCCAGCGACCTGCATGAACGTAATGATCAATCACTTCATCACCGAATGCGTCTCGCAATACGGCTGATTCATCCAGCATACCCAAAGCTTCGCTGATACTCGTGGGGACGCTCTGAAGATCGGGGGCTTCGTAGGCGTTTCCTTCAAAGGGGGGCTCCAACTCCAAGTCTTTCTCTATACCATACAGTCCCGCGGCAAGTAGCGCAGCAAACGCAAGGTATGGATTCACATCTGCACCCGGGATGCGACACTCTACGCGCATCGATGGCCCCATGCCGACTACTCGAAATCCTGCCGTCCGGTTGTCGCGACTCCATACCGCCTTCGTCGGTGCAAACGTACCAGACTGAAACCGTTTATAGGAGTTGACGAAGGGGGCCAGGAAATAGGTCATCTCCCGAGCAAGAGCCAACTGGCCGGCCAAAAAAGAGCAAAAGATGTCGGACATGCCGCCGTTTAGCGCATCATTGAGAAACACCGGTTTGCCCGCTTCTTTGTCCCAGAGGGATGTATGAACGTGGCAACTGTTGCCTGCCAAATCTTCACGCCACTTGGCCATGAAGGTCGTGGCCTTGCCGTGCAGATAGGCCATTTCCTTTACCCCATTCTTGTAAATGACATGGCGATCCGCCATTTCAAGTGCTTCGGCAAAGCGCAGGTTGATTTCGGACTGGCCCGGCCCCCATTCCCCCTTGGAGAATTCGACTGGTATACCGGCATCGTCCATGCCATTGCGAATGGCCCGCATGAGCGGTTCAACCTTGGTGGTTTGGAAGAGATGATAATCTTCGATGTACCAACCTGTAGTCTTCACGTCCCGGTACTCTTTCTGGCGTGCCACTTCGAATGAGTCGTCAAAAACGTAGAATTCCAGCTCTGACCCAATTCTGGCTGTGTATCCGTGTGACTGCAAGCGATCAATCTGCTTTTTCAGAATTGTGCGTGGGGACACCGGGATTTCATGGCCGTGGTGATCTACTGCATCACCCAGAATGAGCGCCGTGCCAGGCAGCCATGGGATCCGGCGCAAGGTGCCCAAGTCTGGCCGGACCGACAGGTCGCCGTAGCCCAGATCCCACGAGGCAAACTCAAATCCCGGTATCGGCTCCATTTCCATATCCACTGTCAACAGGTAATCGCAGACGTGCATGCCGCCCACGACGCTGTCCAAGAAGAACGAACCGGTCACCCGCTTGCCAACCAGTCGTCCTTGCATATCCACGAAGGCGACAAGAACGGTGTCTATGTCTCGCTCAGCGACGCTTCTTCGAAGCGTTTCAATGTCAAGCCGTCCGGACAAAGTTTCTACCTGTAATGCTCCAAGGATGACGGGTATCTGTACGACTGCTGGAGGACTTAGAACTCACGGCGTGCTTGTGCATCTTCTGCAAAAGCTTCCTCGGGTGCTTTGACCAGCCGCTTCCGTGCATATGCGAAAAAGTAAACAAGTCCAAGGAAATACCAGAGCGCAGCACCAAGCACGCCTTTGTTGTAGTCTGGATTAAGGAATACGAAAAGTAAGGCTACGGTGCATATGATAAGGGCTCCGATGGCACCAGGGATGCCGAGGGCACTGACATAGGGCCGCGAAATGTCGGGGAGTCTGGTACGCAGCAGAACAAATGAAAGCAGCTGCATGATGTAAGAAATCAGTGCACCAAACACGGCCATGTTCAGCAGGATTGCCCCCACCGGGCTCTCCTGCGGCAGCAGATGAATTAAAAGGGCCACTGCGTAACCAATAACAGCGCCTGCAATAAGACCCATGTACGGAGTCTTGCGCTTATTGTGCGTAACGGACAGGGTTCTTGGGAAGTACCCTGCACGCGAAAGAGAATAAATGTTTCGTCCGTAGGCAAAAATGATCGTATGGAAGCTGGCAATCAGACCTGCGACAGCAATAAGTGCCAGCAATTTGGTACCTATGCCATCGCCGAAAATTGTCTGGAAGCCAAGAAAGAGCGGTTCGTCCGACCCGCCGACATCCTTAGCGCCTGGCGCGATTCCAGCGTTGAGAAAGAGGGTGAGAAAGGCTGTTCCGATCAACGTGAGCAACCCCAGCAGGAGCCCTTTCGGCATGTCGCGCTGGGGATCATGGGCTTCTTCGGCAGCCAGCGGCAATTCTTCGATGGCCAGATAGAACCAGAT
>JAAXGT010000094.1 GCA_012271205.1 Rhodothermales bacterium
GCAAACGCTAATTCGAGTCGCCGGCCACCGCCAATGATTTCTCGGACCGCAAGCACTTGTGTCCACGTTTCCCCTCCATCTGTAGAACGGATAATACCTACCGAATTAACACTGGCGATTAGAATATCGAAGTTGCCGGGTTGTGCCTTAAGGTCTTGCACACGTCCCGATCTATACACCTCTGTCCAGCTTACGCCACCATCGATGGTTCTATATAGGCCTTCATTAGTGGCCGCAACAACGAGGTCGGCATTACCCGGGTCGACCACTAATCGGTTGACGAATCGAAAGCGTTCATCCGTAGCCGTAGAGGTCAAGTGCAGCCATGATTGGCCTCTATCGTACGACTTGAAAACTCCCACACCTCCTATGGCTCCGTAATTGCCAAATCCCTCGCCCGTTCCCAAGTAGAGTATGTCATGGTTGCTCTCCGCCAAGGCAATCGTTGAGACAGACAGAGTCGGCAGATGATCGGTGAGGGGTATCCAGGTGTTGCCTCTGGTCGTGGTCTGCCATAATCCGCCACCAGCAGTTCCTGCGAACCACGAACGATTGTTCGGATCATCGGTGTCGACTACTACGGAGCGCGTTCGACCAGCAACGTTTCCGGGGCCACGCTCAATCCAATTCAATTTGCTCCCGGCATGTTTAAGTGCGTTAATGGACTTGTTGTACTCCCGCATTTGATAGCCCATTGGATATTGGATGCTGCCATCCTCTGACGCCCGGATTTCATAGTGGAAGCGGGAGAACATCTCTTGTTGCGTTGCAGCGTTGGCTAACCGTTCCGATAGCTCATCGGGCCCGGCCGGCTTCACTGTCTTTCCCAGCTCAGCGGGCAGAATGAATAGGAGTAGTACAACCGCAAGGGGAAGCACGAGCCAATTTGCTCGAATGCCCAATGGATGTTTGCAATTGATCATCGTACCAGGAACTATCCCAAGAAATACCCCAAGAAATACCCCAGCCTGAACTCTGGTGTAGTGTTCCAGTTTCGGACCGTGCCGTGTGACAAGGCCTTAGTAGCCAGAATGGGATAGAGGATCCACATCCGTCCAATGCACATTCATTGAATTTGACCAGTCTGGCATGGTGATGCGATCCTTTCGTCTGTCCTCATTTGACTGGACTTGGTTAACGTTTTGATGGGTCGATTTGATGTAACCGTCCGATGAAGCCGTTTTTTGCGTAAGCGGAGCGATGTTGAAGGTTGTGCAGGATACGGTTGGTCTTGGGGTAGAGCTGGCCGATGCCGCCACCGGTCGGATTAGGGTTGGGGTTGCTAGCGATGGGGCTAGAGGTCGCTGACGCGCTTGTGGGGAGGCGTCGGTAGGCGGGAGAACACGTCTAAGAGCCATTCCTGAGGCTGGCCCCGTGCCGCTTGCCGGTTCCCCACAGCGAATAGTGCTCCGCCGCCCGCTGCGCCGCATTGGGCGACCGGCGAATCGATAATTTTCCCGCCCCCGGCGATCGGCCGGATCGTGTTCTCGACCGGGTTGTGGTCGATTTACTCGTCCCCGGTGTACCGGACGGGCTTCGCCCCCCGGGTCCGTGTGTACCGCCCTGCTGGCCCGCGGATCCTCCGCGGCCGGCCGCTCTTCGCCTCCAGCCCGGTCTTCCAGGCTTCCTAGATCGGCCACGCCTCCAGTTGGTGCTGGCGGCACGCGCGCTCTGGTGTCTGGTGGAAGGAACGCTGCGCAGGTGCCCACCCCCCTAGGTCGGGATCCCCGGGACCCGGTCAAACCTGTCATACGCCGGGTACCCGTCCCGCGGCCACGCCCCCGCATAGCCCTCCCAAAACGCCGCCGCCCCTCCCGCGGCCCCCTTGGCCATACATAGTCCATCCCCACCCGCACCGGCGCCGGGTACCTCCCGTAGTCCCCCGGTGTGTCTTCTCCTTCCGGTTGGAATCCGGCACCTGAATCGTCGTCTTGTCCACCGGGCCGGAAGCGGCGCCCCGATCCCCCCGTGGTCTTCATGGTCTGGATGCCCGTACTTCGGCCGCTCCCGCCGGATTGCTTTCCGCGGGCCCGGTGCGTAGTCCCGCGTCTCCGTTCCCTCCACGCCGACCTTTCTGAGCCCGCTTACATCTTCCTCCGACGTGGCGAGGACGCGGGTACGTCGGGCCGATCACTTGGCCTGAGGCCCCCTCCAAGGCCCTGAACCGGTTCGGGGGGGGCGGGGCGCTGGTAGTCGGGCGTCAGGGTTCCGCCGCGGCCCTTCTTCAGTGGCCGGCCCGGCGGCGTCCGGTCCCGCGCCGGGATCAAACTCTTCTCATCCAAGCGGAAGACCGCCGCCTTCTCCGACGGGTTCAGCTACCGCCCGACCCCGTCCTGGAGTTTTTCCTCGAAGCGCGGATCGCAGCTCCCCTGGAAGGTCCGTACCCGGGGCGGCTTCCGTCCGCCCGAGCACCCCACTCGATGCCCGAAGCGGGGAGTGGTCCCGTCCGCCCGCACCCTCGACCGGCCCGACCGCGACCCCCGTTCCAGGCCCCGCCGGTCCGTCTCCGTCCACTCGAGGGGAACGGCTATTCGCAGGGTTCCTCCTTTTCTTGGAGTGTACGAGGCGGGAAAGATCGTCCATTTGGAGGACCTAGCCAATCTTTTATTCACTACACTAAGTCAAGAAATCAAAAAAACCTGACCTTAGTAGCTCCGTCTCATAACCACTATTATGTTCAGGACACTACACTGGCTTGTGGGGGAAGCTGCCCATGGCTTCCTCCGTGTCGAGCACGATCGGGTCGTGGACGAATCGCCTTCCGTTCTGAAGGAGGGGAATCCGCCCCGCGATTCCGGCCACCAACTCGAACGAGTACTCCTCGAGGGCCGCGCCGGAAACCACGGACCGGTCGTGCATCTCGAATCCGATCCGGGTCGGGTGGCCACGAAGGCTCGCGACCGTCAGCGAGGTGGCTACCCGCCTGCCTGGGCCGGACATCCGTTCAACCTGCACCGCCCATATGTCCTCACCGGGACTCCGCACCCTCACTGCACGGCACGAAGCGTCCTCCTCCCAGTACGAGAAGGGAGGGTGGCACAGCGCCTTGCGCGGCAAGCGGGCCTCGAATCCCTTCCGTATCCACTCCATCGCCATCGAACGGCATCGGTGAGCGGCGGACGGCTCCACGTGCGCCGCCACATGCACTTAGGCCCAGACTCTCTCGGTCCCAGCCGCCTGCGAAGCCGCATGCAACGCGGACGCCAAGCGGTCCTCCCGCTGCATTCGCGCGAGTTCTTCGAACGACTTGTACCGCTGTGTCGGCATCCTCCATCCCCGTCGGAATCTCTTGACTGTCAGGGCCCTTGAAGATAAGGCCCTTTGTCCTATGCGCCCCCGAACCGGGTCGTGGACCCCTTGGCCACCGACAAAATAGTCCTACCCTCCTCCGACCGCCCGGCCAACCATGACGGTCTCCTGCCCCAGCTCGTCGATGTGCAGGAAGGCCATCCTGTTCTGCGGCGTATGTCGGTGGTCCTGGGGGTCAAAGGGGGGGGCGGAGCGCTCCCCTTGCCAGACCGCCGTGTTTAACACGGCGGTCTGGCTTAGATGTGGTAAACCAGTGCCGTCTCCCCTGGTGAATCGCCCACGTCAGGAATCGCGCCTCGGTGTCCCCCTACCGACCCGCCATGTCGAGGTGCAGGTAGACCAGACGCCCGAGGAGACCGTAGGGCGATTCGTTGGGGTAGGTCATGTTCCATAGCTGGGCGATGTTCTTAGCGCCTAGGCCCAGGCGGAATCCGCCGTCGATGTCGAGTATGGCCTCGAAGTCCACAATCGTGGCCGCCTCGATGGTGGCCGGATCCTCGAAGAGGGTCGGCGTCATTAGTTCCCCGATGCGGTTCCCGCACTCGTGTGCCGATTACGACCGTCAGCCGGAGGTCGGCGTTGAAGCCGATCTGTACTCTCGGCTGGGCCTCCGTAGCCGATTGTTAGACTTGCGCGTCAAATGGACAGGTCGTCCAAGAGGTTGCCAATTACATCGTCCGAATCCGGGCGTACCAGCGCCAAAATGGCATGGTGAGGGAGTATGACATACTTCCTGCGCTTGTAGGTTAGTTCAATGGATTCCTTGCGAAGGAAGAATGCCAGATCGCCAGTCTGCGCCTGAAGGGGCAAGTAGCGACCGGCCTTCTTGGGTTCTGCCCAAGGTTCACCTTCGGTATACTCCGGATTGGGTACCAAATGACCCGGACCAACCAAAGCCACGCGCCCTGAACCCACACGGTCACGTTCCGTCACGGATGCGGGCAACAGGAGCCCCGAATCTGTCTGGCGATCACCTTCCTCAGGCTCGATCAACACGCGATCGCCAACCATGATCAACTCCGACATGGTGCCTCTGCTAGTTATCCCATTGACGTTGGTCCCGTCCGAAAACATGCCACAGATATGCCGCCATGAGCAAGACCACAACCATAAACGCTACCCCAGGAATAATGCGCCCGAAAATCAAATATCCGCTGCCAAAGAGTGCGGCATACACAAGCACGACCCCGGCAACCCACCGGCGTACCATAACGCCCATGTGCATGTCCGGTTGGACCTCTGGATGGGCGGCAGCTATGGGCCCCCAGCCCGGGCCACCTGGACGCACACGCTGATAAAACGCAGCTAGCACATCTTCACTTGTCTGGTGCGTTAGGAAAGTAGTCGTGAGCCAACATACAGTGGTAATCCCGACCACTAGAAACAGGTTGTTCGGAAACGCTGCATCCAGCCCCGGAACTGAAACTCCTGCAACGGCCAGTACAACCATCAGAATTGGAACCAGCGTAGCGACAAGCTCACTCCAAGCATTAATCCGCCACCAATACCAACGCAGTATTAGCACAAGCCCCAGTCCGGCCGAAGCTGTCAATATCAACTCCCAGGCTTCGCTAATGGAATTCAGCTGCGTGGCCACCAATATGCTGGCTACACCCATCACGACCGTAAGAAGACGTGATAGCTTGACATAGTATCGCTCGCTGTGCTTCGGTTGCACGAATCGGCGCCAGCAATCATTGATCAAGTAGGATACGCCCCAGTTCAGCTGGGTGGACACCGTACTCATGAACGCGGCGAGAAAAGCCGCTGCCAAGAGGCCCAAGAGGCCTGCTGGTAATATGTCTCGCATGACCAGGACAAACCCTTCCCGGGTGTCATCCAAGTTGGGATACAAGACCAGCGCAGAAAGCGCGACAATTATCCAAGGCCAAGGACGTACGCAGTAGTGGGCAATTGTATAGAACAGCGCCGAAAACAGGGAATCCCGCTCGTTGCGCGTGCTCATAATACGCTGTGCGATATATCCGCCTCCGCCTGGTTCGGCCCCCGGATACCAGCTGCTCCACCACTGTATACCAACGAAGGCGACAAAGGCAGGGATCGTGAGTGCGAATATGCTGCCTGTAGTGGCAACACTTCCAAGGGTGGGAAAGAAGCGAAATGTTTCGGGGGGCAGTTGCGTCTTTAGTCCCGCGATCCCGCCCACAGCGGGCTCGCGCAAGACGAAAACCGCCATTATGATGCAGCTGCCCATTGCGAGCACGAATTGGACCGTGTCAGTCACGGCAACCCCCCACAATCCGGAAAGCAACGCATAAACAGATACCAGAACTACCAGCGCGCTAACAACTACCAAGGAACTACTGATCGTGACTCCGGCCACGGAAAAGCTGGTCTGCCCGAACACTGTCAGATTTGGAAGCAAGACCCGGATCACGGTTTCCATGGCAAGGGACACCCAGCCAATGATAACGATGTTTAGCAGCAGCCCAAAATACACCGCCTTGATGCCGCGCAGCCAAGCCGCAGGTCGCCCAGAATAGCGTAATTCCACCAGTTCCACATCCGTCTGAATACCACTGCGCCGCCAAAGCCGCGCAAAAAAGAAGACGGTCAGCATGCCTCCGAATGCGAAGTTCCACCAAAGCCAGTTACCGGCAATGCCATTTTCTGCGACCAGTTCGGTCACGGCTAAGGGAGTGTCGGCTGCGAAAGTCGTCGCTACCATACTGGTCCCGGCCAGCCACCAAGGCATCTTGCGGCTTCCGAGAAAGAATTCCGATGTACTCGTGCTTGCGCGCCTATAATAGTAGACGGCAATGAAGGTGACGAGTGTGAAGTACAGCCCGACAATTGTCCAGTCCAGCGACGTCATGGCCAGCAGTCGGTCGATAAAGGGCGTGCAAGGTACCGTTTATTTTGCGGCATGGGATGAATGAGGGAGGCTAGACGCCCTCCGAACGCAAATGGGGTGTATAGCTTGCACTTCCTAAGCAAACTCGCCACATGAGATTGGAGGAGTTGGGCCGGAACCGGAACTGGTTTTGATTGGAGGTGCGGCAATTTCTTTCATATTGCAGCAGCCATTAACAAAGTTACAGGCAACTGGACACGGCCAGTTTCCTGTAATCTTGCCGCTGACGAGTGATCAGCTGTCGGAGACAAGGGGCCAAGTTCTGACTTACAGAGGTGGGCTCTGGGATCCTTCCTGCGCTACTCACGCATGCTATTGTAGGGCAGTTATTGATTGGCGCCGTGCTTATCCAAGCCTGGATTACGGTTTATAAATTCATCGTACAACCGGGTGTGGCGGCTTTCCATAGGGATCTCATACCCTGCTATAAATACGTAGAGGATCTTTGTCGAAGTCTCAAACGGATCGCCATCAGCTACGAACAGGGTTGCTTCCTTGCCGACTTCCAGCGAGCCCAGCCGGTCGGACACCCCGAAGAACGTAGCCGGATTGATGGTTACGGCCTGGAGCGCTTCATCATATGGCAACCCATACGCTACGGCAAATCCTGCGTTATAAGGCAAGTTACGTGCATTGGCGGTTTCGCCGGAACGAAGCGCAATCTTTACGCCTGCCGCCTGCATCAGACTCGCATTTCGGTAAGCTTTGTCAAAGCGATCACTCTCACGTGTGGGCACTGACAACACAGGGCCGACCAAGCAGGGGATGCCCGCTTCGGCAATCTTGTCGGCCACTCGCCAACCCTCGGACAATCCCGTAAAGATCACGTTCTTCAAGCTGCGCTCCTCTACCCATTTGAGCGCCGCCAAAATATCCTGAGCGGCATTAACCCGGATAATCAGTGTCTGCTCACCGCGCACGACCGGTCGCAAAGCTTCCATGGATGGCACATATTCCGGTCTCCTTCCGGATTCCGGGCGCACTTGGTACGTTGAATCTATCCGGTGATGCAACTCGGCACTGTCCCACGTGTCATTAAGCTCTTGCAAAGCTTTCTCCGAAGCTTCGCGAATCTCTTTTTCGGTCCGCCGATCAAAGCGACCGCGGCGTCCCGTAGACGGAAACTGCAGCGCGACACCCTCAAAGCCCGCATACATCTGTGCGGGAGTATAGCCGTGCAAGTTGATTAGCGCAGCCTGACCTGGCAGCATGCCGCCCGAAGGCTCTGTAAGTACAGTCGTAATACCATTCACGCGCGTTACAGGAATGGCGGTGCCGTTGGGATTAACCGCCGTCAATGCTTTCATTTGCGGTGAAAAATCACCCAGTTCCGAGGCGTCCCGTGTTTCAGCCAGTGAACTCACTTCGACCAGACCGATCTGGGTGCCGGAATCGATCATTCCCGGGTAGACAGTAAGACCATCGCAATCAATTACGTTGGCGCCCTCCGGAATGGCGACATCAGGACCCAAGGCTACAATACGGTCGTCCTCAATGAGAATGGTGCCACGTTCGACTGTTCCCTGAGTGACCGTTACAATGCGTGCGTTGGTGAGCGCAATCACGTCCGGCTGATCGACTAACGGTAATAGAAGCAGAAAAGCTGAAAGGAGAAGGGCCATGGTTTACTCAGTTGCTTTTCAGGAATTCGTACAGATCCAATGCACCTTCATGCAGGCACAGGTGCTCCTTCTCCTCATGCAGAATGACCGTTTCCACGGGGGCTTCCGGATCTACTGCAAGGCGCATGTCGTCTGTGTCACGGTCTATGTCGAAGTACACAATACCGTCTATAATCGTCTTCTGGTTGACCGCATAGACAGAAAGCGGATGCTTGTCAAAAATGGCTAGATCCCCGTCCTTGCCTATCTCTATTGAGCCCACGCGCTTCTCTATGCCCAACTGGCGAGCAGGATTAATGGTAATAAGGGCCAGCGCCTCGTCATCCAGGAGATCTCCATACTTCTGCGACTTGGCGGCTTCATGGTATAGATGGCGGTTCAGTTCACCGGAGTCAGAGTTGATGGAAGTCAAGACCCCGTTGCGCGTTAAAATGGCCGCGTTGTACGCCGTAGAGTAGTAGACTTCAAACTTGTAAGCCCACCAGTCCGCAAATACCGATGCCGTGGCCCCAAATGCCGCAAGTTCCGGAGCAATCTTGAATCCCTCGTTCACGTGCTGAAAGGTCACGCGGTTAATCCCATAATCTTCCAGTACACGCATGAGCATTAGGATCTCATCGGCGCGGTACGAATGGCAGTTGATGATGATATCTCCGCTCAGGATGTCGGTCATTACCTCCAGTTGTCCATTGTATGGAGGCGAAACGGCACGCGGGTTCGAGCGAGATTCCGCTTCGTACTGGTCCCACGCTTCTTGGTAGCGCAGTGCCTTTGTGAACGTCTCACGCAGGACATATTCCACACCCATTCGTGAGGCCGGCCGCATATTGGTGCCACGGCCATGCACGCGAGTCGGATTCTCTCCAAGCGCAAACTTGATGGTGCGAGGCGCATCGTCCATGCGCAACTCGTCCGGATCAATAAGGCCCCAGCGATGCTTGATGGTTTCGTTCTGGCCACCAATGACGTTGGCGGAGCCGTGCATCACGTGTGATGTGGTGACACCTCCAGCCAAAGCCCGGTAAATGGAAAGACTGTACGGGTTCAGCACATCACCCACCGAAACCTGGGCTGTGACAGGTGCTGAGGACTCGTTAACGTTACTGATGCCGATGTGGGAGTGAGCGTCAATGATTCCGGGCAGGACATACTGACCGGCGGCGTCGATTTCGGTAACGCCTGAGGGGGCCTGCAAGTCCGTGCCAATAGCTGTAATCTTGCCGTTCTGCACCAGAATATCCGTGTCTTCCAGCGTTCCCTGTGTAACCGTCAGTACTGTTGCGTTGCGGACCATGATACTTCCAGTCGGGGCCTGCGCAGACGCGCTGACAGCCAAGGTCAGACCAAGGCACGTGAGAATGATTCGCATTTTCATGTCCTGATAGTGTGCACGTGTAGAATCAGTGTAACGCATCTTCCGGGCCGGACGTACGGCTGCCTGTAATAGACATGCTGCCAAAATCGCCCACTTTAACTTCGCCTTCAATCTTGTCTTCCGTAATCTCAACAACTACAGAAACCGAGCCAATCTCTTCCGTTACGAACGAGAAAGAGAGCTGACCCCCTTCAAACGTAATCTCCTGCAGAGAAGCCGTGTCACTCGATATCTCATTCGTGATGGTTCCAGTCCAGTTGTCACGAGTTCCCCTCATGGTAAATGAACCGCCTACGTTACCCTCCGGCGTGGATACGACAAAAGCCCAAGTCCCAGCGGGCGAAATATCCTCTTCGCGGCCACCTCTGTTGCGTCCTGGCTGTTCGACTTCAAACTTGCGGCCATCTACGAATACGTATCGGATCTTGACATCCTCGTTGAATACAGGACCATCTGAGACGACCAAGTTGGCCATTTTGCCCACGTCAATCGAGCCCATGCTGGCTGATAGCCCCAGGATCTCTGCGGGTGCAGTTGTCAATGCGGCCAGTGCTGCGTCCACAGTCAGGCCGTTTTCGATCATTTCACGCACGTTGCCCAACAGATCCGACAGTTTTGCATCACGTGTTGTGAAGCCAAACTGGAGTCCGGCGGCATGCAAGTCCGCCGCATTTTCCAAGTACTTCTTGTGCTCGAGGTCACGTCGCAGTTCCAGATTTTTCTTTTCGTCGGCAATGTTGGCGAGTGAACCCACACGCAGATCCGGATTGTAGTCCGGTTCTGCCACTTCCGGCAGCTTTTCGGCGCGGTCTGTTGGCTCGGCCCTTATTGAATCTTCGGGCGGACTCTCCTCTTCGTCTGATTGTCCAGGCACCGTGGGCAAATCCAGACTGAGCATCAGTGGATAACCAGCTTCCTTAAGCTTGTCCAAGACCTCAAAACTCTGGCTGAGGCCAGTAAGAACGACCGGAAATCCCAGCTCCGACTGCACATCAAGCGCGCGATGCAAATCCAGAACGTCTTCGGTATGAAAAAACACAGGACGCTCATCACTT
>JAAXGT010000081.1 GCA_012271205.1 Rhodothermales bacterium
CGATGCCGCCCTGCCTAGTCGGTTTCCAGCGTCTCATGTGAAGCTGGTATGCCAACGAACGTGAAAACCACTACCTGCACGGACTGTCCGTCCGTGAGTCCAACGGGCCAAGCCGGATCGCATTCCAGTCGATTGGCCACGAATGCACGATTGGCTTCCGGAATCACCATCTGGAGATTCCGGTTGACGTGTATGAGCGGCCGCGGCGTGTCAGCATCCAGATGGTCGGTGTGATTGTGACTGGAGGTCACAACGTCTATGAAGTCCAACGCCCCCGGCCGTACGACAAGCTCAGTCATGCGCACATGCAGCTTGTTGGTCGCCGCGTACTTGCGCGTCAGCGAATCTGACCGGTAGGGGTCTAAAAGCAGATGTTATCCGTTCCACTGCACCAGAAACCCGCTCTGTCCCAGCCACCATAGTCTGAACGCAGCTTCATCCGGGCTTTCACGTCGAATATCCCAACAAGCGCCGCATCCGTCTGAAGCGGCTTCTTGAATTGCATTGCGCCTCCTCTTCGATAAATAGCTGCGTGACTTCACCGGTCTCCTTGTTTTTCAATATGAGCTTGATCTTTCCGTCCGGTAGACGCTCACGCTTGACCAGTTGCAATCCGTCAACCTCTTCCTTGAGCCCCTGAATCGGCTCAACATCTTCTTTGCCGCGCCAGTCGTCTAATACAACCGGCTCCCAGCGTCGTGACCGGGCTGACTTGTAGCAGACATCAATCACAGCATTGACCACATATCCGTCATAGAATGTCTCCATGGGGGCGCGCCCCTCATCCATGGCATTGAACATGTCCGTGTAGCCCAGCTCATTGACCTCATCGCCTACCGGAAAAAACCAGTTCGATTCCTGCTCTGCCTTTTCGGCGACGTACCCGCCAGCCCCGCTGGCAAACATTTCGAAGCCGGTCCGCAAGAAGTGGTTAAGCCATATGGCACCTTCGATGCCGGCAATCTCGTCCCACAGGTCCCATGCCGCCTCTGAACGACGAACTCACTTCAAACTGCCCACTGCGCCATTGGCAAAACGAATGAGCGCAATGGCGTTGTCTTCAGCCTTGATAGGATGCACCAGCGTATCCACTTAGCAGGCTACTTCCACAGGCGGAATACCCTTGCCTATAAAGTTTCGGATAAATTCGATGCAGTGACAGCCCAAATCCACGATGGCTCCACCTCCGGCCCGCTCCACATCCTAGAACCAGTCGCTGTGCGGGCCGCTGTGTGTGTCTCTGGATCACGTTCATAATATGTCACCCAAGGCCCTGCGGCGAACAGGCTGCGGGGTTGGCTGCGGACTCCACAGAAGGCGTCCTCGATGGTTTGGACGGGGAGGTCGCCTTGGAGGGCCTCGCGGATCGGTTCGAGGACATCGAGGGGCCGTTGGGAGCTATGGGCGAGGAGAATTTTTCGGACCCTTTTTCCTACGCGTGGGGATTGACGGATGAGGTTGCCCGGGGGCGGTGGCGGTTGGGAATTTTCGCCACGTACAGGGGTACGATAGGGAGGATTCGACGGAGTGATAACTGAAGTACCTCGGGGCTCAAAAATAGCGGAATCAGGCCCCAAGAGGTTTTTTTCTCCGACTTTTAGGCCGAAATCATGGCCACAACACCGCCCTTACACCCAAAAAAGATCTTATAGTAGGCCGGTTGGGGCTGGGCGAGCTACATGGGCGTGTCCAGGCCTCCACCTAAACGGGACTACTTACAGGGAACAATTGACGCCATCTTTTGCTCCGGCTTTGTCGGTGGGGGTCGGCCTGGATGGGCCCAAGCGGACGATTGCGGTTGGTGCGGTTGGTGCGTTTGAGCGCGACATGGTCCCCTCGTTGACGAGCGGCCGTGGCCGAAGGAGGGGCCGAGGGCTCGCCAGTCTCTGCGAAAGCTTCACGGCCTTCGCCCACGGGCATGCGGCTATGAAGCCTCATCCGGCGGTTGGAGCCGGCCACGAGCGTGGCCGGCTCCCGACGTGTCGGGTGCAGTGATGGCCCCGTCATCGATTCCGTGTCGGTCACCGGATTGGATCCAGATGGATCGGCGGGAGGCGCGGCCACGGGCTTCTTGGTCCGGCCTGGGACGGTGACCCCCAGTATTCCTGCCGGAGGAGAATCAGGAGGCGGCGCGGTCGCGGTGGCGCGATCGGGCGGACCGGGCTCCACGCCTGGCCGTTACCGGGCGTCGACCCGATCACGCGGCAGACCGATCTGCCCAATCTGGGGTATCGGGCACCGGAGAGACCCAGACTGGAAGCACCGCTGGCGCAACAGGCCGCTATCGCGCTACAGTCAACGGGTGGAGGGCCTTCCGGGGGATGGGACGGATTACCGCCCTGACGGGGGGCGGTGAATGGGGCGACGTGAAGCACTTGGCACCTCCCCACCCGTTCAGGGCTTGCTGGGGTCTGGGGCCGAGCGAGCACCGTTCAGGGAATCTCACGCGGCGCGGGGCGATCCCCCAGACCAGCCACCTCCCGGCTCGAAAGGCGCTGGTTTCAGTATCGTGGAAGTATGCTGCGCCGCCGCAAAGGGCGGCGGTAGCGTCCGCCGGCCGGGTCGGCCCAAGGGGCCGCCCGATCGTGGAAGGCCCCGGGCCGGTTGTACAAGAAATTCCCCCGACTCCGTCGGACTCCCCCGCGCCAGATAGCCGCGGGGGCGCGTGAGCGGGCCGGCTTGCTCGGGGAGCCCCGGCCCACCCCGCCTAGGTTAAAGGCCACCTGAATACCCCGTGATACCCTAGTCTGAATTCCCAATCAGGTAACCCGAAATCCCCGAATGGGAATTCAGGCTAGTGATACTCATGGGAGTGGGGATCTGAGTAGTCCTCTGCAACAGAATTATAAGCATCTGATGAAGTTTTCCTGCATAGTCTGCAGGAGATCGCTGGCCCCCTGCGGTGCGAACGTCCTACCTTTGCCATAGTTATCTCCCAATTTCGGGAAGTTGGACAGATAACCAAGCAGAAAACTTCACTTAAACGGGTAATTCCCTATCCAAAGATGTACCGCTCCGTGAATGCATTCCGGAATTTACCCTCCGGATCAAACTCCGTCGCTAAGTCCTGAAAGTCTTTAATTCTCGGATACCTCGACTGCAAGACCTCCGGCACTGTATTGAAGTTTTTGCCCCAATGCGGCCTCGCGTCAAAGGGCGCCAGTGCGGCTTCCAATTCAGGTAACAGTGCCTGCAATGCGTTCCAATCCTGGTGCCAAGTAAAGTGAAATGCCACACTGTCACGCCCGTAGGCCGTACTCATCCAAAGGTCATCAATTGCTATGGTGCGCACCTCACTGATCATAAGCAGCGGATTCAACTGGTCTGCCAAATCCCTTAAAACACCAATCACCTCAGGCGCGTGCTGACGGTCCACAAAGAACTCGCTCTGGAGCTCCTTACCGCTACTGGGCGTGAATTCCATTTTGAAATGCGGCAGCCGCGCATGCCATATGCCAACTTCACCCATTTGCTCGGTACAGGGCTCTGCGGAAAGGGCCAGAACCGGATGCACATTGCGATCGGCGATAGTCGCCCCGTACAAAACAGGATCGGGTTCAGCCAACTCCATCGCCACACGCCGCTTGATCCAGATCTGGCTTGACTCCTGCGTCTGCCAGTCCGTGAAAATGCTTACGCTGTAGCCTTGGCCCATTATGTCTTCAAAGTGTTCATCCATCGCATTTAGCGGCACGTTCAAGTACACATGCTGTGTCATCTCGTAGGCACGCTCTGTGGCCAGCGTTACATGTGTTACCACACCCAGACTCCCGAGCCCCACTATCGCACCGGCAAACCGATCGCCATCACGTTCCTTGGACAACGATACCAACTCCCCAGATGCAGACACGAGCTCGATACCGATCGCAGCGGTGGCAAGGTTGCCGCACGTCACGCCCGATCCATGCGTAGCGGTAGCCAAGGCTCCCGCCACCGAGATGTGCGGTAGTGACGCGAGATTGTGCAGCGCCATTTCACGCGTATCCAGATGCGTAACCAACTCTCCGTAGCGCATGCCGCCTGGAACCGTTACGGAATTCTCTCCGAAAATAACCGTTCGGGGCAGCGCATCGAGGGAAAGCTGTGCATGGGTACTGTCAGCAACTGTATTGAAGGAGTGCCGCGAACCCAAAGCACGCACCCGGTCTTTCTTGCGCACAATCTCCTGCACTTCTTCAATGGTGCTTGGCATGTCTAGACTGTTCGCCGAGTAGGTTAGATTGCCGGCCCAATTCGTGCGAGGAGACCATGCTGTAGGTTCAGTTCTGGAACAGCCAGCCAGTGGCGCCAAAATAGTCCCCGCCAAAAGTGCGGACGACGTTTTCAGAAACGTACGCTTATCCATCTGCCTTTTAGATTTTGTTTGGCGCAAGATAATAGGCGCGCACAACGTCCCAGTCAACAGGCAGGCTGCTACTGTCCTCGAGGGCAATCCCGGCTACTCCTTCAACCGTGTCAGGCTCACAATGCTAACGGGTGTTCCCCACATGACTATTGACATTACGCCGGCTTGGGGCTGCAGCTCAAAGTGGACACGCAATCCATCCTCTTTGAACTCATCGCTAAGGTTGGCGGGAAAGTATTTTCGGCCGTCATCTGCTTCAATCCCATAAAATCCGCCCTCAAAATCGTTGTAAACGATTTTGCCCGTGCCGCGCACGGTGGCTGGTTGATCGTCTCCGCGCATGGCTATATCCGTTATGGACTGCTCCGGGGCATTGTTCGTACGACAAGCCGTCAGGCTCATTAGCAAGATGATTATGGGGGAACAGATACGCATCTAGGCTTCCGCCGGGACAGCTGCCATCTTAGTTTCTTCGGGTTGCACAACCGAATAGATCCAGCCGCCACCCAAGACATCGTCCCCCTCGTACAGCACAACCGACTGCCCGGGCGTAATGGCACGCCGCTCTTGTTCAAAGGATACTGTTAGTTCGTCCTCACTGGTTTGACGCACTAGACACGGCACCCCCGGATCCTTGTAGCGAATCTTACCAATGGCCTGACGCTCATTGGTTAGAGCAGGATACTTGATCAAATTGATCCTGCGCGCCATGAGTGACTGCTCCAATAGCTCCTCACATGGTCCTACCACAATGGTATTTGTCTTCGGATCAATAGCGGTGACGTACACCGGATATCCCAATGCCAAATGCAGGCCGTGCCGCTGGCCGATTGTATAGAATGGGTAACCAGCATGGCGGCCAATTTCTGTTCCATCCGACAGTACAAATTTCCCGCCGTCGACCTCGTCCCTCAAGCCTTCTATGCGATCCGACAAAAAGCGACGGTAGTCGTTGTCTGGAATAAAACATATCTCATACGAATCGGGCTTGTTCGCGACCGCATCCAGTCCAAATTCCGTAGCCATCCGGCGTATAGTCGGTTTCTCGAATTGGCCAAGCGGAAAAATGGTCCGCTTCAAATGTGCTTGTGGCAGTCCCCACAGAGCATAGCTTTGATCCTTATTCAGATCCAGTCCGCGTGACAGCAAGTACCGGCCCGCTTCTTTGCGTACGCGTGCGTAATGCCCCGTGGCAATGTAAGCGCAGTCCAAATCATCCGCGCGGCGCAGCATGGCATCCCATTTTATGTGTGTGTTGCACAAGACGCACGGATTTGGTGTGCGCCCGGCTAGATACTCTTCTGTAAACCGGCCAATCACCCAGTCCCCAAATTCTTCCCGAATGTCTACAATGAAGTGGGTGAATCCGTGTGCAAGCGCCACCTGCCGCGCGTCGTTCATGGACTCCAACGTACAGCAGCCCACTTCTTTGCCAGCCCGCTTGGGTGCGCTTTGCGCGTAGTCCCACGTTTTCATCGTGAGACCTACCACTTCATATCCTGCTCTGTGCAGTAGCACAGCAGCAACTGAGGAGTCCACGCCGCCACTCATAGCCACGAGTACGCGCTGCTTCATTAGAGTACGTGTTTGGAGTATCCACCGTCTATAGGGAGAGCGATTCCTGTGATGAATGCTGCGGGCTTGCTGGCCAAGAATGCCGTGACTGCCCCAAATTCTTCCGGCTCACCCAACCGACGCAGCGCAGCTCCTGCGGCCCAATCCGCCTCTACTTCGTCTGCCAATTTGCCTGTGCGCGCCATAATATCGTCCACCAAATGCTTTAAACGATCCGTGCGCGTAAAGCCTGGCATGAGCGTGTTCACGGTAATTCCCTCGGGTCCAAGCTCCTCGGACAAGGTCTTTGCAAAGCCTTGTACACCCGCCCGTGAGGTATTGGACAGATACAGAGTTCCGATGGGCTGCTTGGCTGCGATCGAAGTAATCATAAGTATACGGGCATGCCCATCTTGCCTGGAAGCCTTGCGCAAGTGTGGCAGGGCATGACGGCACAGGTTGATCGTACTCAGCAAATTAAGCTCCAGCCCGTCCCGCCAATCCTGGGCATCAAAATCATCAATTAGCCCGGTGGGTGGCCCCCCGGCATTGGTAATGAGGATATTAAGGCCATTGTAATGCTCTACAGCGGCATCCATCGCCGCACATACCTGCGCTTCGTCAGTGACGTCACACATCAGCGGAAACACGTGGCTGGCTGGAACATCCGCATCATCAAGAATCGCACGGGCCGCGTTATTTACCCGACCCGGATCACGCGAACAAATGACCACACGACAGCCTTCTCGAGCCAAAGCCGTTGCAGCAGCGAGACCCAGCCCGCTGCTGCTACCTGCAATGAAGGCGGTGCGGTCGGTAAGTCCCAAATCCATAAATAAAGATTCAGATAGTTATTTGGTGTGTGATACGAACGGAACGCTTTACCGGTCCGTTGTACGCGCATGTACAATCTTTGGACAATATTCGTTTGTCAAATAGCTGAATCATGATGCAAGTTACGGGGTCGTAGCCAGTGCTCCTGGTAAATCGCATTCATCCGTTACACCATGGCCATCATGATTAATACTGATTCGCCGCCGCGTTCAGCTATCAAGACTAGTTTAGCACCGGCTGCCATCGGCCCCTATAGCCAAGGCGTTTTAGTCGGCAGCACACTATACTGCTCCGGACAAATTGCCATTGATCCAAAAACCGGCCACCTGATTGATTGTGGCGTCGTTGGCCAAACGGAACGCGTTCTTGAAAATCTGGGTGCAGTCTTAAGCGCAGCTGGCATGGACTACAAACACGTGGTCAGTTGCACACTCTACATGGTCGACATGAGCGACTATGCTCAGGTCAATGAGGTCTACGCCCGGTACTTTAGCGAAACACCCCCCGGACGGGCAGCCGTGGCCGTAGCCAGTTTGCCTCGCGGTGCCCTGATTGAGATTTCTTGTGTGGCGGTTCGTTAAAGTTAAACGCTGAGCACAGCGTGAGCCTGTACACCGCTCCGAAGCTGCCCCCGCCCATTTAGAGCCAGTAACTCTACCAGGAACGAAAAGCCAACGAGGTACGCACCACTGCGTGCAACCAGCAAGTCTACAGCATTTGCCGTTCCGCCCGTAGCAATCAGATCATCGTGTATAAGTACACGATCAATAGGCTTGACCGCGTCGATGTGCATTTCGATAATGTCCTTGCCATACTCGAGGTCGTATTCAACATAGTGCGTCTCAAAAGGCAGCTTGCCCTGCTTGCGCACTGGTACAAACCCGGCATTGAGCTTTTGCGCAAGTAGGGGGGCCAGTATAAACCCCCTAGATTCCACGCCAACTACTTTGGTGATGCCGCTGTACTTATACGGTGCGGCCAACAGGTCCACAGCCCGGTTGAGGAGTTCGGCGTTACCCAAAATGGGCGTAATGTCCTTAAACAAAATCCCGGACTTCGGAAAGTCCGGGATTGTTCTGATCGCTTCTCGAAGTGCCGAGACTACATCTGTTGGCATGTCACCTGTGGCGATGCCACAATATAGTGCGAGGCCTCCGCAACTACCAACGAAAAACGGCGTCCCGCCCCAACAGCTGGTTCATGCGATTTTCGATAATGGTGTCCCGGTTTGCCGCGCGTGCCTCCAGAGTTTCTGCGCGCGTCTCTATCCCCTCACGTGCCCGTTCTAGCGCCTTGGATTGCATTTCGTGCTTAAATTCAAAAATCTTGGCCAAATGCTCGCGAAGTGCTTGTTCGTGTTCGGCTTTTGCTTCGTCTTCTGCGCGACGGGCCATGGCGGCCAAGCGGCGCGCTTCCGTCTCCATTCTTTGTAGTTCGCGCTCATCGTCGGACAAGTCCCGACGTTCGTCCACGCGTGTTCCTGCACGAATACGCCCGCGATCGTTGCCATGCCGCCGATCGCTGTCGCGTCGATCCATACGGCCGCGTATGTCACGCCGTACACGATCCCATTGCACTTCACGCCGCACATCGGTGCGTGGCCAGTATACGATACTGCTCGTCGAGTCCATCGTGCGTACCATCATTGCCCGCCAAGCGTCACCCGCATCCCTACTAAAGGAGGCACGATCGGCATACCTGATATGCACCCTGTTTTCGGTGGTATCTACACTGGACATAATCACGTATTCCATCCCCGGCCTACGTGTCAATCTGGTTAACCCGGACTGTCCCAGAAGATTACGAATTGGGAAACGGAGACTGTCTTGGGTAACTTTCCCCTCGTGGTACAGCGTCCGAATGATAATTCCATCACGGTTGGTTTCTACCACAACCTTGGCCACTGTGGTGTCCGGTTCCTCTTGGGCCACAGCCGGTGGCACTGCCAACACCACAATCAAGGTAAGGGCAAACAAGCGAATAGTCGTCATGATTTCATTTGGATTAATGTGCCATTTGCCTGGACACATAATGAATAAATCTTCCCAATCAGCGTTCCGACTCCAAGAGCTCGCCCAAACGCGCTTCAATTAGACGTTCAAGAGCTGCTTCTCTTTCCCTCCACTGTTTTTCCAGTTCATCCAGCTTACTCTTAAGCTGAGCAATCTCACGCCGTCGATTTTCCTGCTTGAGCTCAAAAATCTCATTTAATAGTTGCTCAAGCTCGTTAATCTTGGCGTTACGATCAGTGCCATCTGGTAGCACGCGAATGTATCTCGCCAGCAAGGCGGCCTGCTGCTCCAAGCGCCATTCATTCGAGACCTGTGCATACAGTTCGCGGTCTGCCTCAACCAAGTCTGATAAGTATTTCCGGGCTTCTGCCATACGGATGTAATCAGGAATAGACGATACCACTCCTGACATTACCTCAAACACCTCGTGCATTGCTGCGCGCGTCGTGTCATCCAGCGAGTTCTTGGTCATTCCAGATACTTTGGCCACCTGCTCCTCAAGTGCCTCAGTTACCTCGGTGATGGCCTCAACCTCAGCAGTCTGAGCAGGCGCAATAGCGAGGTACAGATGATTGGCTTCCTCAAACAGCTTCTCCATGCCGTAATGAGGCGGGGCTCCAAATTGCGCCAATCCACCTCTATTGTTCGTTAGCGTCCACTGCTGGAATAACGCAGGGCCCGACCGGCGTACCGTAAAATGGATGTGGCCTTGGCCGCTGCTGCCCGCAATTCCATCTTTCGTGACTTCGTAGTGCTCCCCTTCGATCTGGATTTTGAATTTTCTCCTGCCCTTGGAGGTCACCATGAAATCAGCTCCCCTGATGTCCAGGCCATCAGGAAGTTTTTCAGCGGGTATAAGCTTGCCATTGATGGCTACCATACCGTCCTTGACCCAAAACCCAATGGTTTGGCCAGAACTGTCGGCAGTCACCAGTAAGAGGGGGAAAATGAGCAGCCAAGCGGATTGGATTAAGCGTTTTATCATGGTTTCAAGTGGATGTCTTCAATTACGCGAATTAGTACTGACAACCTCGAATCCCTGCAGCAAATCACTTGGAGACTCTGGAATAGAATCCAAGCTCATAACATCAGATTCATCCCACAACTGAGGGCTGGTTCGCTGGCGAACCACGCTGATACTTCGCCGAACCTCCATGAGCTCGTGAATATCATCCCAAGGCAGATCCGGTTCGGACAGAGGCGCAGCCGGCGGCATTGCAGTGACTTCAGGAGATTCTAACGGAGTTTCGGGAGGATCATCCGACCAAATCAGAATGAGCAGCATGGCCGCGGCTGCAATCGAGGCACCACCCCACACGGCTATACGACGCAGCCGTCGTGCCGGCCCGTGACCGAAGGAGTGCCGCCCTCGCGCGGCGTGCTCCATAATGCGATTCACTGCAGCCCCCGGTGCACGGTTTCTTGTGCGCGCCACCCCCGAATCCAGCAGGTGCTTCAGATTGCTGAATTCGGCGTACTCTCTCCTCAAATCGGAATCCTGCAGCAGCTTCTCGAGCTCTTCCGAACTGGCGGCTTCGCCATAGAGGTGCTGCACAAGGTGTAGCTTTCTTTCCATATTTCCCTCTGTTATTTCATACCGCAACTGCCTTGAGTCGGCGATTTTGGGGTGCGTCAGCACCCTCGGAAACGTAGTCCTTCGATTGCTCCTTTACCATTGAACGCAAGTTTATTAGGGCATATCGCATGCGTCCCAAGGCCGTGTTGATGGATACGTTGGTGATCTCTGCGATTTCACGAAAAGTCAAATCAGAATCTTGGCGCAGCAGCAATACCTCCCGCTGAGCAACCGGAAGCCTGGCGATGCACGCATCGAGCCATTTACGTTGTTCTTTTCGGTGCAGCTCGTCGTCTGCTGGTGCAGCATCGTCTGGCAGGCGATCCCAGAACGCTTCGTCCCCACCCGCGGCATCGTGCCACTTGGAGCGGCTGCGCTTGTAGTCCAGTACCACGTTGCGTGCAATACGCAGAACCCAGCCTAAAAAGCGCCCGCGCGGATCGTACGATCCGCGGCGTCGCTGAATCACATCAACTACACGCATGAACGTGTCCTGAAAGAGATCTCTTGCAAGGTCCGGATCATGAACCATTCCAAGGATGAATCCATACACGCGTTCCTGGTGGCGTTCGACCAATTGCCTAAACGCGTTTTGGTCGCCGCGCTCGGCATAGGCCATAATAAGCTGATCGTCAGGAATCTGGGATCGCATTCAGGCAATTGGACCGGGGGTGCCCTACGTACGATATAAAAACGCGCACGGGTTCAGAATTATTGCAATCAGATAGATTACTCACGCGCGCTATGCCAACAAAGCCTTGGTACCGTAGAGCCAAGTCCCAATTTGCAGCACAATTGGGGCTTGACTTGGAAAGGGTCAACCCTCAAATCATGCGTTGGAGCTCATGGTGAGACTGATAGGCTCCTACTATCCCCCTCGGGGTCGTCATTGTATCACGTGTTGAACCGAAGAGCCCAGCTTCTTGTCAGAAGTGCTATTGTGGTGTTGGTCGATTGGTCCACCAAAGAAGTGAACAAAACCCTTTTGCAGATGACGGATGATCCCAAATTGACGCGTTGGAAATCTAAGCTCCTCACGTCAGCACAGCACCATCGGCACTCACTCCTTCACGAATATTTTCCGCAGTAACCAGCAGCAACGCAACGCCTTCGTTGCCCAGCGTGTGCGGGCCACAGCTCCTTCAGGCTACCTCGCATGAGTCAACAGCGTGCATCCATAGCCGCAAACACGCAATACGTCATCCGTGATCACACATACCGGATGGGGATTTTACAATCCCTCGAAACTCAGGGAAAAAGCCCGGCTACACCAAAAGGTCAAGAACTTGGGATACCGTTTCGGCCCCTATGGTTTCGATGCCGGATACGGGAATCAGGCCCTGCAGGCTAGTCTTGGGAACAATCGCCTGTGCAAATCCCATCTTGGCGGATTCGCGCAGACGAAGCTCCAGCTTGCTCACACCGCGCACCTCGCCGCCCAGTCCCACTTCTCCGATCACAACCGCCGCCCCGTCCACCGCAACGTCGTGCAGCGAGGACGTAACTGCCACTGCTACTCCCAAATCCGCAGCGGGCTCATCCAAGCGCACACCTCCCACTACATTCAAGAACACATCATTACCGCTTAGACCAAGTCCCTGCCGCTTCTCCAGTACTGCCAAGAGGAGCTGTAAACGCTTCGGATCAAATCCGGTAGCGGTCCGCTGAGGTGTACCGTAAGACGCGTGCGATGCCAAAGCCTGCACTTCGACGAGCACCGGCCGAGTACCTTCCACTGAACACACCACACACGAGCCACTTGCGCCGGCCCGACGCTCGGACAAGAAGATTTCGCTAGGGTTGGAAACTTCGCGCAAGCCCGTGCCAGTCATTTCGAAAACGCCGATCTCGTTAGTCGAGCCAAACCGGTTCTTCACGGCACGCAACACGCGGTAGCCGTGATGGCGGTCCCCCTCGAAATACAAGACTGTATCCACCAGGTGCTCCAATACGCGTGGTCCCGCAATCGAGCCAGATCGCGTGACATGCCCCACCAGAAAAGTTGCTGCATTTAGCGTCTTCGTCAGACGCATAACGACCGCGGCACTCTCCCGGATTTGGCTCACGCTTCCGGGTGCGCTCTGCACATCCGGATGATACATAGTCTGGATGGAATCAATAACGAGCACGTCGGGTGCCGTTTCATCCACAGCACGCAGAATCGCTTCGATATTCGTTTCGGCGAGGAGTAACACGTTGCCACTTGCTGCATTCAGTCGTTGTGCACGAAGCTTGACTTGGCGAGCCGACTCTTCGCCCGTGACGTACAACAGCGTCAGCGGATCCAAATGCCGGCCGAGTTCTGTCATGAGCGTGCTCTTGCCAATGCCGGGATCTCCGGCAACCAGCGTAATGGAGCCCCGCATGATGCCCCCTCCCATCAGGCGATCCAGCTCGGAAACCCCTGTTTCAATGCGTGGCATTTCACCGATTTCGACCGCGTCCATGGGCTGCGGAATAGCCATTCGGGCCGGGCCGGAACCCCACCTTGCGGACACCTCCTCCATCATCGTATCCCAGAATCCGCAGCCTGGACACTTCCCCAGCCATTTGGGCGAGGAGTATCCGCACTCTTGACAGACGTGCCGCGTTCGTGAATTGGCCATGTGACCCTCAAGTCAGATTCGCTCCAATATACCAGTGCAACAACGCTTGTATCGCATAGAAACAAGCGAAGGCTCTCGTCATAAACCGATCGCCTAGACGGTTGTCGTGCATGAATGGTGTGGTCTTAAACCTTGTCCGTCCCTTTTTCAGCCTTGGTCGCTTTTCGCTGCTCTTGGCCAAGGCATGCGGATCACTCGGCGACATTGGTATCTACCGCAAGAATATGGTCGTCCAAATGGTACGCATCGGGCTGGAGTCCATCCCGATTGTCGCCTTGGCAGCAGCATTTTCAGGGGCCGTTACGACGGTGCAAACAGCGTATCAGCTGGTCTCGCCTATAATCCCACCCAAAGTCATAGGAGCCGTTGTGGTCCCATCGCTTACGATGGAGCTGGCCGCCGTAGTTACAGGCTTTATCCTGTCCGGGCGTGTGGGTGCGCGCATTGCCGCTGAATTGGGTACCATGCGCGTGACAGAACAGATAGATGCCTTGGAAGCCATGGGCCTTAATTCGGTCGGCTACCTTATCGTGCCTCGTGTCGCGGCCGGAATCCTGATGTTTCCGGTACTGTATGTGGCCGCGTGTTTGATTGGTGTAGCTGGCAGCCTGTTGGCCGCCATGCTCACGGGCGTCGTGTCAATCGGCGAGTTTATTCTGGGAGCACGGGAACACTACGATAATTTCGGTCCCTACTTCGGGCTCATCAAGGCATTCGTATTCGGCTTCCTGATCACCTCCATTTCCTGTTACATGGGCTACTACACTGAGGGGGGGGCCGAAGGTGTCGGTCGCAGCACAACTCGGGCCGCCGTAATGAGCTGCGTCTTCATTCTTGTAGCCGACTTCGCCTTGGCCATCGTGCTGTTATAGCCTGCAAGGAGCAAATGAATCGCCTGCCGTCCGCACCATAATCCTTACGGTCACCAATTCGCATGATCCGTGTTGAACACCTGACTAAAGCCTTTAACGGACATCCAGTGCTGCAGGATGTCTCCTTGGAAATCCATGAGGGTGAAACATTGGCCATCATCGGGCGCAGTGGATCCGGCAAGAGTGTTTTAATGAAGCACATCATTGGCCTCATGAAACCGGATAGCGGACGCGTATTTGTGGACGGCACCGATATCTCCAGCATCTCTTACAGCGAGCTGCGCCTAGTGCGCCGCCAGTTTGGCGTACTCTTTCAGGGCGGCGCACTGTTTGATTCGATGTCGGCGTTTGACAACGTTGCATTCCCTCTGCACACCTTCACGCGCAAATCCGAAGACGATATCCGCAGAGAAACCCAGAAGTGCCTTGATCTCGTGCATCTCCCCCATGTTGGGGCCGTCAACCCTTCTGAGTTATCGGGGGGTATGCGAAAACGGGTTGCCCTTGCACGCGCCATTGCGCTGCGTCCCCGCTATATCATTTATGATGAGCCAACAAGCGGACTCGACCCAGAAACATCCAGCACGATCAACGAACTTATAAAAGGGCTCGCCAGACAACTTGAAATCACCAGTATAGTCGTAACACACGACATGCACTCCGTGCTGGCCATTGCCGATCGTGTTGCCTTTATCCACAACGCCAGGATGCACTGGGTAGGATCGATCAACGATCTCCACTCCAGCGAAGATGAAGTACTGCATGCGTTCGTTAAAGCAAACGAATACTTTATCGGTGCTGCCGCCTCTGGAGCATCCTGAATTGCCATCTTTTCAATTGTGAAAATCCCCAACGAAGTCAAAATCGGAATTGCCGTCGTACTCGCAGGTACCGTGTTCTACCTAGGTACGCGATACTTTCGAGATCTGCCCATTTTGTCTCGGGCTCATACATACTACACTGAATTCGTCAATGCCAATGGGCTCGTGGCAGGCAATGTCGTCAGCATTAACGGAGTGAATGTGGGATCCGTATCTGACGTGCAACTTGTACGTGCGGGGGCCCGGGTCGCATTCTCCGTCAGTGAGGATGTCGTCATAACCCAAGGATCCACGGCCAAGGTCGGTGGACTATCCTTTATCAGCAGCATTCAACTTGACATCGTGCTTGGTCCAGCCGATGCACCGCAGCACGCCCCAGGTGACTTCATACCGGCCGCTGAACAGGTCGATTTTCTGGGAGAGATTGCGGAAAGGGCTCCGGATATACTGAGCCGTGCAGACACGTTGCTCAAAAACACTCGTCAAGCGCTGAATACAGCCGAAACCCTTGTCTCTGATCCGACTAGTGATCTATTACAAACAATGTCGTCGGTCAAGGCATCAGCCGATGCACTTCATACAATCCTTTTAGCCGAACAGCGTAGCATTGTGGCGGTGCTGTCCGACATTCAAGCGCTTGCCGGCGCGATAATGACACTTGCCCAAGACTCACTGGCTGTAACGGTCGACGGTGTCAATGTCATACTGGAGAGGATGGAGCAGAATCTTGCCTCGCTCGAAACAACCACGACCGCCTTAAGTGACCTGCTCACCAAGATCAACAGTGGGCAGGGCACCCTTGGCAGACTGGTTACTGAAGACTCACTGTACACTGAATTGCACCAGACAGTATCGGCGCTCAGGCGCATTTTGGAAGACTTTGAAGAAGATCCGAGGCAATACCTCCGTCACCTGAAACTCGTCGAAATATTCTAGTTGGATTTATGCTCAGATACGAAGACGCATTGATTCTATTCCACGAATGGACAAAGACCGAGAGCCTGCGGCGCCACGCGTATGCGGTAGAAGCCAGTATGGAGCATTATGCCCAACACTTTGGGGAAGATGTGGAGTTGTGGCGCATGACGGGACTGTTGCACGACTTGGACTATGAGCGGCACCCTACGCCGGAAGAGCACCCATTCGTGGGCACGGCATTGCTCCGGGAATTGGGGTATCCCGGTGAAATGATTGAAGCTATTTTGGGCCATGCCACCTACAGCGGTGTTCCCCGGACATCACTCCTGGCCAAGACGCTTTTCGCTGTCGATGAACTGGCTGGCTTTATCACGGCGTGTGCCTACGTGCGCCCCACGAAACTGGAGGGCATGAAGGTCAAGTCTGTAAATAAGAAACTGAAGGACAAGGCTTTTGCCGCCGCAATCAGTCGTGACGAAATTCGCCAAGGCGCCCAAGAATTGGAGCTGGAGCTCTCCGAACATATCGCAAATGTCATTGCGGGAATGCAGGCAAAGGCTACCCGGCTGGGGTTGACGGCCGCGGATTGAACCCCATGTCGGAGCCAGGTGAAGCACATATAGTCGAGGACTTCGAGTCCGTAATTGGCAAGTATGCTGCACGGCACTGGCCCGCTGATCCAAGTGAATCCGATGCTCGTGCAAAGTCGCTGGCACCGTCCAGTAGGCTGATTCGGCTGTTAGTGCTGGTCCGGTTGATCCCGTGGCTGCTTGCAGCGCTGTTCACTCTGTCATTCTTCTGGGACTTTGACCAGCTCAGCTTGGAAATTAGTGCCTCGGGTATACTGCTCAGATCGGCTGGAGACGCGACAAGCTATCTCTTCAGGTACGGCGCGCTGCACCTGCCGCCCTTTTTGTACAGCGTGCAACTGGAGAGCTTGCTGATTACCATGTCAGCCGGCGGATTGATTGGATTTTTTACCAACTGGCTGGCCATCACCATGCTGTTCCATCCCAGACAGCGCCGGCCCATTCTCGGCCAAGGTGTGGTTCCAGCCCAGCGAGACCGTGTAATTCACCGGCTGTCACTAGCTATCAGTGACGAACTCGTCAGTGAGGAAATTATCAAGGAAAGCATCCAAAACAGTGGGGTCGTGACCCGCTACAGGGACCTTACACTGCAACTCACGGAAGGCATGTTATCGGATCCGGAATTTCGATCCGATATCAAGGTGCTGGCGCAGCAGCACTTGCATGACTTGCTGACCAGTTCCGCCATGAAGCACCATATTACGAGTTTGGTGATGAAGAGACTGGACGAGTTCGCCAACAAGGGCTTGGCTGGCATCGCACTCAAGACCTATCGCATGCTTAACCAAAGCGGCTTGGAACAGCAAATCGAAGAGGGTATTGCCGGATTGCCGGAATCGATGGATTTCTTGATGGAGGAATTTGATCGAATCTTGGTCACCTTTCCAGAAAAGATTTCCGCACGCTCGGAAGAAATAGACAAATGGCTCGCCAAGACCATTATGAGCTTTGTCGGCAACCTCAACATCTACGAGATGGTCTCCAGAAACCTGCACCGTTATGATGATCGCAAACTGGAGTCCCTCATCAAAAACTCCACCAATGACCAGCTTAACTACATCAAGTATTTGGGCGGCGCACTGGGGTTGATTGGCGGCCTGGTCATTTTTGACAAGTGGCTGGCCATCCCGACACTGATTGTCCTCTTTGGCAGCCTTATCCTGCTGGATATGCTGCTGCTGTGGATACAGGCCCGTCGGGTATCGCAATGACCGTGCGTTCGCGCCCTTGGGTACGGTAGAGCACGTCCAGCACCTCCTTGCGAGTCGTCGCCTTCATCAGTCGAATTCGCAAGCGGCTAGCATTGCGAAAGCCCTTGAAATAGCCGCCGTACATACGGCGCATTTCTCTGACGCCGCGGGATTCGCCCAGCCAATCGCACTTCAGAATAAGGTGTTCCGCCACAACCGCAATGCGCTCCTCCCATGATGGTGGCGGCAGCAGTTCGCCTGTGGTGAGCAGGGCCTTGGCCTGATGGAACACCCAGGGGTTGCCAATGGCGCCGCGGCCAATCATAACCCCATCCACTCCCGTTTCTTCAAACATGCGTCGAATCGCTTTAGGTTCCAGAGCGTCGCCGTTACCGATCAGCGGGATGTGGCGCAGTCCTCGTTCGCGGATGTCACGCAGATAATCCCAGCGGGCACTTCCCGAATACATTTGCTTGCGCGTACGGGCGTGCACGGCCAGTGCCTGTATTCCGCAGTCTTCAAGCATTCGGGCGACATTGATGATGTCAATACTGGCATCATCCCAACCGAGACGTGTCTTCACCGTAACCGGCCGCGTGGCCAATTCTACCACCGAACGTGTAATGGTCTCCATTTTAGGCAAATTGCGCAGGATGCCGGCACCGGCTTCCTTGCATACCACCTTGCGCACTGGACACCCAAAGTTGATGTCTATTACGTCCGGCCTGACACGGTCAACTTTGAGGGTGGCCTCACGCACCTGATCTACTTCACCACCGAAAATCTGGATGCCCACAGGTCGTTCTTCTTCGCGAATATCCAGCTTCATGAGGGAGTCTTCTGCCTCATAAACCAAGCCGCCCGAAGAAATGAATTCCGTGTACACCATATCTGCTCCGTAGCGCTTGCAAAGCTCCCGGAATGGCGGATCGGATACATCCTCCATTGGCGCAAGCAATAGTGGACACTCACCAAGATCTATAGTGCCGATACACATAGGCAACGAATTTGGAGCAAAAACTACGATTCCAACAAGGAAGTGGTTTCGTGCACCCATTACTACGATATTCCCGCAAGTCAATTATCACTCGAATTATCACTTGTTCTACGGTCACAGGTTATGCAACGAATTCGCATTTGGCCCACTACCCTATTGGCAGCTTCTGCGATCTTGCTTTCCGGTTGTGAGCCTGAGCTGATCGATATGGCACGCAATTCCAACAGCTTGGGCTGCTGCGGACTGATTATCCTAATCTTGGACATCATAGCCATTGTCGAAGTAGCAGGCAGTCACCGAACATTGAGGGGCAAGTTGTTGTGGGCCTTGTTCATCGTATTCTTTCCAATACTGGGCCTGATCATATACTATGTATTTGCGCAAAGGAACTGACACAGTGCCCCGATACCATTCTGCCAGCCTGCGAATTCTGCCGCTATTGATTCTGGCGCTACAAACTGAGGCGTGTGTGACAATACCAGAAGGTGTTCAGTCGCAGGTTCTCAAAGCAGACGCCACGGTAATCCTTATATCGATAGACGGATTTCGTGCCGATTACTGGGAGTTACACAAGCCCCCCCACCTTACTCAATTGGCAGAACAAGGCACACGGGCCGCATATCTGCAGCCTGTATTCCCGACCAAGACATTCCCGAACCACTATACGCTGGTCACGGGACTCTACCCTGCACATCACGGAATCGTCAACAATAGCATGTATGATCCCGAATTCAAGGCGAGTTTCAGCCTGAGCAATCGGGATGCAGTGAGCAATGGCCGCTGGTGGGAGGGCGAACCGCTTTGGGTCACGGTGCAAAAGCAAGGCCGCACAAGTGCCGTGTACTTCTGGCCGGGATCAGAAGCTGAAATTCAGGGACACCGGCCCACTTTCTGGATGCCATACGATCACGCCATGCCTCACGCAGCACGCATTGACTCTGTCATGGCCGCCATCAAGAGATCACCTCGGCCTGCACTTGTGACGCTCTACTTTAGTGTAGTGGATACGCAGGGGCATCGCCATGGACCGGAGTCGGATGAAGTTGCAAGCGCAATAATTGAAGTGGACCACCAAATCGGACAGCTGATCGAACAGCTAAAAGAGGCCAAATTGCTGGACGCTGTAAATATTGTAGTCGTAAGTGATCATGGCATGGCCAGTTCGTCTCTGCACCGTGTAGAAATGATCGACGATTATGTGAATCTTGATGAGGTCTTTGTCGTGGACCTTGATCCCGTGAGCCTGCTGAACGTAAAGTCAGCAGGAAACCTCGAGCGGATCCACCATGGCCTCAAACGAATGCAGCATGTCGCGTGGTACCAGCCGCCAGATATCCCAGGCACACTGAAGTTTAGTGGTCACCGTCGCATTCCTGATCTGATCGGAATTGCAGACGAGGGCTGGCGAATAGGTACTTCGCGTCAGATGCAGAATGTGCCGAATTCATTTAAAGGCGGAACGCATGGCTACGATCCACGCGTTAAGTCCATGCAGGCGCTTTTCATCGCCCATGGCCCGGCGTTCAAGCGCGAATATGTGGCCGATGGATTCTCTATTATTCATGTGTACGAGCTGCTTTGTGAGGTGCTGGGGGTAATGCCCGCCGAAAACGATGGAGATCTGACCGTCGTGCAACATTTACTGAACTAAATCCCTGTGAGTCAAACAAATGCGCACAACTCTACTGAGCATCGCCATAGCCTTGCTCTGCTTGCCAAATGTACAAGCACAAGATGCCAAGCCGGAAGATGTAGGATCGGTGGATGCCATTTTGTCGGCCGTGTATGATGTGATTTCCGGACCTGCAAATGCACCGATAGACTGGGATCGATTTTACACGCTGTTTCTGCCTGAGGCTCGGCTGATCCCGATCGTGCGCGATTCAACCGGAACCCCGACCTACTTCTCTTGGACGCCAAAAGAGTTTGTTGAGCGGAATCGGGAGGCCTTTCATCGAAATGCGTTCTTCGAGATCGAAATAGACCGGAAGGCCGAACGTTATGGCAATATGGCACACGTGTTCAGCACCTATGAGTCTTACCGGTCACCTGAAAAAGACGCGGAACCTATCGCTCGGGGCATCAACAGCTTCCAGCTACTCTACAAGGACAACCGTTGGTGGGTGTTGACCATATTCTGGCAACCCGAATGGTCCGGCCTCCCTATTCCCGATGAGTACTTGCCTGACGGTGAATAACAGCGTGCGCATCCCCCATAACGCCCCCCCCCCGGCGCGGTATGTGCGATGCTCAGAAAAGCGGCGATCTGTTTTTCATGGCTGAAGGCTATTTGTCATTTAATGCTTGTATGAAGTAGTTGGACAAGTCCGTAGTGTCCACGGTTAGCACGCCGTAGACAAAGTCCATCTTGGCAATGCCTTTGTTTCCTTAGCTGATCCTGTTAGACGTTTGTCCGTCTCCCTGTCCGTTCGCCTTGTCAAGACTGAACCTGATTGAGTCCCCAGTTTACTGTAAAAACGAGAAGAGCTGAATCGATGAACAAAGAAAGGCCGCCACCTATTGTCAAGTTGTAAGGTAACCCTTCTACCAATCCCAGACGGTGACCGGATGAAAAAGATAAAGCTTGACCTTAAACCTGGAAGGAGCGGTTCCCGCGTGATGAAAGCTGGAAGCAGCTGCTGGAGCACATATTGAATGCAGGGTGGAACACCCAGGTGACCGAGCATCCCGGTGCCGCACGACAGGAACGCCTCCCAGCGGAAGTAATATTGTAATGGCTACCGCCGCTAGCCCCTGAAGACGCGCGTGGGAGCGTTGAAACTGTTAATACCGGGCGATCATATATTAGGGAATCCTGTGAACGGGTGGAGCCCCAAGCCAGCTTCTTTCAGTAGCCCGACAGCCCAGCCCGAGTAGAGATCATGGTAGCTCCGACGTATTCGATATCCAGCATTACGGCCCTTGGCCCCGCCTGCATACACCAGATTGATCAGCCGCCGCCAGTACTAGGACTCCCTTCCCCAAGACTGCTCTGAAAAGATCATGTCCCCGAAACAACCTAGTACCCCCGGCCCGAAACATGGCCATGCTACACCAGAAGCTGGAACGGGCGTTTGCCACCTTTTGGTTAGTGGCGAGTTGCGCCGCGTACACGTTCGGGGCAGGAGGAGATTACGAAAGCGGCAGCTCATTCAGGCAACGGTCTCCAACTTGGGGCTTTCATGCGAGAGCTTCGGCGTGAGAACGCCGCGTGCGTTCCGGTCTCGCTGCGTGAACGCTGCGCGCATTTCCATCGCCTTTTCGGCCGCTGTTTTGGGCTCATCTCGGTCCGTGTAGCCGTTCCAGTTCAGCATATGGGCCGTTCAGATAGCAATGCCCATTTTTTGCCAACCCTATCCCGTTTCTGCGCCGCTTCGCTCCCGCACAAGATGCGTCCATCACCCCCTTATTCCACGGGCTGCCAGGCAACGCATAACGACAAGGGCAACTAAATATTTTCCGATTATGACGCACTTCTTGCTTCCGTTGCAGTATTCGATCGGTTGCGTGCTGGCGATCCTCCTGGCTTTGCCGCAGACCATGGCACTCGGACAGGTCGACATCAGCGGAACCTTGCTGGGAGCAGATGGCCGTCCCCTAACCATGGCTCATATGATAGTCCGGAACGGGCGGGGCGACACGACCGTAGTGGTCCCTGTGGATGCAACCGGGCAGTTTGCCTTTACACTAAGCGAACCGGGCGGATACGGTGTGTATGCGACAGGTGTACACCATGAAACCCTGACCATGCCACTGATCCTTACGAAGAATGAAGAAGTAGCGCTTCATATTCGGCTCAGTACATATCAGTCACTTGCGACTGAAGATTCATTCTATGTTGTTGTGGCCTCCTCGGAGGACGATGTGCCAATGCAGGAGCGCCCGGATGGGACGTATGAAGCTCGCTTGGAAGCATCTGCGGATACCCTCGCATATCGCATCCGTTACGGTGCGAAGGCATCCGAATGGAGCAGCGACAGAGTCACTGCAGGTACAAGTCAGGACCGCTTGGTCTTTGACGAGTCTGGACCTTTTTGGGATCGCGAAGGGGACTACTCCAGTGTACTGGACTTACGCGGCGAACCATTTGTGGACATAGTCTTGGATCCCTCGGCGCTTCCACAGCACGCGGCTGAGTCGTCGGTAAGCTCAGTTCCTCCCGTAATCGGCGACATTGCAGCTGCCTACCTTGACGTGGAGCAAAAGGAACGACAGCTAGGCCAGGCTGTAAATGGAAATGTTATCCAGTACCTTTGGACTGCTTGGCGAATCAGGGGCACGATGAAGAAAAGCATCGGCCGAGAGCGAAATCCGCTGTTGCGCCAGTGGCTCATCCTTCGCTATTTCGACGAGTTACACCCCCGCTCCAGCAAATACAACAGGTACTTGGCTCATGAGGTTTTTGAGTCTGTTCCCACCGATTCGCCGTTCTGGTCCTTCGAGGCATGGAGTAACGTCGGCGCATCGAATCTGATTTCACAAATTTCTCGACAATTCAAGCACCAAGACATCGTCGGCACGTACGTGCGACAGGTAATTGATGACCACCCCGATCCAAATGTCCGTGCCCAATTTCTTTACTACGGAGTTTATGCGGCAGACAATCAGGAGGATGACAAGACAAAATGGCTGTACTATTCTATGCTTCAAGACTCGCATGCCGACACTAGGCAAGCAGAACGGGCACGGCGGGATTTTGACCCGGAGAAAAGTCTGCAAACCGGAAATCCTATACCTCAATTCTCGTTTATCTCTTTCGATAACTCCACAGTGACAATCACTGATCGTAGCCTTCGGGGGCAAACGTATTTGCTCGATTTTTGGGGCACTTGGTGCGCTCCCTGCATCGAAGAAATTCCAGCATTGGAAAAGACTTATGATCGGTACCAGGAATCTGGATTCGAGATTCTCAGCGTGGCATTCCTAGATGAGCATGCAGACATCGAACAGTTCCGAAGAGACCGGTATCCTATGCCTTGGCTTCATACACGGGTGACGCGCAAGGACGATGCGTCGGTGCGGCAATTGTTCGAGATCACCAGTTTCCCGAGGCCTATCCTCGTAAACGAGCAGGGTGTCATCATTGCCATTGATGACGAACTGCGGGATGGCCTGGTCTGGAATGTGGTACGTGCCAAGTTTGATGGCGCAGAATAGACACCCCCGCACCCTGTGTTAGCAACCAGACACGAAACTCGAGACAGATATCTACTAGTGTAGTGTCCTGAACATAATAGTGGTTATGCAGAAGTGGCGGCCAGTGCCGGCCAGTGCCGGCCGGCTCCGCTCGACTTTCTGGAGCATCTCGTCGGCCGGCTTCGTCCAGACCCGGGGCCGGGGATGCTCGTTGCAGGTCTCGAGGGAGTCTTGGAGGGGCCGCTCCAGAGCCGGCCCGGAAGGGAAGACGCCCCGGCGAAGCCGCTGCTTGGTCCGCGGGCTGAAGCCTCGCTCGACCAAGTTCCGCCCCGACGCCCGGGTCGCTGTAAAGGGCCGGAAGAGGCGCTTCGGCCGCTCGATCCAGTCCAGGACCCTGGGGGGGCTTGGGGGTCGCGTAGTGATCCAGGATGAGGGGGATCTCTGGGCTCTGGGGCCCGGCTTTCTCCACTGGGCGAAGGCATTTCAGCCCCTCCTGGGGGCGAGGACGCGGGTACGTCGGGCCGATCACTTGGCCTGAGGCCCCCTCCCGGGTCCCGAACAGGGACGGGGCTAGGGCGCTGGTAGTCGGGCGTCCGGATTCCGGCGGCGCCCGGTCCAGCGCCGGGATTGAACTCTTCTCATCCAAGCGGAAAACCGCCGCGTTCTCCGGCGGGTTCAGCTCCCGCCCGACCCCGTCCTGGAGTTTTTCCTCGAAGCGCAGATCGCGGCTCCCTTGGAAGATTCGTACCCGGGGCGGCTTCAGTCCGCACGAGCGCCACCCCGAGGCCCGAAGCGGGGAGGGGTCCCGGCCGCCCGCGCCCTCGACCGGCCCGACCCGGGCGGGGCCTCCGGCGGCTTGGCCGGCATCGTCAGACGGATCACTTGGCTTCGGAGCTCGGCCGGGGCCTGGGAGCACGGGCC
>JAAXGT010000024.1:0-1833 GCA_012271205.1 Rhodothermales bacterium
CACAGATGCTGGACTACCCCGAACACAGACTCCACTTTGGCCCGGGTACGATTGCATTCCCGATTGAACGCCCGGTCCTCCCGACTCAACGGGCGATTCGGCATCCGATGGCGAGGCACTGGCCCCGTCTTGCCATCCGCCTCCGCTTGGGCCTGGCGTTCCTCACTGACCTACGCCTAGTCGCCGTAAATCTCTTCCTCCATCTCCGTGTAAACATTCCTCCATAACCGTCGAATCATGGACCTTCGCCGGGGTCACCACCGCCGTGTGCCGAGGCCGTTCCTCTCCGTCTCCACATGGGCCTTCCAGCCAAAGTGCCACGTGTTGCCCTTTTTCGTGGAGGTCATCTCCGGATTCCGCTCGCCCGCCTTGTTTTTCGTCGATCGCGACGCCGCAATCATCGGGGCGTCCACCATCGTACCGGTCTGGACGATCAGACCCTGTGCCTTGAGATGATCCCGAACCCGGACAAAAACGTCTGCGTCCGCTCAGGCCGCTCCAGCCAATAGCGGAACTTATAGATCGTCGTCTCATCCGGCACACGAGAGAACACGCGGACCGGCGTCACATCCTACCGGGCCTCCTCCATGGCGGGATCAGAATATCCAAACCCCTGCGGCATAAAGTAAAGACGCAGCATCGTGTCCAAAGGAATGGGGGAGGGCACCGTTCCCTTCGGATAGTGTGGCTCTACCGTATCGACCCGGTCCTTCCACGGGATGACGCGATCCATGGCGGACAACAGCCGTTGCTTACGTGCTTCTTTCTTGCACGTGTATAACGTGGCGTCTTCAAACAAGAGCTGATGTAGGGGCCAACTAAGGCCAAATGGTGATCCGTCCACAATACGGAACCAGATGGATACCGGCCTGTCGTACGCATTAAATCAGAGGTTCCTATAGTGCCCGGCGGACGTGCCCACGTGCTGGGCAGTGATTCTGTGCACGATGAACCCGTTGTAACATTCCGTGAAGATAAATTATCGTGTTTCATGCGCCTGAACCACCTCATTCGATTTGCATTGATTCTGGCCGCAGCGGCCACTGTGGGCGCGTGTAACCGGCCCGGTTCGCAGCCAAATGTAGTACTGATTCTTACAGATGATCAGGGCTGGGCGGACTTGGGCAGTTACGGGGCAAGCGAGTTGCACACACCGAATTTGGACCGGCTGGCTGCAGGCGGCATGCGCTTCACGGATTTCTATGCCGTCGCGAGCTCATGTTCGCCGTCGCGCGCGGCCCTGCTTACGGGCATGTATCCACAGCGCGTGGGCATTCCGGGTGTACTAATGCCCCAGTCCAAAAGAGGTCTTCATCCGGACGAGCGCACACTCGCGGAAATGCTCAAAGATCTGGGCTACGCCACCGCGTGCTTCGGAAAATGGCATCTGGGGCACGCTACAGAGCATTTACCCACCAGCCATGGCTTTGACATGTATTTCGGAATCCCGTATTCCAACGACATGACACCGGATTCCACAAAGAATCCAAATCCGTATGCGCGGCGCCATCCCCCGCTACCGCTGGTAGAGGGCGTGACCACCATCGAAATCGAACCGGACCAGACGCAGCTGACACGGCTGTACACCGAACGTGCTGTTGCTTTCATAGAGACCCACCGTGATGATCCATTCTTCCTGTATTTGCCACACACGTTTCCGCATATGCCCCTGTACGTGTCGGACGATTTCGCCGGTCAGTCGCCGCGTGGTCTCTACGGGGACGTCATCATGGAGATTGATTGGTCGGTGGGCCAGATCATAGAGACACTCGAACGTTACGGGCTTGACAAGCAGACGCTCGTGATATTTACGTCCGACAATGGCCCTTGGCT
>JAAXGT010000024.1:1977-12168 GCA_012271205.1 Rhodothermales bacterium
CGGAGCCGTAGCCTCCGGGCTGGATATTATGCCGACGATTGCCACACTGACGGGCGCACCGGCAGGGGTTTTTCCGTTTGATGGCCGGAACCTGATGCCCGTAATTCGCGGTGACTCGTCGCAGGATGAGCCCTTCTTTTTCTATAGTGGCCGGCAATTGCAGGCGGTTCGTTCAGGTCGATGGAAGCTTCACGTCCCGCACCGCTATCGCAGCATTCACGGTGGCCAGCTGGCCACGCCGGTACATCCCGGCGCGTACCGGCAGGACTCCATCGGTCTGGCATTGTTTGACCTCTTTTCCGATCCTGCCGAGTCTGACAATCTGGCGGACACACATCCAGATATTGTTGCACGCCTGACGGGTCTTATAGACAGCATGCGCGCGGATTTAGGCGACGTTATCGCTGACGTCGAGGGCCGCGGCGTGCGCCAGCCGGGACGTGTGGAGTAAGGCTCCGACACATCAGGACTATTCATCTGTATTCACGTTGCAGAAACGCAAGTAAGGCTCGCCGTGCTGAAGGCGCTGCAGATACAGGGCCAGTTCGCGCAAATGGTAGTCGCCCCACATGACGCTTTCACCACAAGCCACGCTGCGCCCCTCCGGGACATGATCCCATCGCCGCGGCCAATGATATACGCTGTGCAAGAGCAGGCCCTGATGGGCAGGATCCATGCTCAAATAGGGCTCTTGCAGGAGCGTGTTGGCTACTTTCAGCCCTGCCTGCAGGTATGGGGCTCCTTCTGCACCTAGAATATGTCCCAATCGAAGAAGACCCTGCGCCGCAATGGCCGCAGCTGAACTGTCCACGGGCTCCCAGTCATTGAACGGATCTGCAGCGCAATCCAGCCAGTCCCCCAAGCGGTGGAGCTTAGGTGCACCGGTATCCCAGTACGGCACGCCGCAAGTTGGGGTGTGGGTCAAATAATAGTCGCTCGCTGCGCGCAGTGGACGTATCAGTTCGGCCAAAGCTTCGGCCTTGCCGTCCGCTACAGCTTCGTCAGGCAGCTGATCCACGAATTCAGCCAGTTCGGCATAGCCGCAGATAATCCAAGCCAATCCCCGCGTCCACGTTGTAAAGGGGGAATATCCCTGCTGCGTACTCGCACACCGAAACTTGCGGCTGTGCACATTGAAAATCGCTTCATGTGCAACGCGCCCGCGAACATCATAGCCGTCCCGCCCTTCTCCATAGTACACGATGTACTCGGCGGTCGTCTGCGCGTGTGCAAGTAGCCGATCCAAAAGTGACACGTGCTCGTCTTGCTCCCCGATAAGCACCCCGCCCAATAGGTGAGCTGCCGCAAGCGAACGCAGTGAGCGGATCGTGTCCGCAAAAAGTGAGTGCGGTCCGTTGAAGGAATAGATATACCCCCGACCGCCGCCGAGATCTGTCCAGCGCCGGGCTTGGATGACGCCACTGCTGACGAGGGCCACGCGGTAGCAGGCGTGTTCCCAATCGTTTCGAGGCATGCCCCCCTCATCCATTAGGCGCAGGAGGGTGCCAAATGTGCTAATGATCGTGAACCCATGATCATGCACGCCATGGTGGGTGACGTGCGGTAACATGCGCGTGAGCGTGTTGGCTTTGCCCAATTCCAGGAATTGCTCGTCTCCAGTAGCCTCGAACTGAAGCAGTGCAGATCCGACCTGAAATCCTTGTGTCCATTCGGTCCAGCTACGGGGCTTGTAGTGCCCGGCAACCGTGTGTACGGGTGCACCTTGAGTGAAATCGTACATGCGCTCAATATCCAGCAGCTTTTTGCCGGACACAGCCCACATGCGCTCAACAGGAGCCCGGAGTTCTTCCAATGTGACGGGCGTGCTCAGGTCGATCATGGACGCAGAGATCCGATACAAGTTTAAGGTAATGCGCTCTGCCAAGCGATTGCTTTCAAGAATTCTTCGACGTAGCCATCTTGAGTGAAATCGTGCAGGATGTTAATTTCCACCTCTCAGGCGAGGTCCCGGTCGCATCAGCAACCTAACCTGTCACTGGACCTGCACCAATACAAGTTGGCTTAAACCCATATACCAATAAGCTAGACCGAAACGTTTACGCTATTGCCGTTGGCACAGGAGGCAAATGTCTGCGTTTAATGTGTCTTTGGCCGCTTTTGCAACATGATCGAAGTACGCGCACTCACCAAATCGTATGGCCCTGAACGGGCTGTGGATGCGATTTCGTTTGATGTCAAACAGGGCGAAATCGTCGGATTTCTGGGCCCGAACGGTGCCGGCAAGACCACTACAATGAAGGTGGTCACCGGCTATTTGCCTCCCAATGAGGGCACCGTGCTGGTGGACGGTATGGACGTACGCGAAGAAGCGTTGTCTGTACGTCGCCGCATCGGATACTTGCCGGAAAACACGCCGCTCTACAGCGACATGGTCACGTATGACTATCTCGCATTCGTGGCCGCCATGCGGGGAATTCCGAAGGATGCCCAAGGACACCGCATTGCCGAAATGACACACGCGTGCGGGTTGCACGAAGTACTCAGCAAGCGCATTGACACATTGTCCAAAGGATACCGCCAGCGCGTAGGGCTGGCCCAGGCCATGATTCACGATCCGCCGATCCTTATTCTCGATGAACCTACCTCGGGCCTGGATCCAAACCAGATTGTCGAGATCCGTGAGCTTATCCGGTCCCTCGGGCGGGAAAAGACAGTTATTCTGTCAACCCACATTCTGCCTGAAGTGCAGGCCTCCTGCGACCGTGTGATCATCATCAACAGAGGCAAGTTGGTTGCGGACGGAACTCCAGACGAATTGCAGGCCGACCTGTCTACAGGTGAGCGTGTACAGTTCAGTGTTTTCGCCTCCGAAGATGATGTCAGTTCCGCACTGTCTGCTTGGTCACATGCCGAAGTATTGCGCCACCACTCGGATGATACTGGCGAAGTCCACTTTACGATTGCAGCCAAGGTTGACATCCGGGCTGATCTGTTCCATTTGGCCGTAGAGAATAACTGGACGATGACGGGGCTGCACCGCGAGCGTGGCAGCCTTGAAGATGTGTTCCGGCAGCTCACCAGCGAATAAACCCGTCTGCAAGTTATTTGACTATTCACCCCATGCACGCAACGTGGACTCTGACGAAGCGCGAACTGAGGGCCTACTTTGATGGACCCGCTGCCTACGTGGTGCTCAGTGTTTTTCTGGCCATCACCGGTTGGTTTTTCGGCAATGCGCTCTTCTTGCAAAATGTCGCGTCATTGCGCGCGATATTCTCAATTGCGCCATTCATCTTTCTGTTTTTCCTGCCGGCACTGACGATGGCCTCGTTTGCCGAGGAGCGCCGCTCCGGGACGCTGGAGCTGCTATTGACGTTTCCGGTACGTGACTGGCAGGTCATTCTGGGCAAGCTCTTATCCGTAGCCCTCCTGCTGGCTCTGGCCATTGGGCTGACGTTATTCTATACCCTGACTGTGGCTTTTCTTGGGGATCTGGATCTCGGAGCGACGGTAGGCGGCTATTTGGGTCTCTTTCTGTTGGGACTGACCTACGGGGCTATTGGCATATGGGCCAGCAGTCTGACACGCAATCAGATTGTGGCCTTCATTTTGGGGTTCGCGGTCATCTTTGCGCTCTTTCTCCTTGACAAAGTGACCGATTTTGTACCGGGTGGGCTCGGTGTCATTATGCAATACTTGGGCGCCGATTTCCATTTCCAGAATCTGATGCGGGGTGTCATTGACACACGAGATGTGCTCTACTATCTGTCGATGACGGCCTTTGCGTTCCTGCTTACGACGTATACCTTGGCCAGACGGCCAGAATAGTCCAAAGCCTTGCCATCATGAAACGAGACTGGACATCACAAACAGGCCTGATTCTGATTGCGGCCATTTTGGTCGTAATCAATCTGATAGGGCTTAACTGGTTTGGGCGACTGGACTTGACCGACGACCGGGTGTATTCGCTTTCCGACGCTTCCATCGATCTCGTCGAGGGCTTGCAGGACCCGATTTCCATTACGGCATTCTTCACGGCGGACCTGCCCGCCCAGTTCGCTCCCAACCGCCGCTTTCTGAAAGACAAGCTGGATGACTACCGCGCGTATGGAGGTCAGAATGTCCAGTACGAATTTATTGATCCTGGCGAAGACGAGGAGTTGCGACAGGATGCGGCGCGGCTGGGTATACCACCCGTACAGATCCAAGTGATAGAAAGCGACAACGTGCAGCTCAAGAACGCCTACATGGGCGTAGCCATTGAGTACGAAAACAATCGCGAAACCATCCCGGTCGTACAGGACCTGTCACGACTCGAGTATGACTTGACCAGCGCGATTCGCCGGCTCACCCGGCTGGACAAGCCCGTTGCGGCATTCTGGACGGGTCATGGGGAGCCGGACTTCATGCAGAATATGCCCACGCTTAACCAGGGACTCTCCTCGAATTACGAGGTAACACCTGCCACTGCGACGGAGCTGCTTGGAAACGACCAGCCGGATGCACTCTTGGTCATTGCCCCTACCGATACCATCCCGGAAGCCGACTTGCAGGCACTCGACAGTTACATCATGCAAGGCGGTCGCGTAGGATTCCTGTTAAATCGCGTGCAGGCGAACCTGCAGGCCATGCAGGCGACAGAACTCAACATTGGACTTGAACCCTTCCTGGCCAGTTACGGCATCGTGCTGACGCCAAACCTTATCATGGATGAGCAAAGTTCCGTCGTCAACATGCAAAGCCGACAAGGCTTTTTCAACATCACGCAGCAAATCGAGTACCCGCTTTTTCCGGTTGCAACCAATTTCAATCCGAACAACCAAATGGTTAATCGGCTGCGCGAGCTCATGTTTTACTTTGTGAGTTCCGTGGACACTTCGGCGGCATTACCTGCGGGAGTCGAACGCGAGCCGCTTATCTACTCGTCCGGCCAAAGCGGCTTGCAGCAAGGCTTCTTTATGTTGCAGCCTACGCAAACCAACGCCACACTGGCCGGCGGGCCCTACGTGCTGGGCGCTGCCTTCACGGGAACGTTCCCCAGCGTATATGAGCCCGGTCGCACGAGCGTGCCTACGCGTCTGGTGGTCGTGGGTGACGGAGACTTTATCAACGAAACCATAGTGGGCGGCGCCGCTGCCAATACCACCTTCGGGCTCAACCTGGTTGACTGGCTGGTGCAGGATGACGCCCTGCTGGCGATTAGATCCAAGTCCATAGAGCCGCGAACGTTGCGCGAAGTTTCCGAAGGCACGCGGCCGATCATCAAATATGCCAATATGATCGGACCGCTTCTCCTTGTTGTACTCTTCGGATTAGCCCGCTGGCGGCGGCGACGCGGTCGACAAATTGTCGTGTTACAATAGCCATGAAGCAAAAACAGCTCTTTATGCTCGCGGGCGCCTTGGTCGTGCTTTTAGGCTTGGCGTGGCTCGCGGGTGTTTTTGAACGGAATCCATCCAACATCAAAGTCCCTACGCTGGATATCCCGTTCGACGAGATCCAAGCGCTGACAGTGAAATTGCCGGAAGACACGTTGGAACTGGAGCTCCAGAATACACAGTGGATGATGCGCAAGCCCGTGGACGCCAAGGCGGATTCTGCAACAGTCACGCGCTTTCTGCGGGAAATAGGTGATCTAACGCTGGCTACACGGGCCACGAGTAACCCGGAGCGGTACAGCTTGTACGGCATGGACTCGACCTCGGCTACCGTTACGCTCCATTGGGCGGACGGAACCGAAGACATTATGATATCCCGGCAGGGTCGGGACTATTTGTCGATATACGTACGTTTGGGAGATGATCCTACGGTCTATTCCACAAATGGCCGCGTTACGGTCACGCAAGACGCAGACCGCTGGCGTGACCGGCTGGTAACACGCATCAATCCGGCTGAAATCATTTCCGTCCGTGTTGCCCGTCTGGAAGAGAGTTATGAAGTTGCACTGGACGAAGGCACTTGGATAGTCAACGGCACACCCGGAGACAGTCTGCAGGTTACAAATTGGCTCCGCCGGTTCAGTCCACTTAATGCAGACGGCTTTTTTGATGATATTCCACCGCAGGTTCTGACGGATGCGTCGTATCGGATTGACTTTACCTTCGGCACCGGAGCGACCACCTCCCTGCAAGCACTGCCATACGAGTCAGCGGTAGCTCTTGCCTCGAGCGGTGGTCGGTTCACCTACCGCTTGTTTGAGAGCAGGTTGGATCAGCTCTTCCCCGATTCTGCATCGCTGGCGCAAGATTAATACGCATGGCCGGAACTGCGCTGTAGTAGCAAGCCCTATGTCTGAAGAAAAGCAGCACACGACCCAGGAATTCGAATACCGGGCCGAGATGCGGCAATTGCTGCATCTTATCATCCATTCGTTGTACACGCACCAGGAAATCTTCCTTCGGGAACTCATTTCCAATGCGTCGGATGCCCTCAACAAGGCCCGCTTCCAGAAGCTGACTGACCACACCAGCGGACCTGAACGTGATTTCAAGATCACCATCACACTCGACAGCGACGCAAATACGATCGCCGTCGAGGATACCGGCATCGGTATGACGCGTGAGGATCTGGTGGAACGTATCGGCACTATCGCTTCAAGTGGAACGCTCGCTTTTCTGGAGGAACTCCAGAAAAATGACAAACCCGTAGATGCCAACCTGATCGGCCAATTTGGCGTCGGGTTTTATTCCTCCTTCATGGTGGCCGACCAAGTGGAAATTGAAACGCTTCAGGAAGGTGGGACGTCACTAAAGTGGACGTCTGACGGCTTGGGCACGTACACCATTGCGTCCGGTGACCATAACGTGGCTGGCACCAAAGTCACGCTGCATCTCAAGGAAGATGCCAAAGACTTTGCCAGTGAATACCGCGTGCGTGAAGTCATTCGCAAGTATTCCAACTTCGTGGACTTTCCGATCTATCTCGGCAAGGACCAGGTCAATACGATCAAGGCGCTCTGGAAAAAGCCAAAGGGTGAAATCACAGGCGAGGAACGGCGCGAGTTCTACAAGTTTGTCGCACGGGATTATGAGGATCCGCTGGGACATTTACACCTTCACATCGAAGGCCTTGTCAATTTTGACGCATTGCTGTTTGTGCCATCCCGCGCCCCTGCGAATCTGTTTCGGGATGAAGCTCGGCGCCACCTGCACCTGTATTCTTCGGGTGTCTTCATCCGTGACGATGCGGATGAACTTCTGCCCGACTATTTGCGCTTTGTCCGGGGGGTGGTAGACACAGAAGATTTGCCACTGAATGTGTCGCGGGAAGTAACGCAGAAGAGTCCCGTCGCTGCAAAGATAAAATCCACGCTCACCAGTAAGATTCTCAGTCAGCTTAGCGATTGGGTCAAAGACGACACCTCGCTATATGCTCGCTTCTTCAAGGAGTTTGGTCCTGTACTCAAGGCGGGGCTCTGGAGCGAATTTGCAAAGCGCGACGAACTGTTGGCCTTGATGCGTTATCCCTCCACCCTGACGGAAGGAGAGGCTACTACGACACTTAAAAAGTATGTAGATGGCATGCAGGAGGACCAAGAGGCCATTTATTACCTCTTGGCCGATAGCTTGGAGGCTGCACGCCGAAGTCCAAACTTGGAAGTATTTCGCCGCAAGGGCATTGAGGTATTGCTGCTGGCAGACTCGATGGATGCCGTCACCATCCCAAACGTTCATGAATATGAGGGCAAATCGCTCAAGAGCGTGGCCCAAGCCGGCCTGGATATTGAATCCGAAACCAATGCAGAACACTTGCCGGGAGACGAAACCGACGATTTGCTGGCACTATTCCGTGTACAACTGGGTGACAAGATCCAAGACGTCGTGATCTCCAAGCGCCTGGTCGATTCGCCCGCCACGCTTGTGGCCCCGGCTGATGGCATGGACCCCCATTTCGAGCGCGTGATGAAGGCGATGAATAAGGAGTTTGAGGGTTCGAAGAAGGTACTGGAATTGAATACCACGCACCCGCTGATGAAGAATATCATTGCGCTCAAGGCAAAGGGAGACCAGGACACACGGATCAAAGCCGCTGTAGCGCAGATTTATGAAGGCGCGCTCCTTTTGGATGGTACGCTTGAAGAACCTTCAGCCTTTGTGGAACGCATGACACGGTTCATGGTCGAGGCGACACAAGATTAGGAGCATGTCCGCCAAGTCCGCTAACGACCCCCGTCCACTCTTGGGCGGAATCGAGGCGGGTGGCACCAAGTTTGTTTGCGCGATCGGCACCGGACCTGAAGATATCAGGGCAGAGGAACGCTTTGAGACTGCGACTCCGGAAGTCACATTGCAGAGAGCAGCGGACTTTTTCCGCCGGCACCCGCGGCTTCCCGAAGCGATCGGCATAGGGGCCTTCGGCCCGGCGGATCTGGATCCCGACAGTCCCACGTACGGGCACATCACCAGCACGCCCAAAACCGGATGGGATTACGTGGACATTGCGGGTTACTTGCAACGATATCTTGACGTGCCGGTCGGATTCGATACGGACGTCAACGCGGCAGTTTTAGGCGAACACACTTGGGGGGCCGGACAAGGTCTGGGAAACCTGCTGTACCTCACGATTGGCACAGGAATTGGCGGTGGAGCCCTATTGAATGGAGTCCTGGTTCGAGGGCTCCTGCACCCGGAAATGGGCCATCTGATTGTGCCACGCGCACCGGGGGATGAGTTTGGCGGCGTGTGCCCGTATCATGGTGCCTGCCTGGAGGGACTGGCAACCGGTCCGGCCATTGCAGCCCGCTGGGGACGCAGTGCGCAATCATTACCCCGCGATCATGCCGCATGGGGATTCGAAGCCCACTATTTGGGAATTGCCGTCACGAACCTGATCCTTGCGTTTTCACCGGAGCGCATCATTCTGGGAGGCGGCGTGATGCAACAGCGGCACTTGTTTGCCGCCATCCGCAATAATGTGCAGACGAATCTAAATGGCTACCTTGGCCATCCATACCTGACGCGCAGCATTAATTCATACATCGTACCGCCCGGCTTGGGATCACGGGCCGGTGTGCTGGGAGCCATGGTGCTGGCCCAGAATGCGCTTGATCAACGTTCTACACGACCCGAGCCCTGACCGCGCATCAGCTTCAGCACTTCGCCCTCGGTTACCAGGTTGTAATCGCCAGGCAACGTGTGCTTGAGACAGGACGCGGCAACGGCAAACTCCAGCGCCCCTTGTGAGCTGTCCCGGGTGAGTAGCCCGTAAATCAGCCCGGCGGCGAAGGAATCTCCCGCCCCAACCCGATCCACGATCTGTATATCATAACGGGTTGAACGGTAAGGCGTCCGACAAGCCTGGTCATCGTGCAGGAGCGCGCTCCACGCATTTCGTGAAGCCGAGAAGCTTTCTCGGAGCGTAATGGCCACTGTCCTAAAGTTGAATGCGTCCTTGAGTTCGTGTGCCAATGTGATGTAGCCGCTCTCGTCCAGCTGGCCTTGCTCAACATTCGCACCACTGACAGAGAAGCCGAGGCTGCGCTGCGCATCTTCCTCGTTGGCAATGCATACATCCACGTACTCCATGAGAGGCTGCATAACGGCCTGTGCTTCCTTTTCGGTCCAGAGTTTGGCTCGGAAGTTCAAATCGCAGCTGATGTATGCACCTGCCTTTTTCGCGGCCACACAGGCAGCTTTCAGGCACGCCTGGACGTTTTTTCCCAGAGCTGGTGTAATCCCGGACCAGTGAAACCACGCCGCCCCCCGCAGAGCCTCCTCCCAGTCCAAGTCACCCGGCTCCATTTGACTGAATGCGGAATGTGCCCGGTCGTATATGACTTGGGAGGGCCGCTGGCTGGCCCCTTTTTCGAGGAAATAAATGCCGATGCGCTCACCGTTACGCACGATGTAATCCGTGTCTACGCCACAGCGGCGCAGGTCATTGACCGCAGCTTGGCCTATGGCGTGTGCAGGCAGCCGACTGATAAAGGTGGCCTTCTGGCCATATTGAGCCAACGATACAGCCACATTGGCCTCACTCCCACCGAAGGACACGTTAAAGGAAGATGCTTGCGTGAACCGGTCAAACTCCGGCGGTGAAAACCGGAGCATGAGTTCTCCCATGGTGCAGATTTTCATGACACTTGAATGGCTTTGCGAGACGCGGCAATACTGGCGCACAGTACACGTGCGCGCTCGGTGAGTATAGAAAGGCGACCCTCGGCTATGGTTGTTTCGTCAGCCAGCGCGCTCCCGATCCCCACCGCGGCCGCGCCGGCTTCGATCCATTCAC
>JAAXGT010000211.1 GCA_012271205.1 Rhodothermales bacterium
TCGGCCGGGGTGGAGTACCAACTGCCCTTTGGCGGCACCAAGGCCTCCAGCACCGGCTATCGGGAGCAGGGCAGCGTGGCCATCGACTTCTACTCGGAGCTCCGCACGGTTTATCTGAAGCACCGGATCTGAGGCCCGGAAGCTGCAAAGCGGAGGACGATGAATATAAGAATGAATATTTGGCGAAAGGTAACACCTCCCTGACTGGCGGAGTGTTTTTTTGTCTTTATTGGCCGGTGTGCTTCAGTGCCGTATGTACGTCACTGCCAAGTCCAATGGCGGACTCAAATTCCTAGCAGTTTGGCGTCTTGCCGTAGTTGTCACGCGCATCGGGATCAGCTCCACTATCAATCAGAGCATCGACTGCAGACGTGTACTCATTAGCCGCAGCTATATGAAGTGCAGTCTGACCCTTCTTGTCCCGAGCTTCCGGGTCTGCTCCAGCCATCAGCAGGGGCTCAATTAGTACTAAAGCGGCAGTAAAGTGGGCCGCTGCCAGATGTAGCGACGTTTGCCCCCACTGATCTCTTGCGTTTGGATTCGCACCGGCCTCCAGAAGAACCTTGGTGGCTGCTATCGCTCCGTCAGAGTAGTTCCTAGTCATCGGCGCTACTGCCAGATGCAAAGGAGTCCAGCCGTACTGGCACCTCGCCTCCAAGTTGGAACCAGCCTCGAGCAATACCTTGGTTGCTGTGGCCGAGCACTGCGCTGAATTGTGAAGCGGAGTACACAAACTTTCTGTGCTGCGTGCCTCTAAGTCAGCTCCGGCATTAACTAGGGCTTGCACGATGGCACCTTGTAGACTTGGCGGGCCACAATATGCTCCATGGAGCGGCGTCCATCCACCGTGCTTTTGTATGTTGGGATCTGCTCCGGCGTCCAAGAGTACGGTAATCATATCAATGTGTTGGGGATGTTCTACAGCCACATGCAACGGAGTCTCTCCCCATTCGTCTATTTCTTCGGGGTTTAACATTTCCTTTACTCGAGGATGAGGGGTCGTCCTCAGGTTGGGATCTGCTCCAGCCTTCAAGAGGAGCTTGGCATCTTCGAGGTGGCCAAATAGCGCTGCCCTATGCAGTGGGGAGTTGCCATAAACATCACGGAGGTTTGGATTTGCACCAGCCATGAGTAAGGACGTAACCTCTTCGGAGCGACTATGAAACACGGCCTTGTGCAATGGGGACTCACCGCCTTTGTCCTGACGGTTGGGGTTGGTGCCAACCTTTAGTAGTGACTTGACTTCTTCGAGGTGACCGTGTTCTACGGCCCAATGTAATGGGTAATCCCTGGCACGGATCCGCTCCTCTTTTTCGGCGCGCATGCGCTCAAAAGGAGAACCTCGGACTTGGGAATAAATGCAGTAACCCAACCATGTGACCATAAGAATGAGCACAATGAATTCCATGGTTCTCACCTTAACCCGAATTAGCTGAGCATTTCACTATCCGAACTCTAGCTAAGGGACCATTGAAATTGACGATTTCGTCTCCGTTTTGGCCCAGTGTCACTCCTACCTCATCCATCGCCTCGTCCGCTTCCAACATTTGCAGGCAATATCACCTAGATCAGCCCGCTGAGTCTCGGACGCTACTTTTCCATCTCTTAGTATAACTAAGCCTGCCTGTGCCAACGTATCGATCCAGTCTACTGGATTAGTTGTTCTACTTGCAGCGAATGGGAGATGACGGCGACCATCCCTAGATGATTGCCTGATTCATACTCCATCACCGGTGTCGCCGGGTTTGAAGTGCGACATTAGGGGTTTATAGCCTTTGTAAGGTGTTGACTACGTTGATGCACTAGGACCCTTTGGTGGACATAGGCTACGTTTTGGGTTCGTTTTCAGAGGGACTTACAATAGGTGTAGGAAAGCCAAGTGTCATGATGAGTCAAGCGCGAATTAGCCGGCAGAATCACTACGTGCCAAAGTGGTACCAGAAGGGTTTCATAATTGGCCCGAGGGGCACACTCCATTACTTGGATCTGAATCCTCCGACGACCCAGCTTCCCAACGGCCGCATATTCATCGGAAGGGAACTCGAACTTCTTTCACCAACGCGATGTTTCCGACAGAAGGACCTCTATACGACACGGTTTGGACATACATTTAATGACGAGGTCGAAAAATTCTTATTCGGAGGAATCGATTCGAGCGGCGCCACCGCCGTTCGTGCGTTTGCCAGGAATGAGCAGCGTGTAATCCACCAATATTTCCAGCGCTTCTTCGAATACCTAAACGCACAGAAACTGCGGACACCGAAAGGTCTCGATTGGATCAAAGGCAGATATCCGGACTTGACACAGGTGGACCTGATGCTGGAAATGCAGCATCTGCGACACATGCACTGTACGATGTGGATCGAATGTGTGCGTGAGATCGTGTCGGCGAAGAAGTCAGATGTCAAGTTCATCGCGACGGACCATCCAGTCACGGCCTACAACTCTGCGTGTCCACCCACATCCTTTGCTTGTAAGTATCCGGAGGATCCTTCGGTCGGACTGAAGGGTACTCAGACGGTGTTCGCATTGGACGCGGACCACTGCCTGATCCTAACCAACCTTGAGTATGCCAAGAATCCAACTGGTGTTGATCTACTATCCCCACGGCAGAACGCCCGATATTCTGGCCAGACTTTGACTCGTACGGACACAATGATTCGGACGCGGATGCTAACGTCCGACGAGGTTATCGGGATCAATTCTCTATTGAAGACAGGGTCGCGGCGCTACCTTGCAGCATACGAGGAGGCGTGGCTGTTTCCAGAGAAAATTGGAGTGATTGCTTGGGAGGACATCGCTAAGGTTCTACTGCCGCCCGACGATCTGCTTTGGAACTTCGGGGGGCAAATTTACATCGGCAATAAAGACGGTTCGACGCATTATCAAGATGCGTTCGGCCGGACCGATAGAAGTCACGAGTATCTGAAAAAAAAGATTCCGCCAGCAGAACCTGCGTCGAACGATCCATGCGGCTGTGGTAGTGGCCGCAGATACAAGAAGTGCTGCCGTGGCATTGCGATTGAAAGCCGCTGCCCCTGGGGCGTCTACAGCATACGCGACCGTAATCTAATCTTGTGCAATGCTGTCATCGACATTCTAGGGCTGAACAAGGGGAAGACCTGGGAGGACGTACGGCGCGAATTAAGCGATGACCAGGTAAAGAGTATGCACGAGATACTGGAGTTGTTGTGGCCAAGAGACACAAACGTCGCTGACCTACTTCCCCGACCGGATAGGAGGGTGTTTCGAGCGGTTTATTTGGGGCTTATTGATCCGCGAACAATAAGTATGAGTGTGATCAGTTCTCTCGCCTACTTCGACGAGATCGTGATTCTGAACCCGTTCCCGAACCCGCTTTATATGAATCCCCAATTTAGTCCCACCCAATCACCTGCACAGCACAAAGCGCAGACGCTCAAGAACGTAATCGCCTTGTTGACACTACGACCGTTTATCGCAGCCGGTATCGTCCATATGGTCCCTGATCCTATGGAATTCAACGCCGACTTTGGACGCGCATCGAGGGCAATGGCTGAAAAACGAACGGCGGGCTGGGAGCTGAAGGAAGACGAGATAAGACTAGGAGAGGCCCTATTCAAAGATGACTTCGAACGACAATGGTTGCGGTGCCCAGAGGCTGAGTTAATGCGGATAGTGCGCGAAAGCCAACCCGATGTCCATGAGGAACTGCTTGAACGCGTAACTAAGCACATGAAGGAGAAGCTTACGAACGATCCGCTTGCGCTACTCCAACCCGTCGCGAGTGGCAAAGAAGGTGGGCAACTTCAGGTCTTCCACGGCATGGGTCTTGAGTTGGCTCTGTTCTTCGCCCATTTAACCGGGTCTGCCATCTATACTGACGAACTGTCGTATTGGCGACAACTGCACGCACACACGAATGCCGCGACGAATCTAGGGCAACGCTCCCAGTGGAAGTCACTGGGCGAGAAATTCGAAAACCTTACATTTACAATCGAGGCCAATCCGCTGATCAATTTAGAGACGAGGAGGTCCGGAAAGTTAGGCCGCGTAAGGCGTGTCTTCCGGCGGATTTGGAATGCGGCGCTGACAAAGGGTGAGCATAGTGATGTGGACAAGATTGCGAAACAACTGGCAGTGAGCCTGGAGCATGCCAGCATCAAGGTAAGCAGAGAGTGGAAAACGTGCAGCACGACAATTAGTCCGTCTGACCGGTTTCGAATACGAATCGAGTTTTCCGCGCCGAGTGAGGGCTTTAACATGAACAGTGTCCATCGGTTACTAATCACTTTTGGCCGATCGAACTACATCGAATCGGTGCCGATCGCTTTGTTTCTCAAGTATGAGAGGTTCGACGATGGGGTGTCAGCCTAATTGGTGTGCCGGACGAATACGACCAAACACCGTTTTGGGGTAGTAGCTCGGATTCTCAAACAGCGGGAACCTGAAAATAGTCGCTGTCCCCACCTATTCGATTTCCCGGATGTAGAGGTCCTTGAAGCG
>JAAXGT010000090.1 GCA_012271205.1 Rhodothermales bacterium
CTCCGGACTTGGCAATAAGCTCGATGACACGGTACACCCTCACAGGGTCGGATTCCAGCGGATCGTGATCGTATCTGACCAGTCTTCTGAATTTCGTTGCCAAACTAATTTCGGCTTTTACCGCCGTTCCGCTGACAGTACGTGATGTTGGCCCGTCGACAACGCGTGCCGAAAACGTATTGGGTTGCATTTCGCCTGAGTGCTGCGAGTCGCATCCAACCAGTGCGATCAGAAGAAAAAGCGAGATAAGGCAGGCGATGGGCTTCATTTTAGTTCCTCATATGGGGCTCACGGCAGGATTATGATAACGGATTGCCAGATTACGTAACACAACGCTTCCGCAAGTGCGGCTGGATGATTCCTGATAAGCCGACGCGCGAGCAGTTCGGATAATTCCAAGCACCAGCGCAGTGCCGTATGATTCGCTGAAGTCAGCAAATTCGAGTAGAGCACCGCACATAAGACCCGTAATGCCTGCTACATGTCCACGCCGCACAACGTCTCGAACTTGTGATTACGTGGCCCCTGTAGCCCGGCATCTTTCTTCTTGTCAGGTTGTGGGCAGCGTGGATCTAACTTCTTCGTCAGCCTTGTGCCAAACGGCGCGCAACGTCTTGCGTGCCATTGCGGCCTTATCGTGATTTCCTGTCATCGCAGCTGCTTTGGCCAAACCCACAAGTGAAAGTGCGCGTTTCGGGGCACGGGCAAGAGCCATTTCGAAGGCTTGCTGGGCCTCCGCCGGCATACCTGCATCCAGATAGAATTCGCCCAGCAGTTCATGTGAGGGCTTGACTGGGGATGGGGGACCAAACGCCATTGGGAGTTCGCCCTCCAGACTCGCGGCCTGCTCAAGCAAATCTATGGCTGCGGCGCGATTGCCTTCCAGCCGCAAGAGTTCAGCCTTGAGCGAGTGCTGCATGATGCGGATAACCTTTTCGTCATCTCCCTTTAATTCCATCATACTCTTAACCTGCTGCGAAGCTGATTCGTCGTCGCCCAGTGCAAGGGCGGCTCTCCCCATCGCGTAGCGGTTGGCCGCGGCGGCACTCCCCCGTAGCTTATCAGTGTCAATCTCCATACGGGCCACGTTAGAGTCCCAATGATTGGTTTCTACCAGGTACATAGCGCGCATAAGCGCCAAGTGTCTATGCGCGGAATTGGAAGCACCGCGAGTTGTCGCATCCTCGGCCATAGCACCCAGGAGTTGCCGGGCATCCTTGTAGCGGCCCTGCTGCAGCAGACCATACATTTGCCACTGGCGCGCATGGAAGGATCGTGCATTTATACCGAGTCCCTTTCGCTCCATGCGCTCGTCACTTGCCGCAAAAGAAGCTGCATTGGATTCAACCACGCTGTCCCACATACCCATTGCAAGAAAAATGTGCGAGGGCATGTGCAGGGCGTGTGCGGCATTGGGCGCAATTGCGGCATACACGTGAGCCGCTCTAAGCCCCAGCGGAGCATGAATCGCGTCATCGTAGGAATGAATCAGATAGTGGGCCGCACCCGGATGCATCGGGTTAGCAGCAAACACTCCTTCTGCCACACCCGCCGCGCGCATGTAAGTGGCAAAATCGCGCCCGTCGTGTGCACTTCCCAGTATGGACAACGCATAAAATGCCGCCGCATCCAAGTCGTCAGGATACGCGGAGGCCACGCGTGACATGGCCTCCATGAATGCCAAATCACGCGCGAGCTTGTCCCCTCCACCATAAAACAGCGCCTCAGCCGCGCGCAGGTAGTCCTTTTCGCGTTTAGTAGGCGCTTTACTCAGGCGTGCATCCAAGTCCGGACCCAGCTTTTCGAGCGCCTTACGGGCCCGATCCACACTTACGCTGTGCCAGATCGGATGGTTGTGGGTCATGGCTTCCCCCCAGTAGGCCATCGCAAAATCCGGGTCAGTGGTCCGAGCTTCGACAAAGGCCTCGCGGGCATCCTCATATTCAAAACTGTGCAAAAGCAAAATCCCGCGAAGAAAGGCCTCTTGAGCCTCCGGTGCACCCGAGTTTTCGAAGGTCGTTGAGCCGAGACCGGAAACTTGGGCAATGGCTGGGCCTGTGGCCAGAAAAAGCAGGGTTATGAATGTGAAAATGTGACGGCCATTCATTGGAACTGTCCGATTTGTTGCGGGAAGCTGCACGAGGTCTCGACAGTCTATAAGTACAAAATCCGCACAACTATTGCAGCGCTTCCATTAATACCGCCTCCACAGGCTCCAAGGGCATGGGTTTATTCGTCCACTGCACAAATGCTGCAGCAGCCTGATGTATCAGCATCGACACTCCGTCAAGTATTTCTGCCCCCCGGCCACGAGCTTCCCGCAATAAACGCGTGTCACGCGGACGGTATACGAGATCGTAGACATACTGTCCTGTCCGGAAATCTTCCACATGTGGCCAAGGGGATACCTCCACATGAGGATACAAGCCGACGGGAGTAGCATTAACAATCAGGGCACTGGCACGAACCTGCGGCCTGGCATCGGTGATCGCAATGGGTGCAAGCACGCCATCACTATCACTTACAGCCAAGTCGTCAGCAAGTGCCTTGGCCTGCCGGACCCGTCGAGCGGCCAGCCACAGCTTGCTTGGCTCAAAGGCCTGCAGCAATCCATACGCAGCTGCTCGGGCTGCACCTCCTGCACCCAGGATGGTCATGCACTTGCCCGAAAGCGGATGGCCTTCCAAGGGAGCCAAAAACCCCGTCACATCCGTGTTGTATCCGAACAACCGGCCATCCCGGCAAACAATCGTGTTAACCGCCCCTACGGCCTTCGCTTCATCGGATAGTCCGTCCATCAGCGGAAGCACAGCTTCCTTGTGCGGGATCGTCACATTAGCCCCGAGGAATCCCAGAGTCGCCAGCCCGCGAACAGCTTCCGACAACTTGGTTGAAGGAACCTCCAGCGCCACGTAGCAGCAGTTCAGACCCAACGCCCGAAAGGCCGCGTTGTGGATGATCGGGGAGAGGGAGTGGCGTACCGGATGCCCAAGAATGCCGATCAGCCGTGTTTGAGCATCAACCTGGAAAGGATTACTATCCATTGTGTGCTAATACGCTGTCAGAATGGCCCATCCCGCCAACGCGACGAATACAGCAGACCACCCAAGTGCATGTATGCGAAGTGTGCATACAGATGCGTACCTTGGAGCGCTTTGAACGCTTTTCACCATACCCTTGACCATTGTGGACTGGATTACAAGCCCTGAGGCGTTGGCTGCACTCGCCACGCTTACGCTGCTCGAAATCGTACTTGGTATCGACAACATTGTCTTTATATCCATTCTGAGCGCGAAGCTCCCCCCCAAAGAGCAAAATAAGGCGCGCGTATTGGGCTTGGCCCTCGCCATGATTGGTCGCGTCGTGCTTCTACTGTCGCTCACTTGGATCATGCGGCTCGAAGCAACCCTCTTTGAAGTCCTCGGGCAAGAGATTTCGGGACGGGACCTCATTCTGCTTGGGGGCGGACTGTTTCTTTTGGCCAAAAGCACTTCTGAAATTCACGACAAACTCGAAGGGCGTGAGCACGACTCCAACAAGTCGGTCAAAGCTCCTTCGTTCATGCACGTCATAGCACAAATCCTGCTCTTGGACATCGTTTTTTCGCTGGATTCCGTCATCACTGCCGTAGGCATGGCCGAGCAGGTGGAAGTTATGATCACCGCTATTATCATCGCTATTGTGATCATGATGGTGTCCGCCAAGGCCGTATCGAACTTTATTGATCGTCATCCCACGGTCAAAATGCTGGCCCTTTCGTTTCTACTGCTCATTGGTGTGGCCCTGGTCGTCGAAGCCTTCGAAGTATCTATTCCTAAGGGGTACTTGTACTTTGCCATGACGTTTTCCCTCATAGTAGAGCTTTTAAACCTGCGCATGCGCAGCCGGCGAAAGCCACTACGCCTGCGGGAATCACGCCGCCACCCCGACAGTGGGAAATCAGCCGCTACCTGATCACGGACTTATCAGTGAACCCTTGAAGTTCATGAACCTTGAGCGCATCACGCAGTATGTCTTCGCTGTCCGCATTCTCCCAGGCAGCCAGGAAAGAGCGCTCGCCCAAACGTCCAGCCAAGTGTGCCAATACACGCAAGTGCTGTCCGGGAAAATCCTCGGGGCTAGCCAGAAAGATGAAAGCTGAAACGGGCTCCCTGTCCTGATGGAGCGGCAAGGGCGGCATGCACCGAACCAAGACCAGTTCGCTGCGGCTGATTTTGCCCACGCGTATGTGGGGCAGTACAATCCCAGGCGCGATGAAAGCAGCATCGCTCTGAAGGCTTGCCGACAGGCTTGGCCGCAACTGATTGGCCGGAACCGGCAACCGCTGAGCCATCAGATTGGATACTTGGCGCGTGATTTCATCCACCGACACGGTTTCCGTAAAGTCCAGTACGCGGGCTCGTGCCTGGAGGTCGTCGTACGTTGAATCATCCATCGGATCGTGATCCTGATCAAAGGCCGGCAGCATGACAATAGCCGTGTCTCCCTTTTGCGGCGTGATCGGGGCATCTCCCGAATTCACAATCAGGCTCATGCCCCGCGCAACAAAAAGCAGGATCAAGTCGCCATTAAATTGCGCCTCAATAGCCTGATAGGCCCCTTCTTCCGTGATTCCAAACGTGCGGATTTCCCCTCCCTCGCTGTACCTGCGAAGCAGATCCGCATGCGTGATTCCCGATCCGAACAGAGGGCGCCCACGCAAATGTATGGGTGTCTGGCGCTGACTGACTGTGGCATTTTGCGCGGGAGCAGCGAGTTGGTATACCTCCCGCTTATCAAAAACCTCGGTAAAGTGAAGCGCGGCAAGCGAGTTCGTGTCATCGTTGGCCGTCATAGCCAGGAATCGCTGAATGCCTCCCAGATCCAGTTCATCAATTACATGTTCGCCCAGTGCGTCAGCCGTAACGGCAGGCAAGTTATTGTCACGAGCCTGCTTGATGTTGCGCTCATTCGCATCGATAAGCAACACCGTGAAACCAAGCTCATGAATTGCACTCGCGACCCGTTGCACCCACAGGTGCGCTCCCAGGAATAGCACACCCTGGGGATTCGGATACGCCAGGCCCAATCGGCGTGCCAGCGGGGAGAGCGTGAGTCCGTACACAGCGACCGTACCCACAATGACCATATACACGATAGGCACAAGCGGGTGAGCCTCCGCTCCGTAGATCCCCTCGACGCGCGCGGAAAACAAAGCGGCGACTGCCGCTGCTACGATGCCCCGTGGGGCCAGCCACGAAATAAACGCCTGTTCCTTCCAAGTCAAACCGCTCCGCCAACACGAAATCACAACCACAATCGGGCGAACGGCGAATATCAAAACGGCCAGAAAAATCAAGGCGTTGCGGTCGACGAACGTGAGCGCCTGCAGTTCAAGTCGCGCGCTAAGCAGTATGAACAAGCAGGCGATCAGCAACACCTGCAAGTCCTCTTTGAATTTGGTGATGCTGCGGACATTGACGTATTTCTGGTTAGCCAGAATGATGCCCATCATGGTAGCGGCAAACAAGCCGGACTCCTCGTGCAGCACGTCAGAAATCGCATACGCTGCAACAACTACCATGAGCGCAACTGGGCTCTGCAGATAGTCGGGTACCAAGTGACGCCGCAAAATGACCACCAGAAAGGAAGCGCCCAAAACGCTGACTCCTACGCTGACGGACACCGTCGTTAAAAGGACTTCGAGTGAGTGCAGCACAGCGTCCATAACTCCGCCGTTGTCACCAGTGCTCGAAGCACCAGCCAAAACCACAACAGCCTCCAGTACAAGTAAAGCAAAAATCGCCCCGACGGGATCGATGGTGATGCCTTCCCATTTGGCAATGGCATTTACGCGGCCGGTTGGGCGCACGTAGCGCAATAGGGGCAATACCACGGTCGGACCGGTCACGGTTAGAATTGCGCCGATGACCACGGCGACACCCAGCCTCAAATCCAGCAGGAAATAGGCCGCCACTGTAGCCAGTATGCACGTCAACACTACGCCCAGTGTGATCAGGTTCAGCACGGCGCGCCCCACGTCGCGCAACTCTTCCAGACGGAGATTCAGACTGCCTTCAAAGAGAATTACACCAATTGCCAATGAGACAAAAGCAAACAGCCATTCCCCCTGCAGGCTTGCCGGCGGCAGAAACTTCAGTATCGGTCCGGCCAGGAAGCCAAGCACCAATAGCAACAGAATCGAAGGCACGCGGATGTGCCACGCCAGCCATTGGGCACCTACGCCCAATGCAATGACAAGTACAATCTTAACGAGAAGGATATCAGTCACTGGCCTTTAGCTGTTAGGCAAGGGTGGTGGCGACGGCAACCATATTAATGTGTACAACTCAACCACGTCGCTGCAACAATCTAACACGCACTACACTTTGTTGTACTTTGCGCACATTGAGAAAAACCGCTTCCAATCCAAAACAACCTCCTATAAAGGCAATGCACGAAGGCTCGTTCTTTGCGCAGGTCAACATGATGTTCGACCGTGCAGCGGTCTATACACAGCATTCACCTGGCTTGCTGTCGCAGATCAAGAATTGTAATTGCGTATACCACGTCAGCTTTCCACTTGTACGTGACAATGGCGAAATCGAGGTGATCAGCGCGTATCGTGCGGAACACAGCCATCACATGCAGCCCACCAAAGGGGGCATTCGGTATGCACCAACGGTGACCGCTGACGAGGTCATGGCCTTGGCAGCACTAATGACCTACAAGTGCGCTATCGTTGACGTGCCTTTTGGAGGAGCGAAAGGCGGCATTACCATAGACCGGCGCAAGTATTCCGAACGGGAGCTCGAGCGTGTTACACGTAGATTCACTTTCGAACTTGCAAAGAAGAATTTCATAGGACCGGGGGTTGACGTCCCGGCACCGGATTACGGAACCAGTGCAAAAGAAATGACCTGGATCCTGGATACGTACACCACCATCACCGCCGACCCGCTTGACGCATTAGCTTGCGTAACCGGCAAGCCAGTTGGCCAAGGCGGTGTACGAGGCCGCGTAGAGGCCACCGGCCAAGGGACTTTTTATGGCATTCGTGAGGCCTGCGCAATCGTCGAAGACATGCAGGCGCTCGGGCTGGATGAGGGTGTGGAAGGCAAGCGCGTAATCGTCCAAGGACTCGGAAACGTCGGCTATCATGCAGCCCTGTATTTGGAAGAGGCCGGTGCGCTCCTGGTGGGCATGGCCGAATATGAAGGCGGCATATACAACCCGGATGGACTTCGGCTGCAGGACGTTATGGAACACCGGTGCGAAACCGGATCGATACTGAATTTTCCGGGTGCGACCAACATCGAAGATTCCGCGTACACGCTGGAATTGGAGTGCGATATTCTGTTACCGGCGGCCTTGGAGGGACAGATCCGAATCGACAACGTGCATCGCATCCAAGCCAAGATCATAGCGGAGGCGGCCAACGGTCCGGTGACCGCAAGTGCCGACCAGATTTTGAATGAGAAGGGCATTTTGGTCATCCCGGACATGTACCTGAACGCCGGGGGGGTAACCGTGTCCTACTTTGAGTGGCTGCGCAACCTGTCTCACGTGCGGCACGGACGCATGAGTCGGCGATTTGAGGCCCACAACGCGCAGCGCATCCTGCAAGTGGTCCAGAACCTGTTGGAAGGGCAACAGGGCACTCCGGAACAACGGATGATTAAGCCTGATCTTGAGTTTGGGGCAAGTGAGGCGGATCTGGTACAGTCGGGACTGGAGGACACCATGGTTTCCGCGTACCATGAGATCCACAAGACAGCCCGCTTTCATGCCACCGACTTGCGCACGGGTGCATTCGTAAGCGCCATCGACAAGATTGCGCAGGGGTACGAGCGGCTTGGCATTTTCCCCTAAAACAGATCGGGGCGGCGTCCGGCACGCGCATAAGGAGTGTAAAGGGCCCGCAGCTTTTGAATATCGCTGGCGACGTCGGTGCTGGGCCAGAAGGGGGCACCCAGACCGACGCGGCGGCGCGGATAGTCAAAATAAACCGGTACAATGGGCACACCGGCACCCGTCGCTATGTGCCAGAACCCGGTCTTCCATTTGCCCACGCGTTTGCGCGTTCCTTCCGGCGTGATACCGAGCACGAGTTTATCGCGGGCCTTGAACAAGTGAATGGCCTGATCCACGACCCCGTGATGTGCACTTCGGTCGATAGGTATACCGCCCAGCCATCTCATGATCGGCGCGGCGGGCCCGCGATAGGCAGCGCGTTTAATATACCAGTGAGCGCGAATGCCAACCGCCCCAATCACCAGCATGGCCACCAAAAAATCCCAGTTTGAAGTATGAGGCGCAGCGATGACCACGAATTTGGGCAGATCGGGGAACTGGCCTTCTATATCCCAGCCAGCCACCCGCAGCATTCTGCGACAGAGCACCCGTATCCGGCGTGTTCCGCGGCTTGGTACGTTTGCCCCAAGCTCAGCAATGGGCATTGCAGCAAATCCGTGTTTGTCAGGACTGCGTCAAAATCGGTGCAATACTTCGCACGCGAGTCACACCGTCGATAGCCCGCAAGGCCGCCAATACCGGTCTCGGCACGGGCCCACTCACATCTATCACGTTGTACGCTATCGCACCGCGGCCTTTGTTTACCAGATTGTCGATGTTAAGCTCGATCTCGGCCAGAACCGTTGTCAGTTGACTGATCATTCTCGGCTCGTTGCGATTGACCACCTGAATCCTGTAAGCATCAGGACGGTGCCGCAGTTGCACCTCCGGAAAGTTTACAGAGTTGGTCACGATTCCGTGTTCTAGAAAGTCACGTACCTGCTGCGCAGCCATAACAGCACAATTATCCTCCGCTTCTGGTGTGGAAGCACCGAGATGCGGGACCGGAAGCACACGCTCGTGGCGCACCAGCACGGGACTTGCAAAATCGGTCACATACGAGGCGCACTTGCCCTCATTAAGCGCAGCAAGCAGCGCGTTTTCATTGACGAGGGGGCCTCTGGCAAAGTTTAGCAGTCGCACACCACGCTTCATTGAAGCGAACTCTGCTTCGCCAAGGAAATCCCGCGTCTTATCATTGAGTGGTGCGTGCAGCGTTATATAGTCCGCCTA
>JAAXGT010000181.1 GCA_012271205.1 Rhodothermales bacterium
CCTCGTACCGTCGTCTCGGAGCCCGATCACCCGCCGGGCCGCCAGCGCCTTGGCGTCCACGCCCAGCGTCTGGCCACGCAGCCGCCCGGACTCCTTCAGTCGTGCCCGAATCCACGTGAACACCGCCTCAGGCCCCTCCACGCTCAGACATTGGCACGTCTTCGACCGCGGCGAATGCTCCGGCGGGTTCTTCGACCGACTGCCCCCAGAAAATGGCGCCGCGAAATAGAGTCCGCTCACCGCCCCACGGTCCTCCGCTCCGAGCCCCTCGAGCTACCCCACCATCTACACGCCCGGCGGCAGGCTCGGCCGCTCCCGACACTCGGCATAGTATGCCCGGCCCGGCTCGCCGCGAACGCGTCCCATCCCTGTGCTCCCCGCAGCTGGTTCAATGCACAGTAGAACGCATGACCTTTTGCGCGAATCTCATGGGTGGCCCGAACCGTTCCGGCGGCGGGGCCTTGGATCGTAGGCCCCGTGCCATAGTCGTCAAGGTCCAAGTGTGCCCCTAATTTAAGGGAATTACGTAGCAGAGTTGGCAGGGGCCACCACAACAAAACACACAATCGCCTTATCTAATGACTACAACTGAAATACTGCTTATGGGGTTTCTCCTCTTGATTCTTATGTTTGTGGGGATCTGGATTGATCGGGACTATCGTTGGTTTTAGTCGACCTACCACGTGCGCCAAACCAGTAGGCAATAATCCCTGCGGCTACTGGCAGTAAGGCATTGAACACCTGAATGGCTTGATCGCACTGCTTCATTATGAGGAGTGTGATTATGAGCAGGACGCCACCCCAAATATGAACCAAGTGGCCCAGTACGTAACGAATACGCGAACACGCGCCTTCCGCTCGTCAATGGGGATCCGCCTTTGCACTGAATTGGATTACTCATGGCATTGTGTGGCTGGCTTGGTTAGCGCCCCAAACCTATACTGTGCTTGTCGATTCGGGCTTGCTCATATCCCTTGCCCTGCGGCAACACGGGAACTCTGGCAGTTCCAGAAGCGGTTGCCTGCGTTAAACCCCTGTTTGGCCAATCTCGGCATCATGCGTTCACCGCAACTTGGGCAGATTGGTGAGTCGATTCTTTCTAGTCACTCCAATAGGTCCGACCGTTCCTGCTCACGCTGCCATTCTCTTCCCTCTCGGCTTCCCACTTGGTGTACTTATCCTCACAGTGGTCAAGCCACTCTTCGGCGCTATCGAAGTCATCTATCCAATGTGATTCAAAGTCTGCCATTAGTCTCAATATGCGCCACCTTGCAATTCCCGCCTGCTGCCCGTACATTCCCCCTGCCGCATAGGAGCAATGACTCGACACATGTCGGGTTACCTGCCGAATACAAGAGCCTCAAGAAGCGCGGGCTGATCACCTGCGTTGGCAAATAGGCAGGACACCTCCCAGTCATTGACTCCGGTGCGGCACGGCCCGACACCCTACGGGCCAACGCACAACATAACCGCCGTGCCGGAAAATGCTTGCCACCAACTGGCGTCCAAAGACCATTTGGACGGGAGACAACCTGCATGTCATGCGGGGCATGAACTCCGAAACCGTGGACCTGATCTACCTTGACCCACCCTTTAACTCCAAGACCAACTACGCCGCACCGATAGGAAGTGAGGCGGCTGGTGCAGCTTTCAAGGACACATGGTCGCTTGACGATCTGGACCTGGAATGGATACGGGAGATTGAAGCGCGCGAACCGTCCTTGCACCGGGTCCTCAATGCCGCTACGACAGACAGCGACAAGTCCTATCTGGTCTATATGGCAATCAGGCTTCTAGAAATGCGGCGCATTTTGAAGTCCACAGGGTCGGTCTATCTGCACTGCGATCCGACTATGAGCCACTACCTGAAACTCGTAATGGACGCCATATTTAGGCGGAGCAGCTTCCAGAATGAGATCATTTGGCACTACGGACTGGGCGCATTCAATGTCAGGTCGAGGTTTCCAAGAAAGCACGACGTGATCTTCTTCTATTCCGGCTCTCCAGGAAGCCCCAGGATATTCAATGTTCAAAGGGGCGCTCCCACGGAACAAATGCTTGCCAAGTATTGCCATGTAGACGAGGACGGACGGCGGTATATGAATTCGTACGGGAAGCGATACTATATGGGAGAAGGCAAGCCATTCGATTCTGTCTGGGAGATTCCTGCAATTGCACCCACAAGCGGGGAGCGTACCGGCTATCCTACTCAAAAGCCGCTCGCATTGCTGCAACGAATAATCAAAGCCAGCAGTGGAGCTGGCAGCGTGGTGCTGGACCCTTTTTGTGGTTGGGCTACTACGTGTGTCGCTACGGAGATCGTAAATGCACAGGAAGGCGAGGGCGAGCGGCTGTGGGTTGGAATAGACATATCGGCCAAAGCGGCCGACCTCGTCGTTGAGCGCATTGCGAAGCAGCAGACCGGTATGTTTCGTGACATAATTCACCGTAAGGACGTGCCACAACGCACGGACTTGGGTGTATTGCCCAGGTACAACAGTCTCGACAACAAGCGCACACTGTTCGGCAATCAGGAAGGCAAGTGCAACTGGTGCCGGGAACGGTTTGATATACGCCACCTGGAAGTGGACCATATTGTGGCAAAATCCAAGGGAGGATCTAACCACATTAGCAACCTCCAACTGCTATGTGCCCATTGCAACCGCGTCAAGGGCGACCGGGGCATGGAGTACATGAAGCGGCTGCACATGCAGCTCAGAATTGCGGCCTAATGGCAAAGGAAGTGATTAAGCCACTTCCTTAATCACAAAGCGTCCGTCCTGAATCTCGGCCTTGAACTTGCGGTTCGCATCGCGCTTGTTAGGGCGGGGCGGACGCTTCCGGTCTCCCTTCCCATGGACCGCAGCACTTCCGCTGCCTTCTTTAACTCCTTCTCCTCCTTCTTGCTCATTACGCAGGATTGAAGGCCGATTCGCTGTAGGTTACAAGTTTGTTGGGCCTTTTGCGAAACAGCACGTCCAAGCGGTCCTGCGTGTCGATCTCCACATTGCCCTCATTCAACCGGAACGTGAACTCGTCTATGTACGCCTGCAGGTTCTTCATGCTCCACTGGTGATAGACACCCACGAACCCGCGCTTGACCACGCTCCACATGCTCTCGATCCCGTTCGTGTGGGGCATGTACTTGACGTATTCGCCCGCAGAGTGTTCGACTGATTCGTGCCGGTAACTCTTCTCGGAAAGACCCGTGTAAGCCTTGTGCTCGTCTGTGTAGACCGTTGACCCGGGCTCGATGCTGTCCTCAATAACGCCGTGCACTGTGGACTTGTCGGCCTTATCAATGGCCTGTGCTACGACCGTCCACCGCGCTCCCGCAACCCGATGACAGCCTGTTTGCCGACCGTGCCGCGTCCCGCATTCTGGCGCTTGCTAGTGTGCTTGTTCTTCTCCAGTCCCCCAATACAATGTCTCGTCCACTTCGACCTTGCCCGTAAGCGCGGACGCGGCTTCCACAACAGAACCCACCACACCAATGCGAAGCCTGTGCAGCATGCACCATGCCGTGTTCTGCGTAACTCAAAGCTCCTTCGATAATCTGTATTCCTCTCGAACGTGACCCGTACCCAAAACACCAGTACTGTCTGCCAGCTTGTCGTGCAGGGCAACAACTTCTTCGTCTGACATGGATTTGAATTCACTCAGATACAGCATTCTTGGCATGGCGTACTCTGATTGGTTGAGGCGGCAAATTAGTGCACCAATACAAGTTCAACACTCTTGCCGCACGGCTAGTCCAAACAATTATTGCGACTAGAACTGGCATGGCCAACTCCACTAAATCCATCGTCAGCTCTCCTACGTAATTCCCTAATTTAATCCCTCTACCAAGAAGCCGCCAAGCCGGACTTTGTCCACAGCCTGCTAGCTTCAGAGCACTGCTGCCCTCATCTACCGCACGAGCACCACTGTCCTTTGGGCCATGCTTTCGTTGAGCTCCAGCCTGCAGAAATACACGCCCGGGGATAGGCCTTCCGCATTGAGGGTGACCGTATACTCACCCGCTGCGTAGGCTCCGTCAGCCAATTCGATGACCCTGCGACCCAACGCGTCGTAGATGCCTAGCCTCACATGGCCCGGCTCCGCTATCCTGAATGAAATGTTCGTCGTGCGTGCAAATGGATTGGGATAATTGGGGTGCAAGAGCACAGATGCTTCTACACTAACGACTGGCAGGTCTGAGCTCGTGGGGAGCTCTATGAAACCCTTGGGCGAAAGATCCCGCCCGGCGAGTCCCGGATAGTCCTCCGAATACTTTGGGGAACGAAAAACTGCATTCTGTTGCCGCAGGCTGCCCGGCGGACCAAAAACAGGTATCGGTTCACCCTGCACGAGCGGCCCCATCTGTACCACCGGGTTGATATACTCCCATACGATGTTGCCCGTCATGGCATCCACTTCGAAGATACGCCCCGTCATTCCCTCCGCAATCAATGTGTTCCCGCCGGGTAGCCGCTGCTGGCCGGATACAAAGTCGGAATAAAAGTTGCCGGGGGCCGCGTAGCTCCAGATAACTTCAGGGTTCGAAAAGGCGTTGTCTACGTCAAGGTTGAAAAATGCAGTACCTCCATATGGATCTTCATAGTACGGCAACTTGAGTTCCAGCACCGTCGAATACTTTTCACCTTCTCGCTCGCTGCCGTTGTCAAAAACCATCAGGTTGCCGGCCCCCGGCAAGCCCTCTGGAATCCAATACACGGAATGATTGAAAAAGAGACTGCGGTCGTCCGCAGTGCGACTCCTGTACTGCTGCGGATTGCCCCATCTGTACAACAAATCTCCCCCGGATCCCATACGGCCACCATAATTCCGCCGAGCCTCCTCCGTAGTGGTGCTATGATCGATCACCCAGATTTCGCTCAGGAATGATACGCTGATTGCAATCAGGTCCAATTCTTCGTTGTAGTCAATGGCATTAAAGTGCAACCAGTCCCCACCCGTAGCAGTGTTGATATCTATCCGCTGAAGTTTGTCTTTTACATTGCCGTAATTCCTGGCGGCCGGGTCAAAATCCTGGACCAGATGATCCCAAGCGCTCCATTCCCAAACGATTGTCGCACTGTCCGGCAAAATGGGCTTGAATTCAACGATGCGCTCGCTCCAGACGTGTTCTTCACCTGCCGGCAGTTTGGACACATCAAAACCAGCGGCGACCAGTGAATCTCTACCTCGCCGATCCCAAACCACCGCGAGCACATTGCCGTTGGGCATCTGGAGCACATCATGGTGGAGCATGTAATCTTCACTTACATAGTCTAATTGCCACACAGGTGCACCATCCCAGTCGATCAACTCCACGCGTCCGCCCAGCCCGCCCCCAGTCATCCAAGAGTGGGGAGATGCGGACGTGCGCAATAATTGCCCGTTGGACAAAAGGCGGGTGGCGGCACCGAACGCCGACGAAAATACCCACATGTGTACCGCCTGACCTTCCATATCTACCAGCCAGGCGGCCGGATGCAACATGGGCGCAATTAACGTATAACCTGGCTCCGCGTCCTGCTCGTTTACAAAAAGTCCTACCGTCTGCTGCTGTGCAACCGAAAGATTGGTTATAAGCGCGCTTATGACCAGAGCTATCCGAAACATGGATTGATCGCTAATCGAATTGAACTGCTCACAAATCCGGCCTGCCTGAGCACGCGATTTGCAGACACGTGAAGGACTAATACTAAGGCATCCAGTGAACCTGATCCATAATTTTTTGCGACGCCCGGTCCGTGGGCCCGGGCATACATACAGACTGACGGGACAGAGCCTTGTGGCTTGCACCCCACGGCAGTTCTATTGCGACTTCGCGTAAATTTACATCACCTCCACAACCGGACTATGGACTCATGTCCACGAGCATTATACGTCGAAGAACACGCCTGATTGCAGCCGCACTCGTATTTTTGGCACCCACGCTGCACCTCATGCCTGCGCGGGCTCAACATGTGTGGCCGGGTCAAGCATGGACCATCTCCACTCCAGAGGCACAGGGGCTGCGCTCAGCACCGCTGGTCAAACTCGACGCTAATATCCGAATCGGCATACACGGCAACATCGACCGCATGGTTGTCGTCCGTAACGGCTATATCGTCGTCGATCACGTCTACAATCTGGATTACGACTCAATAAGCCGGGGCCAACGTACCGCCATCGGATGCGGCATCGACATGTGTTCACCCGAAGAAGCCGCAGATCCCTTCAATTACCTGCACCCCAGCACACACCCCTATTACAAGGGGCGGGACGTACACTCGCTGCAGTCGGTGACCAAATCTGTAGCCGCTACGGTGGTCGGCATCGCGCTTACCCGTGGCGCCATCGACAGTCTGGGCACGCCGATTCTGCAGTTTTTTGAAGGGTACGATACTCGTGATGTGGATCCTCGACTGCATGAGGCCACGCTCGAAGACTTGCTGACCATGCGGACCGGCATTGAGTGGCACGAGCAGAACCGCCCCCTGAATGAAACCAACACCACCATTCAACTTGAACGCAGCCCGGACTGGGTACAATTCACACTCGATCAGCCCATGGATGCCGCTCCCGGTGAAAAATGGGTGTATAACAGTGGAGGCAGTCACCTTATGTCGCAAATTGTCCGCAGCGCCACGGGCATGCTACTAAACGAGTATGCCGAAGCCCATTTGTTTGGCCCCCTGCAAATTCCGGACTACCACTGGAAAGTCACCCCCCAAGGGCTTCCCGACACAGAAGGGGGCCTGTATCTGGAAGCCGCACAGCTAGCCAAAATCGGGTATCTGTATTTGCAGAGGGGCATGTGGAATGAACACCGCATTCTTAGCGAAGACTTTGTGCGACGGGCCACGCATAAACACGTTGAAAACGTGAACGCCGCCGGCTGGGGCTATGGTTACCAGTGGTGGCGGCTGGATCGTGACGACACAATTGTATGGGCGGGACTGGGCTTTGGCGGGCAGTATCTGTTTGTGCTGCCGCAACATAATATTGTGGGGGTTATTAACAGCTGGAACGTATTCGGGCAGCGCTTCGCCCCGGTGAGCCCCGCGTTTCTGACTGCACTGATAACTGCCACGCAGTAGGACCTACCACGTAACCCGATTTCGCGCCACTACCCGGTATGCGGGCTGGTAGGCGGCCTCATACTCGCCGGAGTGGTGTACCATTGGATGACCTTTGGCGGCTTGTACCGCAAAGAACGTATCCATTTCCACGGTGCCAACGGGAATCTCTCCGCTCTGGCGGCCCGGCGCGCGATGGACCAGTATCTCTCCAAATCGCTGATAGCATACTCAAATACAAGAGAGGTCGCGATGAATGCATTCAAGAGCTGATGCGAGTCATGCCCTGCTGCCAGGTAGGGCCGCAGGTTTACGCGCATGAGCGTGCTGTCAGGACGTATAAACTCGTACAGCGACTCATTCGGGCGAGGCTCCAGTAACCTGATTTCCTGAATCAGACGGGCACGGGCATAAGCCGTGTCCTGAACTGCATGCCCGCTGCCCAGTGCCGCCTGATAAACGAATTTGTAAACATCCTGCGCCGTCAGGACGGGGTAACGGGCTGCCTGCTCCTGCAATAGCACACGAAAGTGCATCTCTTCATCTGCTGCACATCCGGAGGCGAGCAGCCACAACAGCCAAAGCCGGGACCGGCCCAATTCCCCGCTGCACTGCAGCATGCCTGCGGATCTAATCAGCCGGAGCATACGCGCGGATGAGCTCACCGGTGTACAACTGTCGGGGCCGATGCAGACGACCCCCCGTGTCTCGCATCTCCTTCCAGTGTGCAATCCAGCCGGGCAGCCGGCCGAGCGCAAACAACACTGTAAACATGCTGGTCGGCAACCCCATGGCCCGGTAAACGATACCACTGTAAAAGTCCAGATTGGGGTACAGGCCACGTGAGATAAAATAGTCGTCCTTGAGGGCAACCTGCTCCAACTCCTTCGCAATGTCCAACAGCGGATCAGTTCGATTAAGCTGCATCAGGACGCGATCACATGCCTGCTTGATCAATCGTGCCCGCGGATCGAAGTTCTTGTACACGCGGTGCCCAAATCCCATAAGCCGAAAGGGATCCTTTTTATCCTTGGCCTTCGCTACATACTTCGCATAGTTGGCCCCGTCCAGGCGAATAGCCTCCAGCATCTGAATTACAGCCATGTTAGCGCCGCCGTGCAACGGTCCGGACAGTGCGCTCACACCAGAAGAAATGGCCGAATACAAATCAGCACCACTGCTCCCCACCATGCGGACAGTCGATGTACTGCAGTTCTGCTCATGATCCGCATGAAGAATGAGCAGCATGTCTAATGCCTCATGAATGGCCGACGGGACTTCGTAGGGCTCCGAAGGCACCGCAAACATCATGTGCAAGAAATCCTCGACAAACTCCAAGTCATTTCGCGGATAAATGAAGGGCTGCCCAATCGATTTCTTGTAGGAAAATGCGGCAATAGTCTTGAGCTTGGCCAAGAGGCGAACGATGTTCAGATCCGTGTCTTCCTCGGTATTGGAATAATAGGTGGACAGTGACGCAACCATGGTGGATAACACACTCATCGGCTGGGCACTGGGCGGAAATCCCTCATAAAACTTCTTCATGTCCTCGTGCAACAGAGTATGCTGCGTAAGCCGATAACCGAAGTCCGCCAACTGTTCTTTCGTGGGCAGCACACCATAGACGAGGAGATACATGACTTCCACAAAGGACGCCTTTGCGGCCAGCTCTTCAATCGGGTAGCCGCGATAGCGCAGGATGCCTTTTTCGCCGTCAATAAATGTGATGGCGCTGGTGCAGGATCCTGTGTTCCCGTAGCCCGGATCCAGCGTAATGGCCCCTGTGGACTTACGCAGCATCCCAATGTCGATACCAACTTCGCTTTCCGTCCCAACCAGTACAGGAAAACTGTACTCCCGGTCGTTTATTGATAGTGTAGCATTGGCCATCTTGCTAACCTTACGTTCGCAGGAACAAAATATGTGTTAACCTCTGCACTGTTTACACAACCCTATTCGCCACATGCAGCGTACGAGCCGTCTCGCACCCTATTTCGCCGGACAGGCAACCCGACGAAGTGCCTGAAGTATATGGTGCCGCCTATCTTGCACAGGTATGCAACCCGCTTCCGGACCCCCGCTGATTCCAGTTTACAACAAACCCGAGAAGCCGGGCATCTGGATGAACTTCGACAATTCGGTGTCCATCTATCACGTAATAGCACCAGAACACACATTCGAGCAGGCGGCACAAGAAGTATTTAAGGCTGTACGTGAGGCACAGAACCGGTATCCAGACTGGCCCCGCATCTTTTACCTGGACATCGTGGGGCATACATCGGATTTACATTATTTTAGTGAGGAATTCATAGAGTTTCAGCAGGAGTTTTGGTTCTCCACGATCGCGCCCTTTCTGACCAGTTTCGAATTGCCGCTAACGGGACCACTCGTCAATCCCGACCACCAGCGAAACGACCTTCCAGACTCTGTACTGATTCAGTGAACGATCACCGGCCCGGGTACACTACTGCGCATGCCCTGCTGTTCCAAGGATACAGAAGGACGCTTTCGAAGGTATTTGTGCGTTTTTGGAATCCGGTTGAATTCACCACAATCATTGGGGAAATCAAGTGTTTTCTTTTGGAAAACTCTTGTTGCGAAAGTACCTTCTTGCAGAACCGGGAACGCTGACAGGTCATCGTCTCATGCGTGTGATGCTCACAATAGTGGCCATGCTGGCCGTAGCAGTAACGCTTGTGGATTCGCCTGACAAATTGTACCTCTATTTTCCTGCGGCTGCGCTTCTGTTGCTGGTGGCCATCATCTGGGTCAGTCACGCGGTGCGCTCAAAAGACAGGCGGAAGAGGCCGACGCAGCCACCGCCATTGGAACATCCGGAAGAATCACTGGCCGATGTTGGCATTTTGGAGATTCGGGCCAAGACTACTGAAGCTCGCACAGCTGAGCGTAATACGGAATCACGTGATGCCTCTCCCGAGCAGATCGTAAAAGAAAGAGGAGTGGAGCCCGAGCCCACAGCCACAATAGTGCGGACATTTGAATCTCCCTACACTTCGTTGCCCGATCCCACAGACGGACACGTTCTGGACACCGTTCTTGAAGGCTTCAGAGTGGCACTCGGAGCACATGCTGTAGTAGCCGCGCGGCGCTCTGATGCAGACATTAGTTACCAAATCATCGGCACGGCAGGGTCCGATTGGGCCAAGAATCGCGGTACCAGCTTCCACAGCACACAGCCGCTGCTTCCGCCTGGCAATCGCATCGCTATACGCCGGATCAGTCCTGATGATTTGCCCCCCCAGTCGCTCGGCTATAGTTCGAGACCCGGATTGATTAAGCGTCTAGCGGTCGCCTCTGTCGGCACCTTGCCACTGGTCCTCCTTGTGGATACAACCCGTGAACTCGGACTCACCCACCCGCGAGCGGCCGAACTCGTAGAGCATTTTGCCCAGACACTGAGCCTGCTTTTCTATAAGGAGGATCCGAATCGCCCGCGCAACGAAATCATCGCCGAGGAAATAGCCCTCGCCCGCTCTCAAGACCAGTCTCTCGCGTTGGCACTGGTCCTGCTAAACGAATCGGAATCAATCGCCGCCGCAGGCCAAGCTGTGATTAGCCGGGTGGAAGAACTACTGCGTGAACGCCTGCAAAATGCCTCCGAAAGCAGCCGTGTCGTACGGTTTGGCGAACTGATGTTCGGTGTTTTCACTGACGGGCGCCGCCAGGAAATCGAGACTTGGAATGACCGTATCCAAACCTCAATCGCCAACGACGATGGCTTTCTCAGCAGTGGGGTCACCATCGGTATCGCCGTTCTGGATGATCAACACCAGCACGCCAGTCAGCTGCGAAGTGACGCCATGCAGGCCCTCCTGCAGGCCTATGAAAGCAACACACGGACGGTTGTTGCCTGATTATCCCGCCACCAGCGGTACGAAGCGAAACAGGCCCGTCTCGTGCGTCTCGTAGGTACCCTCTCCGGTGCAGTCTATGCGCAGCATTGTTTGACCGCGGTCATCACCGACCGGCACGACCAGGCGGCCACCTGGCCGATCTCCGTCCGGCTGCTTGAGCTGCCCCAGCAGCTGCTGGGGCACAGCCAAGGCGGCCGCTGTGACTATGATCCCGTCAAAAGGTGCACATGCAGTCCAGCCCAACGTCCCGTCTCCCAGCCGAAGCAGGACACGATAGCCAAGTGCTCCGAGCGTATCGCGGGCACGCTGATGCAAGACCACATGCCGTTCAATGG
>JAAXGT010000078.1 GCA_012271205.1 Rhodothermales bacterium
TTGAGCGAGTCTCCATAGTGCCGCGGCAATGTCTTCCGAGCTCATTCGGCGGTCACCTGTTGTACTCGAACAAATGGCGCAGCAGCAGATCCAGGTATCAGGACGCAGAATCGCCGCCTTATGCACGAATCACCGCCCGGGCTTCGTGCACAACGCGCGCGGCCGTAAAGCCAAACTGCTCAAACAGCACCCTGCCGGGTGCCGAAGCGCCAAAGCGGTCCATACCTATAATTGCCCCGCCCGCGCCAGCATATCGCTCCCACCCCAGCGACACACCAGCCTCAATCGTAACACGCCGCCTGGCCAAAGGTGGAAGCACTTCATGCTGATACTCCTCGGGCTGAATGGCAAAGAGCTCCCATGACGGCATACTGACTACGCGAACACTGATCCCGTCAGCCGCCAGGATGCCAGCAGCCTCAACCGCATACTGCAACTCGCTACCTGTTCCGATCAAAATAATATCCAATTCCGGGCCCGTTTCCTTTATCAGTGTGTAAGCGCCCCGCTCCAGCCCGTCCGGGTTTTTCGTTATCATCGGTACTCCTTGCCGCGTCAAAACAAGCGCTGTTGGGCCTGAAGTACACTTCATAGCCACTTGCCACGCACGCTTGGTTTCATTTCCATCTGCGGGACGAATGACGACCAGATTGGGAATGGCCCGCAAGGACATAACATGCTCTACACCCTGATGCGTAGGACCATCTTCGCCAGTACCTATGGAGTCATGAGTAAAAACAAAGATGACCGGCAGCCGCATAATCGCACTCAAACGAATGGCAGGCCGCATATAGTCGCTGAATACGAGAAACGTGCCACAGTAGGGGCGCAGTCCGCCGTGGAGCGCAATTCCGCTGCAGATGGCTGCCATTCCGTGCTCCCTCACACCAAATCGCAAATAACTGCCTGAAGGCACGTTTCTCTGAAAATCGTCCTGACTGCTGCCCCGGGTCTTATTGGATCCGGTGAGATCTGCTGAGCCGCCAATCATAGACGGTACGGCCTTCAAGATCCGGCTCAACACCTTGCCGCTAGCTGCGCGCGTGGCCATGGCTGCGTCCAAGGTAAAGTCCGGCAATGTATCCTCCCATTTCCCGGGTAAATCGCCACGCAACTGCGCATCCAGTTCGGCTCCCAGTTCCGGATGCGAGACACGGAACCGCGCCACCTCTTCTTCCCACACACGCTGCGTTTGTACACCTTGCTTTTTGCTGTCCATATAGTCCAGCACCTCACTTGGTATGCAAAAAGCAGGCTGCTCCGGCCAATTGAGTTCCCGTTTCGTTCTCACGACTTCGTCAGCACCCAGAGGAGCGCCATGGGCATCAGCTGTATTGGCCTTGTTCGGACTACCGTAGCCTATCGTAGTTTGTACACGAATTAAGGTTGGTTTGTCAGCGCAAACACGGGCCGATGCTATTGCCCTTTCTATGGCATCGGTATCATTGCCGTCCTCGACATGTAATACTTGCCAGCCGTAGGCTTCGAACCGGGCGCAAACATCCTCAGTAAAGGTTAAGCGGGTACTGCCATCGATCGTGATCCGGTTGTCGTCCCACAGATAAACAAGCTTGCCGAGTCCCAGGTGGCCAGCCAGCGCGGCAGCCTCATGGGATATGCCTTCCATCAGGTCACCATCCGAAACAATCCCGTAGGTATTGTGATCTATGACCCTGTGCCTATTCCGGTTGAATCGTGCGGCCAGATGTTTTTCGGCGATAGCCATTCCCACGCCGTTGGCAAAGCCCTGCCCCAGTGGACCGGTAGTGGTTTCCACGCCTGGCGTAAGCTCATATTCGGGATGCCCGGGTGTCCGGCTGTCCCACTGACGAAATGCCTTGATTTCGTCTAACGAAACCTCGTACCCCAACAGATGGAGTATGGCATAGAGAAGCATGGACCCGTGGCCGGCCGAGAGCACGAACCGATCCCGGTTGAACCACTTGGGATCCGTGGGATTTTGTCGTATGAACCTGGTCCACACGACATATGCCATGGGCGCCGCACCCATAGGCATTCCCGGATGGCCGCTGCGGGCCTGTTCTACAGCGTCTACTGCAAGCATCCGAATAGTATTGATGCAAGCAGTATCGATCTTGTTGGACATTATACGGGCGTATCTAATGCCAGCATCGTTCAAAGTGCCTCGAGTTCTTGGTCCACGAAATGCTTCAGGCATCCGAGAGAGCGGCTTATTCCAACGTGACGCCCCCCAACTATGACTGAAGGCACACTCTCAAGGCCCATACCATCGAAAATCCGGCGCACTTGCCTAGCCCGGGGTTCGTATTCTCCGCTGGATAGCTTCGCACGGAATTCGCGCTCGTTGATGCCCAAATCCTTTGCAAACGACGCCAGCCGGTCGGGAGACAAGCCGGTCGCGGGCGACTGATGCTCAAACTGCAGATCCAGCATGCCTTCAAATACACCATACTCGTTGGCAATCCAAAGTGCGGTTACTTCATCGAGCGAATAGGATGGACCACCAACCAATGTAACAGGCTTATATACAATCCGAACCTGCTCCGGGTAGGTTGCGATCAAGGCCTTCATATGAGGATGCTGTGACTTGCAATGGTTGCAATTTGGATCCAGAAACTCCATCACAGTGACCGGCGCATCCGGCGGACCTACGATAGGGTCATAGTCCGTCACGATTTGATCCAGATTTTCGTATGGCGGCAAATTCGGGTGATACGGGCACATAGCCGGATCGACCGAAGTGTCCGGGGTCACTGCAACCGCTTCATCCGGACTCGCCTGCTGACCGCGCGAATAGCTATAGTCCAGAAGCAGCAGCACGACCACTCCAGCCGTTACCAAACCATGGAATCGCAATTCACCTCTCGGCAAACCGTGTCGGGCGGCTGTGGCCGCGGGAGTTCGCCAAGCAATAACCACGAGCGCAGTCATTACGGCCACTATGCTGGCGGAAAGCAAGCACAGGAAGCACCAATCCGCAAGCAATACGAACTGAATGGCCGAAAGAATGACGGAGTAAATTAGGCCGGCACCAACAAGCAGCATTCGCAGGGCCTTAAACAGGGCGCTTTTGCCGGCCACATTTAAGGCTACACCCAGTGTCAAGGTGCCAGCAAGCATGTAGAATATGAACCCCCACCATGCGCTGGCCATTCCCAAGGGGGCTGGATCGTTGGCAATCACTGCCAGACAGTCAGAACCAGCAGTACAAACGGGATCATTAGCGCCGATACTACCTGTACCGTACCAGACTGCCAAATGCAGGGTAAGCAAAATGCCAAGAAGCGAAAGCGCGAAAAAACTGCGCTCCAAAGCCTTCCGGTATGTGTGCACAGCAGGTTGTCCCATGACTGATTTGGATTGGTGAGTGAATGTAAGATGAATCGCTATAGAAAGGCCCTCGGTTTATGAGCCGGGCGCGGTCATGTTCCAGTTCCTGCACCGGATCAACGGACTTGATTCTGCAGCGATGAGACCCTATCTTCGGGCAGCATTTACAGAAGCTGATCAGACAAATGCGTTGGCTGACTTCCAGTAATTGGTGGAGTGGACGAGCAGTGGTGGACTGCGTGACGCCGTAATGTAACGCAACGAGTCTCGGTCAGCCCACTGCTTGGTTCAGGCAGTGGGCTTTTTGCGTTAAGGGGTGTAATGACCTTTGAAGAGTTTGAAATTCTGGCGCACAGGGAAAGGAGGCGCGCCACCGTGCGTTTCGTTGTTCCAATCAGCCGTCGACTGGGTGCTGATCTGCTTACACCGGTCAGCGCATTCTTGGCTCTGCGGACCAACGGACGTCATCCCTTCCTGCTGGAAAGCGTGGAAGGTGGCGAAAAGATGGCCCGATATTCGTTCTTGGGTAAAAATCCTTATCGCCTAATCAGGGCCGCGGGTCGTGAGGTGACCGTCGAGGACAGCGACGGAAATCTGGAATTGAACGTACCCAGCGGAAACGTCTTCGCCGTCTTGCAACACTACCTGGATGAATATTCGGAGGTCGCCGTACCGGGCTTGCCCCGGTTGCGATGCGGTGCGGTTGGCTATTTGGGCTATGACAGTGTCCGTCTGATCGAAAGACTCCCCACCCCACCTCCGGACGAGCTGAATCTGCCCGAGGCCATTTGGTGCTTTTATGATACTGTGGCTGCCTTTGACCGACTGAAGCATCAGATTGTACTCATGGCCAGCGCCTTTATCGACCCCGGCACATCCCTGCGGGATGGCTACGATGCGGCACTCAGACGCCTGAACATCATGGCACAAGACTTGCAGGCCGGATTCGAAAGCCCGGTGCCCGTGCGACTCAGTGCGGAACGAATGACCGCAAATTTTGAGCAGCATGCCTTCGAAGCCGCCGTCGAAGAGGCCAAACGCCTGATTTATGAAGGGGACATTTTTCAGGTTGTGCTTTCACAGCGATTTTCTCTTTCGTTCACCGGAGACACGTTCAACCTATATCGTGCACTGCGCCAGATTAACCCGTCTCCCTACCTCTTTTACCTAGATCTAGGCGAGGTTGCTCTCATTGGCTCCTCGCCGGAAGTGCTCGTTCGGGTCGAGGAGCGTACCGCTGAACTCCTGCCCATTGCGGGTACGCGACCGCGCGGCATGACATCGGAAGAAGATGAGTGCTTGGCCAATGAACTGCTGGCCGATCCCAAAGAGCGTGCAGAGCATTTAATGCTGGTTGATTTGGGACGTAACGATTTGGGTCGGGTATGCGTGCCTGGGTCTGTCCGTGTGGACCGCTATGCCTACATCGAGCGGTATTCACACGTCATGCATATCGTAAGCGCAGTTTCGGGGAAACTCATGGAAAATGCGCGCGCGATGGACGTGCTACAGGCTTGCTTTCCTGCAGGTACGGTGAGCGGAGCACCCAAGGTCCGGGCCATGGAGATCATTGATCAACTGGAACCCTCACAGCGCGGTGTTTATGCGGGTGCCGTGGGCTACGTGGATTTTTCAGGCAATATGGACACGTGTATTGCCATTCGGACCATGGTGGCACGTGACCATGATGTTTTCATTCAGGCCGGAGCTGGCATTGTGGCGGACAGTGATCCGAAGCGAGAATATGTGGAAACCGAAAACAAGGCCCGTGCACTGAAGCAGGCGCTATTGGCTGCGGCCCGTGGTTTATTGTAAGACGCTTAATGACCCAATTTCAAAATGAAGGTAAAGGAACTTAAGGCCGCCCTCCTAAAGAAAGGCTGGGCCGGACGAACCCTTTCGCGGGAGGAAACCGCGAATCGCCTGAATCCCCTCATCAGGTCACATTTGGCACTTAACCATGCCTATAACTTTGCTATGAATCACTGCGGTGATCCGCATGTGCAGGCTGGCCTGTCCGCCGTGCTGAAAACGGCCCGTACAGATGTAGGAAAGATTTCGGAGACCGTCTTCAGCTGCGGCGCGGTGGCCTACAATGGAACGGACATGGAGCCGAATCAATTTGTACTACCCAACGGCAAGGAGCTTTTAGCACTGCGTGATGAAGAAGAAGCATTTCTTGCCAAAATACGGGCAGAAAAGGCATTTGAGCACCAGATGCGTACAGAGGCCGTTCTGAATCGGCTTATTCAGAACAGTCAGGAGCGGCTGGAATTCTTGCGCGGCTGCATTCGCGCCGCTCGTACATGAATTCGCGTGGAATCACCTCTTTGAAGGAGATTATACACTTGAGGGCAAACCAGATACAGGTAGCTGATTATGCGTACATGCTGAACAAGAACATGCGCAGCGACAAATCAGACCAGGCACGTTCTGTACAAAATGAGGAGACTGCGCCGGGCCTGATCATGCTTATAGTACCGGTCGAGTCTCCTGCCTTTGGGGACGCCGGCGTCCCCAAAGGCCACGTGCAATCCAGCGTAAAGAGATGGCCCGCCGGTAATCAGATTACTGTTCCGTCTGGGATTGAAATGAACGGCGGCCTGCTGTTCGTATACTGCAACTGGAAATCTATGCCAAATAAACAGCGTTTCACGTTCCACGAATTTCAATGAGCACAAACCCCTTTAATCCTGGAGATACCGTGGTCGTGTCCGGCATCCAGTCTTCAGGCGCACTCCACATCGGCAATTATTTTGGGGCAATCCGGCAGCATATTGCACTGCAACAGGAGCATCCATCCTACTACTTTATTGTGAATTATCATGCAATGACAACCTTGCGTGACGCAGAGCTACTGCGTGCGCACACACTGGACGCAGCTGTAACGTATCTGGCTCTCGGGTTCGATCCGAAAAAATCCAACCTGTTTGTACAGAGCGATGTCCCGCTCCTTAACGAACTCACTTGGATTTTCTGCTGCCTCACGCCAGTTTCTCAGCTCGAGAAAGCCACTTCGTACAAAGACAAGGTGGCCCAAGGCCTGAAGGCCAACTGCGGTCTTTTCAACTACCCCATTTTACAGGCGTCAGATATTCTGATTTACGGCGGCACGCTTGTGCCTGTGGGGGCGGACCAAAAGCAGCATATCGAAATCACGCGCAATACCGCGCAGCGCTTTAATAAAGTGTATTGCCTTGGCGAACCACTGTTTCCGATTCCTGACGCCTACATCGTGGAAAGCGTGGCAGTTGTGCCTGGCGTGGATGGTCGCAAAATGTCGAAGAGTTATGCAAACACGATTGGCATTTTTGATGAAGGACGAGAGCTATCACGCCGGATTAGGCGTATTGTGACGGATTCAACGCCGTTAGAAGAACCGAAAAACCCGGACACTGACAACGTGTTTGCGCTCCTAAAACTCTTCGCGCCGGACGAGAAGCGCGACGAGATCCGCGAAGCGTACTTAAGGGGTGGCTATGGATATGGCCACGCCAAGCAGGAACTGGAGCGGCTCATTCTGGACTATTTTGGCGAAGCACGTGAGCGCAGGCGTGACTTATTGGCGCATGAGGATTATGTGCTTGATGTCTTGCGCCAAGGCGCAAGGCATGCGCGTGAGCGTGCCAACACCTGCATGGAGCGGGTTCGTGAATTGACGGGGCTCGTTACGACCTATTAGCATGATTGTCATCATCGACAATTACGATTCGTTCACCTACAACCTGGTACACCTGGTAGGTCGGCACACCGACAGACTCGAGGTCGTTCGCAATGATGTGGTGACGTGTGACTGGGTGAAGGCTCAGGCACCTGCAGGAGTCTTAATATCACCGGGACCGGGGCGCCCAGCCAATGCCGGTATATGCAAGGAGGTTATCACACGTCTGGGGCCGGAACTGCCGATCCTTGGCATTTGCCTTGGGCATCAGGCCATTGCAGAAGTGTACGGTGCCACTGTGACGTATGCCCCTACCCTGATGCATGGCAAGACCAGTACGATAACCCACACCGGAAACGATTTGTATTTGGGTGTGCCAGAATCTTTCGAAGCAACCCGTTATCACTCCCTAGTCGTGGATCCGGATTCCATCCCACGAGACCTTGAAATCACGGCCACAACGGCTGAAGGAGTCATAATGGGCATCCGGCATAAGCAGCATCCAGTGGAAGGCGTACAGTTTCATCCTGAAAGTGTACTTACGGATCATGGGCCCACCCTTATATACAACTGGCTAAACCGTATCGGCGCCCTCTCATGAAGGAGTTTCTTCAGGCCTTGTCCCGAGGTGAAACCCTCACGACGGAGCAGGCAAAAAAAGCCATGCATGCAATCATGCAGGGCAAAGCCGACCCCCTGCAGGTGGCGGGCCTGCTTATGGGCTTGCGTGCCCGTGATGAAACTTTGACCGAACTCACCGCCTTTACGCGAGTGATGCGCAGCTATGCGGTTCCGGTGTCATGTGACGACCCGCACGCGATTGACTTGTGTGGTACGGGGGGTGACGGCAGCGGCACATTTAATATTTCGACAGCAGCAGCCTTCGTCTGCGCGGGGGCCGGAATCACGGTTGCCAAGCACGGAAATCGGGGCGTGTCCTCCAAATCCGGCAGTGCGGATGTATTGGAGGCCTTGAGTGTGAAGATCGATTTGGAATCTGAAGCTGTGGCCCATTGTCTCAAGAAAGCTGGCGTCGGATTTATTTTTGCGCGGAACTACCATCCGGCAATGCGCCACGTAGTCCCGATACGCCGTGCACTAGCCTCGCGGACGTGTTTCAATATTTTGGGGCCGCTCTGTAATCCAGCCAGGGTGCAGCGACAGATTGTTGGAGCATTTAGCGTGAGAGCGGCCGAGATGATGGCTGGAATTTTGGCGAATCTGGGAGCCGAGCATGTCTTGGCCGTAAGCGCCTTAGATGGGATGGACGAGATTTCTCTTGGCGCAACTACGATTGCGTTTGAGTACCGGGCTTGTAATGCAGAATTAACCAGGAGAGAAATCAAGGTCGAAGATCACGGTTTGAAACCATGCTCGCTGAAGGCTCTGAAGGGAGGAACGGCCACAGACAATGCGCAGATCATTACCGCAATATTACAGGGCGAATCCGGCCCGAGGCGCGATGTCGTTGTAATAAACAGTGCCTATGGTCTCTGGGTAAGTGGCCGGTACGATAGTATGGATGAGTGTCTGGAAGCAGCCCAGCACAGCCTTGACAGTGGCGCCGCAGACGATGCCCTAAATAGATTGCGCGAAGTCAGCGCGGCTGCATGACCATTCTGGAACAGATTGTCGAAAACACGCGCCAAACCCTTCCCGGGCGAAAAGCCAAGTATTCACGCCGCAATCTGGAAGAAACTATTCGGGGGCTGCCTGAGACCAGAGACTTTACAGCGGCCTTGCGTGGAACCATGTTAGCCTTCATTACTGAACTCAAGAAGACTTCGCCCTCCAAGGGTGTGCTGCGGGATGAATTCGAGGTTGAAACGTTAGCATCTGCCTACGAACGTGGCGGGGCAAGCGCGATCAGCATCTTGACTGAGGAAGACTTTTTTCAGGGATCTCTGCACCATCTGCAACACGTCCGAAAGCAAGCGCGTGTACCGCTATTGCGAAAGGACTTTATTGTGGATCCCTACCAGCTCTACGAGGCTCGCGCGTATGGCGCGGATGCTGTGCTGCTTATTGCACGTATGCTGGAGGCCTGTGAGCTAAGAGACTTGATGCAGGAGGCCGAAGCACTTGGCCTAGCGTGCCTCGTCGAGGTATATGAAGAACGAGAGCTAGACCAACTCGATTTCGATTTGGTTCGGATTTTGGGAGTCAACAATCGCAATTTGGAAACTTTTGCGGTTGATATCGGCAACTCGTTGCGCGTCTTTCGGCATTGTCCGAAGCACGTGGTTCGAGTATCTGAAAGCGGACTCAGTCGTGCCGCGGAACTCGTTCATCTCTGGCATCAGGGTGTTGACGCCGTACTGATCGGCGAAGCATTCATGCGGGCCAGCGACCCGGGGCAGGCACTGGCCTGCATACGAAAGGAAATGCAAGAAGAGTCGGTGCTTCCGTGATGCGGCCTAACGTTAAGATTTGCGGACTTACAACGCTCGAAGATGCACGTTTTTGCGCCGCGGCCGGTGCGGATTACCTGGGGTTCATCCAGTATCCACCCAGCCCGAGGTATATCACGCCGCAAGATGCAGCGGCGATCATGGAATGGATCCATGGCTCCCAGAGTGTGGGTGTATTTGTAAATGAGGAAGCTGACAAAGTAAATGAGACGGTGGAAACTGCGGGCTTCGATCTGGTGCAACTTCACGGCAATGAGTCTCCAGCTTACTGCGGGCACATGACGCGCCCTGTAATCAAAGCCCTAAAAGTCAAGGCGGAGACCGATCCCGGAGATTTGTGTCAAGAGTTTGAGGCCTACAAAGACGTGGCCGCGTGGTTTTTGTTGGACACGTGGCATCCGGTGTTGCACGGAGGTACAGGAATAACCTTCGACTGGCATCAAGCACAGGCACTGGCCGCTAACTATCCGGTGATGCTCTCTGGTGGGCTCAGCCCTGACAATATTGTTGAGGCTGTAAGCCTTGTAAAGCCCCGAGGAATCGACCTGTCGAGTGCGCTCGAGCGCACACCGGGACAAAAGGATTTTGATCGCGTGTCTAGTTTCTTTGCGAGGCTGGAATGTCTGCATCCGTAGAATATTCGGCACCGGATTCCGCTGGCCGCTTCGGACCTTATGGAGGAGCCTTCGTCCCCGAAATTCTGATCCCGGAATTACAGGCATTACGCACTGCATTCGCTGAAGCGTGGGCCTCAAACACCTTTAAGGACCGATACCACGCCCTGCTGCAAACATATGTCGGGCGGCCGACAGCCCTTACCCGGGCGGATCGGCTCAGTGAGGTACTGGGCGACGTCCAGATCTTCCTCAAGCGCGAAGATCTTTGTCATACCGGTGCTCACAAAATCAACAACACGATTGGACAAATCCTTCTGGCCCGCCAAATGGGTAAGACCCGGATCATTGCAGAAACGGGGGCCGGGCAGCATGGTGTGGCAACGGCAACAGTAGCGGCACGGTTCGGACTGGAATGCATAGTATACATGGGTGCCGAAGACATGCAGCGTCAGGCACTCAACGTGGCGCGTATGGAGCTACTCGGTGCGGAAGTGCGCGCTGTGACCAGTGGAAGCCAAACACTTAAGGATGCCACAAATGAGGCCATTCGGGATTGGGTCTCCAACCCAAATGACACTTTTTACATAATAGGCTCGGTCGTCGGCCCACATCCGTATCCGGTGATGGTGCGGAGTTTTCATTGTGTCATTGGCGAAGAAACCAAGTCCCAACTTGAAGCAGCCACAGGTCGCGCGAATCCGGATGCATTGGTGGCCTGCGTGGGTGGAGGCTCAAATGCTATCGGTCTATTCTACCCGTTCATTCAAGATCCAGAGGTTCAATTGTTCGGCGTCGAGGCTGCAGGAGAAGGACTCAATGGCCGACATGCCGCCACGCTGTCACGAGGTAAGCCAGGGGTGTTGCACGGTGCCTTGAGTTACTTGCTTCAGGATACGCAGGGACAAGTGAAGTTGGCACATTCGATTTCTGCAGGGCTGGATTATCCCGGAGTCGGCCCGGAACACGCTTGGCTTAAGGACTTGGAGCGCGTGTGTTACAGCGCCATTACGGATACGGAGGCGCTCTATGGCGTCAGGCTTCTCTCCTGTACAGAAGGAATCATACCTGCCCTTGAGACCGCTCATGCCATCGCGGCGCTGAAGCACATCGTAGATCGTGTCAGGCCAGGTGGTACAATTGTTGTTAACTGTTCAGGTCGGGGGGACAAGGACATGCAAACCATTATGGCACGTTCATGACGTCGCGGTTGACACGTCGGCTTGGTGAATTACGTGCGGCGAATGAGAAAGCCATGGGTATTTTTGTGACCAACGGCTTTCCGACCCTGCAGGATACACCGGGGGTGCTCCGAGCCTTGGCTGCAGGGGGGGCCGACTTTGTGGAATTGGGAATGCCGTTCAGTGACCCATTGGCGGAAGGATTGCCCATCCAGCGCTCCAGTGCGCGCGCTTTGGCTGGTGGTGTTACTATGGAGGATGCATTTCGGTGTGCCGCGGATTTTAGAATGTCATGTGACATACCGTTGCTGCTTATGGGCTATGTTAATCCCATCCTGCAGTATGGCCCCGAAGCCTTTTGCCAACTGGCTCGAGAAAGTGGGATCGATGGTCTGATCGTGCCAGACTTGCCGCCAGAGGAATCGGCCCTCCTCTCGGATTACGCCTTTAGAGTGGGACTGGACCTTATTTTTTTGGCTGCCCCCAACACAAGCGATACTCGCATCCAGAAAATTGACCGTATGACGACTGGCTTTGTTTATGCCGTGTCCATCACCGGCCTTACCGGAAGTGGCCTGAACGGGCGAATGCAAGCTATCGAGTCGTACCTTGAGCGTGTTCGAGGGCTCGTTACATTGAATCCACTGCTGGTCGGTTTTGGAATTCGATCACACGAAGACGCCCGGAGGCTTACCCGAAACACAGATGGCTTCATTGTCGGTTCCGCACTTGTTAGGCAGATTGAAGCGCTTTGGGAAAACGGATCACTGAGCGACATGCAACGATTATCCCGGGTGGAAGCTTTTGTATGCACATTGAAAAACGGACAGGATTGCACATGATTCTTGGTAAGACTAAACCCGTTGGCGCCTTGCTACTTTGCGCCGCACTTATTACAGGCTGCGGTGGACAGGGGTTGTTCAGCGGGGACTTTCGACCGGAAGCCTCCGGCCCGGAGGGACACATCACTGTAGTCATTGACTCGACCTTGTGGCAGGGCCCCGTTGGGGATGCCTTGCGTGACCAGGTGGGGGGACCTCTTCATACGCTTCCTTCTCAGGAACCGGCCTTTGAGCTTGAACCCATTGCTCTGACTTCCCGCAAAACACTGGACATGGTACAAGACCGCAAGAATGTCCTTTTTGTTGGCACGATTGCAGACACCCTAAGCGCCGAATCCAGATACCTTAACAGTCTACTTACTGACTCACTGCGGCAGTACATTCTCGATGGACAGTCGGCGCTGGTATCACGCCCCGATCAATGGCGGCGACACCAATTGGTCTACTATCTCGTTGCGGCTTCGCCAAAAGACTTGCTGACAGCTCTTGACGACACGGCGGAGGATATGCTGTATCACTACAACGAGGTGACGCGCATGCGCACGCACCGCGAAATGTTCGATATCGGACGGCAGCACGATTTGGAAGCGACACTCATGGACCGGCACGGGTTTGCGGTAAATGGACAGCATGACTACGTAATTGCGGTTGATACGACACAATTTGTTTGGCTGCGCCGCGTGTTGAGTGATACCTGGCGGAGCCTTTTCGTGTATTACGTGGATGATGCAGACCCATCGATACTTACACCTGAGTGGATCGTGAGTACACGCAATGAGTTGTCCCGGCAGTACATGCAAGGAACAGCCGGCGGGTGGGTGGAAATTGATCTCCGGCGACCAGCGGAAGCAGTGGAGATTAATTTTATGGATCGATTTGCCATTGAGTTTCGTGGCATGTGGCAGATGGTGGGTGAACGCAGTGGCGAGAAAATCCAGTTCGGGATGGGCGGACCGTTTTTGACGTACGCTTTTTACGACGAACCGACAAGACGCCTTTATCTGATTGACGGAATGGTTTTCGCGCCCAATTACCCCAAACGCGAGTTTCTGCGCCAACTTGAAGTAATCGCCTATACCTTCCGCACTCGTCAGGAGGAGGCCGAGCGTGCCACAGCGTAGCGCGTTAGGCCTTGTTGCCGCCGCACTGCTGACTGCTTCCTGCGGTGCTCCGACAGACACAGTGCTTACTGCACAGGACAGCCTGATAGCGGAGATATTTGTCGAGCTGCACCTGCTTCAGGCACGCACAACACTTGGGTATGAAGGCGAGCAGGTTTCCAAAGATTCAGTCTTCGCCCGATACGATTTAACACAGAAAGACTTTGACATGCGCATGGATTACTATGCGGAACACCCCGAAGTGTACAGCGCCCTGTATAACCTTGTCATGGACCATCTCGGCCGTGAGATCCACGAAGCTCGGGGATACTGAGAAAAGTGAGCGGGGCTCCAGCCTCTCTGGTTGTGATTGAAATATTCCGTTGCCACACTTTTTCTATGGAACAGACTCAATAGCCAACACATCCGTGATTGGAACAGTGACGATAAGCTACTTGACATTTCTCAGTATCGCCCCTGCACTCGCCAGGACGTAAACGCAATAAACTAAGCCACCCACATACCATTGCCAGCAGCACAAAGGCGAACCCAGTTGCTGTAACCATCCTCCCTGCTGCGCGTTTGGACGCCTCTCCCTCATTTCATGCGCATTCCACAAGTATCCATTATTGTCGTATCCTGGAATGCATTGACGATCGTCCAGCGCTGCCTCCCGTCCGTCGTGGAGTCAAAGTGGCCCGGACTGCAAGTGATTTTTGCCGACAACGCGTCGACCGACGGATCCGCAGAATGGGTGGCAGCCCGGTTTCCTGAAGTGCAGGTCATCCGTCATCCGGAAAACTGGCGATTCTGCAGGGGCAACAATGAAGCTATTCGCCAATCGGAAAGCGACTATGTGCTGCTGCTTAATAACGACGTTGAAGTTCCGTCAGACTGGCTGGAACCGCTTATTGCCCTCGCCGAAAGTGATCCTCTTATCGCCGCCGTTCAGCCCAAAATTATGCAGTTCGACGAGCGCGATGCATTCGACTATGCCGGAGCCGCCGGGGGCTACCTCGACCGCTTAGGTTATCCGTTCGCACGTGGCCGCATCTTTGAGCACCTGGAACGTGATGCTGGACAGTATGATGACGTGGCTGATTTAGATTGGGCAAGTGGCGCAGCAGTACTCCTACGTCGAAGTGCGCTTGAACAAGTCGGCCTCCTGGATGAAACATTTGAGATGCACATGGAGGAAATCGACTTGTGCTGGCGACTGCGGCACGCCGGTTACCGTATTGTGATTGCCCCCCAAAGCCAAGTCTTCCATATTGGGGGGGGCTCCCTTCCACGGCAAAGCGATCAAAAACTCTACTTTAATGTGCGGAACAGCCTCCTTATGCTCTACAAAAATCTGCCACCAGCGCAGCGGCGGCGAGTACTATTTGAGCGCGTGGTGATCGATCATGTGATTGCGCTGGCTTGGCTTGTGACGGGGCAGTTCCGCAAAGCCCGGGCGCTGGTACGTGCCCACCTCGATGCACATCGGCGCCGTGGACAATATACCCAACTCGAAATGACTCAATCTTTGCCGTCCTACAGGGGGCGTATTCTATTCGACTACGTGCTTAGGGGCCGGCGCAAGTTCGTTGATCTCTCCAGGCACCTGTTTACCTTAGACGATCTATAGAGCGAACGAGCTTGATATCACGCGTTATTGCCCGACGAGCCAGGATTAGGAGCACGTACGCGCATAGGGGCAACGTAACCGTTAGCAGTCGATCCCACTCCAGACCAGCATGCGTGTGCACATATAATTCATCATCCAGGTAGAGCGTGCCGCACAAGATTACAGCTGCTAACAGGGTGCAAAGCTGGGCCATCACGACCACCATGCGCTGCTTGTGGCGGACACTGTACATGAAGATCGCCCCCACAGCGGCCAGTATGGCCAGCACCGCAGACGTCAGCGTGCCCCACAGCGTGTACGGGCCACTCCCAAACACCACACCGGTCGAGAGCATTCCGGTTAAGGCCACAGCTGCCAAACCCAGATAGACTGATTGAATACGCTGAATCATGCCTCTCCTTGCTTACTTGCCACACGCTCTGCCAGCCTGTGGGCAAAATCCATGGTCGTGCTTGAACCGCCCACATCCGGTGTCAGCCAGCAGCCCTCCACATATGCCTGCCTGAGCGCGGCTTCGATAGTTTCTGCAGCTGTTCGTTCCCCCAAATGCCTCAACATCATCGCGGCAGTCCTGATAAGAGCTGTCGGATTCGCCGTGCCCTGACCCGCAATGTCAGGTGCACTGCCATGTACGGCTTCAAATACGGCGACGCTATCTCCGATATTCGCCCCGGGCACAACCCCGAGTCCGCCGACAAGACCGGCGCACAAATCACTCAAGATATCCCCGAACAGATTGGTTGTTACAATGCAGTCATACTCCGCCGGACGCTGTACCAGCTGCATAGCCATGTTGTCCACAATGCGATGATCGAAATCCAAATCCGGGTATGCCGACGCCATTGCTATAGCCTCCTTCAAGAAAAGGCCTGTCGACATCTTTACCACATTCGCCTTGTGTACCGCTGTCACATGCCTTCGCCCGTTCACACGTGCCCATTCAAAAGCAAATCGCAAAATGCGCTGCGAGCCACGGCGCGTGATGCGAGCCGTCGAGTCAGCAATCTCCAGACGCTCATCATATGTCTCGATGCCGGAATACAGCCCTTCCGTATTCTCGCGGAAAATCACCAGATCCACATCCTCAAAGGGTGTTCTCAGACCGGGCAGTTTCCTGCATGGACGTACATTCGCGAATAAGTCCAGCTTTTGCCGAAGTGACACGTTCACACTTCGAAATCCCTTTCCCACTGGCGTGGTTATCGGCCCCTTTAACGCCACGCGATTCATTCGAATGGAGTCCAGTACGGCTTCAGGAAGCGGCCGGCCGTATCTCTCCATGCCAGCAAGCCCAACCGCTTCGAAACGCTCCCACTGCAGTTCGACACCAGCAGCCTCCAATACCACTATAGTCGCTGCCGTAATCTCAGGTCCGATACCATCTCCGGGCAGCAGCGTTACCCTGTGCATTTTGTCCCTCTGCCAAAAACGCGAAAAGCCCCGCCGAGGCAGAGCTTTCGTAATTGGTTAGCCTTAAAACAGAGCCCTACAGATTTGAAATATCCCGTTTGGACGAATAACTGATGCGCAGTGTGCCCCCCTTTCGTAGCTCCCCCTGCACATCGGTCACTATTCCCATTCCAGACTCCTCATCAACTCGCAGCGATACAATAAGGCGAGGCTGATCGACCAACTTCCGATACATAATGTCCCGGATATTTGTCATGTCGTCTATTAACGCATCGTCAATCTGGACTCGCGTCTCCCCGAACCGATTGCCACTTAGCTTCACCGGCCCCATCCACACATACGACACATACCGCTTCTGTTCAATCTTAGTCAGCGCTTCGGCCATTGGCAGAATGGTCCGAACCTGGACCTCCTGCTCACGAAGCACTGTTGTGACCATGAAGAAAATGAGTAGCATGAAGATGATGTCGGGCAGCGAAGCCGTGGAAATCTCCGGCTTAGCTTTGGACTTCTTCGTAAAGTGAGCCATAGATCGTCACCGTTAGTCAGAACTGCCTGGGTCCGGCTCAGCTAAAGACACCTGAGCCGGCCATTTTTCGCGAATCTCGTTCTCCGCAACGTCTTCGAGCTGCGCCCTGTAATCCGTGTAGTCCGCAAATCCCATTGAGCGGGCTTCGGTGTCCCAGATCTCAAAGTAAGCCATCCAGACCTCATCCATTGTCTGAATATAGAGATTGTAGGGTGTTTCGCGGTCTGTCTTGATCGAAACCACTGCCTTGTTGGGGGATTCCGAATAGCGGGGATCCACACCGTTGTTCTGTACGTGCGTAAGCACTTCACTGCGGATCTGGGCTACAGAAGATGGCAAATCCTCCAGAAGCACCTGTCCCTGCGCATTGATAAGGATCTTAAGCAGATTACGCTCGCGCACAGGTGGCGGCTCCTGCTCCTGATCAAGATCCGGCGGGAGCGTCATGCCAATTCCCGTGTCCACGTCAATGGTCGTCGTGACCAGAAAGAAAATGAGCAACAAGAATGCGATATCCGCCATCGAAGAGGTCGGAATCTCTGCGTCTTTCCGTTGCTTCTTTTTTGCCAATACACCCATTGCCCCAATGGTTTGATGCGTCAGGAAATCATACTCTTGATGCCGGAAAACAAAAGACCCAGCATCGTGAGGCCAACCGAAATCACAATCGTTACAATGCCCGCATCCGCCCAAGTCTCCAACACCAGCCCCAACACAACAAAGACAACGAATGGCACGGCCATGATGCCGAGCGCGATCATGGACACTTTACCAAACATCAGGCTGCGCACGCCAGAGAGAAGCATGACCAAAAGTCCAAGCCCGATCAGGACAAGCACGATGTAAATGGCGATGTTTATGACACTCATGGTGTTGTGTTCTATGCCGCGGACCCACGCTATAGTTGGGCCCGGACCGTTCAAGATTCCGCCTTATAAAGCCTTTTCCTTGATGACGACAAGCGAGTCGATCAACTCAATCGACGCTTCCTCCATCTCCACGACAATACGGTCTATTTTAGACACGGCATAATTGTAGAAGAACTGCAGGATAATGGCCACGATAAGGCCGAAAACTGTAGTCAACAGTGCGATCTTAATACCGCGGGCCACCAAGCTGGGGGAGATGTCCCCCGCCGCCTCAATTGCGTCAAACGCTTCGACCATTCCGATAACCGTACCCAAAAAGCCAAACATCGGCGCCAAGGCAATAAACAGCGATAGCCAAACCAAGCCGCGTTCCAGGAAACTCATCTCGATAGAACCATAGGCTACCACAGCCTTCTCGACTGCATCAATGCCCTCGTTGGCTCGCAGCAAGCCAGCTTGGAATACCGAAGCAACAGGACCGCGCGTACTGGCGCAAATCTCCTCGGCCGCGGACACGCCGCCTTCATCCAGCGCATTCTTCACACTGACGATGAACTTGCGCGTGTTGACATCCGCCAATATGAGCTGGATCACCCGCTCAAATGCGATGGCAAGACCAACAATCAGAATGATCAGCACAGGCCACATGAAGTTGCCGCCCTCGTTAAAATAGCGCACCAACAGATTGATCACGCCTTCGCCCGCCATGGCTTCCTGCGGCAACAGCATGAGGCTTCCAAAAAGGTTCATGGATTGGTCCTCCAGAGAATGGGTTTAAGGTTACTCAAAAAACGGTCCAAATATACGGCCCGCATCTGCGGGATGCCAACAAAAATGTGTGACTCGCTGCAACATGTAGGGATAGCACGTAAGACTATTCAATCTCTGCCCGAATGTCAACTCAATTATAAGGATTCACAAGGATAAAGCGAGTTGGCTGCGGAGCATTTATTTAATTGTCGGCCAAGAGCTGCTCGGCGCGATCCCAGAGCCCGATCGCTTCCTGATAGGTTCGGTCTTGACTGTGCATAATTGGGTAGTAAGCATCCAGATCAAAAAGTCGCACAGCCAACCGCGCTTTGATCCGGGCCTCCAAGAAAGGCCGGTCTGCCGCTACATCTGCCGCACTGAATCCATCCTCGCCCAGCGCGATACCCTGCGCAGCGGCAAACTCCAGAAACTGCTCGAACGCCGCGTCATCGACATCAAATTCATTGAAGAATGCTGGCTTACGGTCCCCCCACTTAACGTGCAGCGATTCGTTGTCGCGGGCATACCAGTTGCGGGCAAATACGTTGGCCAGATTCCGCCGGAATACTTCCCGCAAAAACAAAGACGCAGTATCTGGCACAACGATATAGTCAGGAAAAATGCCACCTCCACCTATTACTGTACGGCCACCCGCCGTGGTGTAGCGCAGTGAGTCTGGCGCACGTTCGATAATTTCCTCCAAACTAAGCAAGGCAGTCTCTGCATGCAGTCTCTGTTTCTCTTGGCGGTAAGCCTCGCGGTTGCCATTGGCGTACGGGGTTTGAATGAGCCGCCCTGACGGTGTATAAAAATGCGAAATCGTCACGCGCAATGCACTCCCATCCGGCAGTTCGTATTGCTGCTGCACAAGCCCCTTACCAAATGTTTGCTGCCCTACAATGAGGGCACGATCGTGGTCCTGCAGAGCACCGGCCACAATTTCACTGGCCGAAGCTGAAGCCGCATCAACCAATACAATGACCGGTTCTCGCTCGAATGATCCACCGCTTGTGCCCATAAAATCACGGTTCATGTCCCGTGTGCGACCCTTTTGCGATACGATCAATACCTCGTCCATCAAGAATTCGTCAGCCATCTTGACGGCCATATCCATATAGCCACCTGCATTGCCGCGCAAATCCAGCACGAGCCGCTCCATTCCCCGTTCCTTCAGATCCTGCATTGCCTGCATGAACTCACCATAGGTTGTCCGGGCAAAACGGCTGACCTTGATAAAACCAGTGTGAGGATCCGCCATGTACGCCACATCAACCGAATAGAGCGGAATCCGATCGCGTGTAATGGTAAAGCCAATTGGGGTGCTGTAGCCGGGCCGAATCACAACCAGGTCAACTTTCGTGACACGTGGTCCCTTGAGTGTGCGCTGAACGTCAATGCTTTCAAATCCAACAGAGCTCTGCCCGTCCACTTCGACAATGCGGTCCCCTGACAGCAGCCCTACTCCTTCACTGGGACCTCCGGGAATCACACTCAGGACCGTCACCGTATCTTTCCCGGCCACGCCTTCGACGAACTCATATGAAATCCCAATACCCTCAAAGCTGCCGCTGAAATCCTCTTCCACCCGGCGCATACTTTCGGCGTCGATATATACCGAGTGTGGATCAAGTTCTTCCAGCATGCCTTCCAGTGCGTGCTCGGCCAGTTCGGCAGAATCTAGTTCTTCGACGTATTTTCCGTTGATTATCAGGAACGCGTGCTCGAGTTTTTTGAGGGCATCACGCGTATCATCCAGCAGTATGGAATCGGCTTGCATCCCCAATACTACGCCCCCCGAGAGCGCAAGAATAGCACCCGTAATACGAAGCCGCTTTTTCATGTCCGACACTACCCCATGACCCAATCATTATACCGCCTGTACAACAGGACCAGCCGGGAATGGATCCCCCAAATGAGACGCGAGCGACTTAGATATCGGCCTCGCCAGTTATAGGGCTCATGAGGGCACTTGCCAAGACCAGCTCCTTTGTCGTGGCCCTAGCTATCCTGCTGCTTATACTTGCTGCTGGTACCGTGTGGCACCTGGCATTTCGATGGGGGCGATCGTTGCCCAGCGAAATGTCGCTTATTGCGCTTGCAGATCCAGCACAAATTCATTGGGGCGAGACCGGCACCATTGCTATCGAGGCCCGTCAACTCAACGATGCCGTCACCGCGCTGGGCTTTGCCCATGCCACGCAACATGCCTGGACCATGGCCCTTTGGCGGCAAGCCGCACTTGGAAAGCTTTCTATTTGGTTTGGCGAAGACGTATTCGAGGTAGACCGTCTCACACGCCAATTGGGGTTCGCTGAACTCGCAAAAATGGCGGCCGATTCCCTGAGCAGTCCGACCTTTGCATTCCTCGAAGCCTACACGGCCGGTGTAAATGCAGCGTGGCCCAATATTCAGCGCCAACACGAGCTGCTGCTGATCGATGATTCCCCCGTGCCGTGGCAACCGTGGCATACACTGGCCATTGAGCGACTCCTGGCTTGGCTGAGTGAGCCACCGAGTGCAGCCTGCCATGTCGCACCATCCGTTTGCAAGAACGATGACCTCCTGCGCAATTGGCTTCGGGTGTACGGGTTTGAGCACAGCGTGGCATGGCTGACCGATGTAACTGGACAGCCGGTCTTGTTTCAGCGACACGTACTTGGGACCTCAGCACTACCGGTGCTGCAAGAAACGGCCTTGCAGATTAGCGGTCAGGTGCAGCTATTGGGGGCATCTATTATAGGCACGCCTTTCTTCCCCGCTGCCAAGCGTGGCAGCACCAGCTGGGCTATTATGCTCAGTTCTCCACGCACACTGGCTCAAGGCCCGTCAGTAACACCTGTGTATGAACGGATCGTACTCCCACACGGAGAGGAGCGACTGATTACATTCGCACGGCAGGACGGACATCTCGTTCTTGACACGTCAAACGTGGCTTTGGAATGGAGCGGTTTGCGCGCGGTGTCCGACGCCAGCGCCTGGCATGCGTTATTGCGCGGCGATTCAGCTTTATTCCAGTTGCTTCGCGGCGATGGACTCTTCATCAATGACCAGAACACATGGAGTATAGGGGGTACACCGTCGGTGCTTCAAGCGCTGCCAGGTGGAGTACTGATCGGAAATGCACCTGAAGCTGCCTACGTGGCTGCCTATTTCAATACTCGGG
>JAAXGT010000148.1 GCA_012271205.1 Rhodothermales bacterium
CTCGAGACAAAGGACTTCGGTCAGACTTGGAGTGACCTCTCAGGCTTCTCGGAATCCATTAATGGCAGCAGTACCACTGGTTTCCCGGACGTCGCGGTCCATGACCTGCTCGTCATGCCGCACGCCCCCAATGTGATCTGGGTCGGCACAGAAGTGGGCCTGTTCCAAACCACGAATTATGGCAAAGAGTGGAATTATGCCGATAATGGACTCCCGGCCACGGCCGTCTGGCGACTTAAACTCCGGGATGATGAGATTGTAGTAGCCACGCATGGTCGCGGGGTATGGACAGTGCCATGGGGAGAAATTGCCACGAGAGTCGCCGAAGATATCACCGAAGACCTGCCAAGTGAGTTTACATTGGCACAGAACTATCCGAATCCTTTCAATGCGACCACTACCATCGGCTTTTCCGTTCCAATGGAGTCGAGAATCAAACTAACGCTATTTGACGTCACTGGTCGCCAGCTGTCTGTCTTGACAGACAAGACATATCCTGCCGGATTTCATGATATAAGCTTTAATGCCGACGCGTACAGCAGTGGGGTGTACTTCTACCGCATGGAGTCAGACGGCTCACTGTTGCAAGCTCGGAAGATGATGCTGGTCAAGTGATGGATTGGCTTTTGATCAGAGCTTCCTTAAGTGGGTGCACTTACCTGCGGCCGCTTTCGGGGTATAGATCGAGACCTCCAAAGTGAACGTAAATGGCGTTAGCAAACCGTCTTTTGTTACGAAAGCCCCTACATATGCCCTTTGACAGTTTTGATCCGGCTGTTGAGAGAAGGGACCCTGAATCGGGCATGGCAGGCAAAGAAGACCGGGACATGACTACGGACAGGTGTCTAAGAGGGTCAGAGAAGGTTCAGCAACTTCAGCGCGTATGCCATGCGAAAGCGACGGGGCGCAGTGCAAAGGATGCGGTTCGCCGCCTCCACCGGTAGCTCAATCAGGGGTATCGGGAGGGGGGGGGCGATCTGGACTTGTCCCACGACTTCGGGGAGAGCCCGCACGCAGAACGGATGCACTGTCTGACGCGCCGGATCAGTGATGGCCGCCTGCTGCGGCTAATCAAGGTGTGGCTGGTGATGCCGGTGGTGGAGGATGTCAAGGGTCGTAAACCCGGGCCGTAAGACGCGTAAGGGAACGCCGCAAGGCCGTCCGATATCGCCGTTGCTGCGCAACCTCTACCTGCGCCGCTTCATTCTTGGCTGGAACAGGCTATGCCCGGCGGTTCTCTGAAGAGAGTGTATGTTGCGCTGATGATCTGTGCGTGTTGGGCCATACCCCGGCACAGACGATGCTGGAGGTTACCGATCGGCTTTTCAGCCGAAGTTCAAAGTCAATGTAGAGAAACCCCGATGCTTCTGGACACCCCTTTGGAGTGTCTGGGGTATCGCATTGGATGGCATTATCGTCCGCAGACGGGCCGCCGTTATATCGGTACCCGTCCGAGCAACGTGAGCCTCGAAAGCATCCGCCACCGGATCCGTGTTACAGACGCATTACCGCAATGAGGTATGGTCTGCCGAAGCGATGGTAGAGATACTCAACTGGATATTATCCGGCTGGGCGAACTACTTCACCCTTGGACAGGTCAGCCCGGCGTATGCAGCGGTGGATCGGCACACGATTCGGCGATTGCGACCGTGATTCTGTCGGAAGCACAAGGTGGAGTCAGGGAACTAGGTGCGTTTTTCTGATGATAAGCTACACGACCAGTACGGTTTGGTCCATCTTGGACCGCGAACGAAGGCCCTTCCGTGGGCGAAAGACCGATGCTCGATTGGGAGATACAATAGAGTGGTCGAGTTCGGGAGCGCTCGTTCTCGCGTACTTCACAGCCTGTTCACTAAACTCTATTGTTAGGCCTGACATGTCCTCTTCGCACAGCCGGACGGTGCACACCGGTTTTGACGTGCACCGTGACGGGACGGTTGTGTGTACGATGCCACCGAGCAGCGGATCTGTCTGGGGGTGTCGTTTCAAAGTGACAGCCCAGGGCCGTTGCGTACGTTGATTCGACGGGCCGTTGTGTTGTTATGAGGCGTCGTCGTGTGGCTATACGCTGTACCGGTTCTTGCGTACGCTTGGCGTACACTGCGAGGGGATTGCCTGATCCTCTACTCTGCGGCGGGGGAGCGAGCGCATCAAGACGGACCGTCGGGATGCCGTGAAGCTTACTATGCTGCCGGACCTGTTGGCAGCGGTGCCTGTACCGGATACGCTGTGGATGGAAGCGCGGCGTCTGCTCCGGCTTCGGGTGCGACAGATTGAGGACACGACGCGCTGGCGGCACAGGGTGGTATTGTTATTGCAGAGTCGCGGAATGGTGTATCATGGTGGGCGGACCTGGACGCAGCGGTTTTATAAATGGCTCAACCGTTTGGAGCTGGGTCCAATAGACCGCCTGACGCTCCAGAGCATGCTGATGCAAAGTGATATTTTGGAGGCTCAGATCCGCAAGGTGGCGTCTCACATAGCGAAGCTGGTCCAACAGGATCGGTTCCGGCCGTTTGTCGAGGTACTGCACAGTGTTCGTGGGGCCGGGTTGTTGACGGCGATGCTGCTGGCGTTGGGGATATCCGGCGGTTTGACACCCCGAATAAACTGCTGGCGTATCTGGGGCTGATGCCGTCACAGCATTCATCCGGTTCATGTACGCGGCACGGATCCAGTACGAAGACCGTATGACCCGCAAAGCGCTGGTGTCGTCGGCTTGGCCCTATATCTATGTTCCTCGGCGGCGCCTCACGCTGAAGGCCCGTCAGGGCACTGCAGCGCAGAGGTTGTGCCATCAGTTGGACGGCGCAGAAGCGGTTGCACCAGCGCTATCACAAGCTCATACAGAATTCAAGCAAGGCGATCGGGGCTGTGGCCTGTAAGCTGGCTGGCTTTCTCTGGGCGACGATGCAGACGTTGTCCTGACACGGTCGCGCCGAAGCGACGTGACCGTGTCAGGACAGCGGTGTGCTATGCTCCGATGGAGGACCCATGTGTCCGACGTGCGGCAGCCTGTGAGGTGAACCCGTGAGTAGGAGATCAGGGGCGCTCTTGTCGAATCGGGTATCAGGCATTAGCGCCATTCTTGGCCAAACATGCGAACACCAGAGTGATACATCGTCGAACATGGCAGGACGTCTCTCCCATGGCGTTGGCCGGATCAGCCATGGGACATCAACGAACATAGCACCCCTTGGAACCCGATCACTCTACACCAGCCGGTTGCGGGAAAGCCGCACGGCCGGTTCGACGAGCAGGGGGCGGAAACGGACTTAAGGGAGCCAAACTGAGTGCCGGAGCGAAAGCGACGGAATGCGCCCCGGACCCTACAGGCACCGCGCCGCCCCCTGACTCTACATTACACCCCCGGGGCCAGACCGGGCCGCCGCCCAAGTCTCCGCATAAAATCAGGTCTCTTCCGCAAATGGGTCGAACTGATTATCGTCAAAAAGTTTGTTTAAGGCCCAATAAAACGGGTGTCCCAATCACCGTATCTGACGGGCCACTAGAAACAGCTCCGCTTGCCACCCACGTATACCTAAGGCCATCGATCCAATTCGTTGAAACAGCCATATGAGATACTTCACAACTCAGACAACTCTGGAGGGGACTTTATTCATGGGCTGATAGGGTCTTATAACCCCAAGGGTACAAGCCACGCCCATCAGCTACAGTGAACACGATATGGATAGATCAATAGTTCCGTCATATGTGTCCTCTGGAGTAGTATCACCAATATCACTGACTTCACCACCAAAGCGGTAATACCGCGTTGCACTACCGCCTACGCCACCAAGACTGCTCTGGGTGTCACTCGTACCGGAAATCGTTGTGTATCCGCTTGTAGAAGTGCTGGAAACAGCCCACGCTCCGGTATACGAAAGCTTGGTATAGCTTGGACCCGCAGCATTATCGAGGTCACTGGGGAAGGTCACTGATACTGTGAGCGAGTTAGAATTCAGCGCTTGGATGCTTATACCTCCAACCATATGGTCTGTGGGATCAGCAATGTTGGGTGACGTGGAGACGGTTCCATCTACCTCATCCACATCTACCCATTGGTCATTCCCGGATGATGGGGGGGCTATCGTGCCAAATTCTAAATCGGTCGAGGGGGTGCTCGTAGCCACAGAACACGACGTCGGTGGTTGGATTAGTGTGGCCTTAACCTCAACATCGATCGCCGCGTTTGCTTGCGCTAGGGCACGTGACGAAAATGATGCGGTCATATAGACTATAAACCACAGGATGACGAGTCGGTGCATGAGGCCAGACATATGCGTGCACTCTGTTTGAGGTATCCGGACCATGACGGCTGTGGTCAGACCACATCAGCAGATTAGCTCAGAAGACTGCTGACCGAATCGGCGAACAAAATATACGAAATTTGCGCAAGAGATAATGCGGCATGCGGCATGCGGCATTGGAACAAGGGGAAATAAAGGAAACTCGGATTAATTGGGCAGGTTTTGCGAATTGTGCCCCTATTTTGCTGTAAAAACGTAACAACGAGCACGATGAACAGAAAAGGCCACCGCCCCTGTTAGGGATAGGATAGGGCACGATACCACGAACCTAAGACGATGATCCGATGGGCAAGGTAACGCTTGATCTTACCACATGGAAGGAAGTACTTGAAAGCGATGACGGCTGGACACAGCTCCAACAGTCCCCGCTCAATGATATCCTGGACGCCCAAATGACCGAGCCCTGCCAAGTCCGCACAAAAGCCACTTAACAAGGACCACATGCTGAGCCTTCTCGGGGCCCAACAAGCCATCGTAGCGGGGGGCGGCTGATGTAGCGCCATGCTTACGTCGATTGACCGGCAGCTACCGCGGGGAGGGGGTTGGGGTCCGTACCGCGGCTGTGAGGCGGCCAACGGGCAAAGTACAGGCGACTCAGGCGTACTTCGGGTGTGTAGGACGACGGGCGGATTAGAGCCACGTGATGGCCGGGCCTCTCATTATGGCGGCGGACACTCCACCATGTCGTACATGGCCCCGAAGGCCTGGTACGCAATCGCCCGCATCTGCAGACGGGTATTGCCGCGCCCCATTGATCCGGTGACCGGGCGGCGGATCAGGCGTTCGGTTCCGATCCCCCCCCCTCATCGCCACCAGTCACACCGCCGACGCCCAATCCGTAGGGTCCGGCCGGCGGTAGTGGCGCGCCTAGACCCGAAGCCCTTCCCGCTCCGTTGGGGTGAAGAGGGCCTCGGCTGGCCGGTCGGCCGCCCCCGCTCCAACCGGGTCATCCGCATAATGCGCCAAGCGGTGACCAGATGCCCCGTCATCGCGTGGGGCCACCGGTCCGCCAGGGCCTCCGCCACGTCTCCACCTGGCCGCCCGTCTTGAGCACCCGAAAGAGGTCCTCCACCCGCCCGCGCCGCGTGTAAAACGGGACCTTCTGCCTAGCCCTGCTCTTTACCCACAGGTCTGTGTCTTGACGCACTCAGAGCCCGCTGTTTGGTGAGATAGCTGAGGGATTGGCCTCAGGGTAGTGGATGGACCAGACTGTACGGTAACCCGTAGTGCGCTGGCATCGGGGTCTACCCTGGCTTGGGTTCGGTCCGCAGGCTGGGTCGGTGAACCGGGCGCCCGCGGTCCGTATTCCGGGCAATGGGACCCTTAGTCGTCTTCCGTTTCCAGCCGGTCCAGGACCAACGTCGCGGTAGTCCGTCGTTCCAGGCCTGTCCACCGGGTTGGGGGTCCGGGGGACATCCCGGCTTCGGTTCAGGTATCCGCCCTGTAAAGCCACGAGCCGGACGGCGGCCTCCAAGGTGGGGGGAGGATCCCTACGGACCGTCTTCGCGTAACGGGCCATAAAGCGCCGCTCCACCTCGGTGAAAAACACCTCCGCCGGCCACGCCGGCCCGGTTCGCCCCAACCGGGTCAAAAGCATCCGCCGCCAGGAGAGAATACCATAAATGGCGAGGGCCCGCCCCAGACACGCAGCGGTCCGCAGCACCAATTGTTCCACTTGCCCCCGTATCTTGAAAGAGGTGCTTAATGGG
>JAAXGT010000040.1 GCA_012271205.1 Rhodothermales bacterium
TCTGCAGTGTCTCATGCCATCCAGGGATTGAGAGTATCGGGTCTACCAACAAATTCCCGAGTACCCGGTACCCAGTCAAGATGGGATTCACCGGACGCTTACGGCAAGCTTGACCGTATGGGTATCCGTCCTGATACTGCTGATATAGTCGACAGCGTCGTGCACAACTTTTGCATTCTCTGCCATATCAGCGCCCCCATCCTTGAAGTTGAGGATAAAGACGTCGGCACCCGCTTTCTGGCCTTGTCCAGAAATTTTCGCCCTTTGCTGTAGTAGAACGCAGGCCAGTTCTCCCGCCCCGGTTTCCCCGGGTCCCTACCGCGATGCACAAACAGTGGATGCATGAGGGCGGTATAGCTACGCCGCTGATCCTGCACTGGGAGCATATCGAGAATCGGACCATCCGCGCGGATAACTGGAAACTCGTTACGAATCGCCGATCAGGCACGTGGGAATTGTACAACTTAGCGACGGATCCAACCGAACTGGTCGACTTCGCACCCAGTCATCCAGACGTAGTACAGCGCATGGCGACCGTGTGGCAGAGCTGGGCCGATTCCGTGGGCGTTCGTCCGCATTAGTATTTTACACCTATCTTTGGGGCTTCACAAACCGGACGCAGATGGCCAGAACTATTCTGATCACGGGGGCCAGTACGGGCATCGGTGCGGCCACGGCCCGGCGGCTTGCGCCTTGCAATACGCTGATATTGCACCACAACCGGTCTCCGATTGCACATGTGGCCGATCAGGTGCGAGCATTGGGCGGTGCGATCGTAACGGCACAAGCCGACCTGAGCACGGAGGCAGGCTGCCAGGCATTGGTTGAACGCGTAACTGGCGCCACCGGACATCTGGACGATCTGATCAACAATGCCGGCGGCCTGATTGAGCGGCACACAGTGGAAACGCTGCGATGGGATCTCATGGAGCGCATTTTTGCACTCAATACGTTCTCGGTGATGCTCTTGACGCGTCTGCTGGTGCCACTGCTCCGCAAAGGGACTTCGCCCTCAATTGTCAACATAACGTCCATCGCCATGCGGCATGGTGCGCCGACCGCTACGATTTACGGCGCGTCCAAGGGGGCTCTTGACTCCTTTACGCGCGGCTGTGCACGTGAGCTCGCACCGGACATTCGCGTCAATGCCGTGGCGCCGGGCGTCATTCTGACACCATTCCACGACCGCTACACAAGCCCGGAAAGCCTGAAAGCAATGGAAAAGAACACTCCGCTGGGCTTTCATGGCGAAAGCGACCATATTGCCCGGGCCATTGAGCTGTTGATTGACAACACCTTCGTTACAGGCGAAACCATCGATGTCAACGGAGGACTGTTCATGCGGTAGCCTCTTGCGGGATCGGCTGCTTGTGGCAGGCCTTGTACTTCTGGGCGCTTGCGCGCCGGAGGCACGCAGCGAGGCGATTGTACCGCCGAATATCATTCTGATCGTCGCTGACGATCAGGGTTACGGTGTTCTTGGTAGTTACGGCCAGGCATTGATCCAGACCCCGCGGCTGGACCGGATGGCCAGCGAGGGGATGCGGTTTACGAACCACTATGCGGGTAGCACGGTCTGCGCACCGTCGCGCTGCGTGCTCATGACGGGACTGCACAGCGGTCATTGCCGCGTGTGTGGCAACGCGCTCGTGCCCCTGGGATTTGGGCGCGTCAAACTGTGCTACGCTGCACCTCGAGACAGCCACCTGCTGCCGGAAGGCTTCGACGGGCTCCGCATCGCAACTTCGTTTATGCGACTGGTAGCCCGGGATCTCAAGCGGCGGGGCATCAAGGCCACGCTGGTTCGCCTGGATGGCGCCGTAGAAATCGCGATTTAGCTGGGTGTGGCGGACGTAGTGGCAGACCTGGTGCAAATGGGCCGGACCTTTGAGGAATCGGACCTGTCCGTCGTGGGTACGCCCATTCTGGTTGCTCAGTCGTTGGCTGTGGCAGACGCGCCAACAGTACGCATGTTTATGCAGCGCGTGTGCGGCATACTGTTGACCAGGGAATATATAATGGTGGAGTATGATTGCTCCCGGGCATTTCTGGAAGAGGCCTGTGCGATCACGCCGGGAATTGAATCTCCTACGCTTGCTCCGCTGAATAGTCCGAACTGGGTATCCGTCAAAGCGATGGCCAAACAGTCAGCTGCCAATCAGATTATGGACGCACTGAAGGTCCTCGGGGCCAAGGACATCCTGGTCACCGATATCCGTACATGTCGCATTTGACCCAGTTATGCATATGCATCGCGGTATTGTTATGGGGCTGCTGGGCATGACGGGATTTATGGCGTGCAGCGAGCCCCCTTCTTTAGAGTCGGAGCTGGCGGCCATAACCAGCGCGCATCCGAAGGCTGTGGTTGCCGTCTCTGTGCGGGACGGAGAATATGCGCTGGATATTCTTGGCGACCGCCCCTTCCATGCAGCTAGTACGATGAAGGTGCCAGTCATGATTGAGGCCTGGCGCCGCGAGCGAGCGGGAATGCTGAACCACGCCATGCCGCTTGAAATCATCAACGCGTTCCGCTCGATAGTGGACAGCTCGCTCTACAGTATTGAAGACGATACCGACGACGCTATTTACAAGCGGTTGGGCCAGTCCATGACGGTGACCGAACTCATCTACCAGATGATCACAGTGTCGTCCAATCTGGCCACCAACCTGCTCATTGATTTGCTGAGTGCCGAGGCCGTGCAGCGTACGGTTGATTCGCTGGGTGCTTCGGGAATGCGGGTACTGCGCGGCGTCGAGGACATTAAGGCATTTGATCTCGGGCTCAGTAATGAAACGACCTCCGGCGCCTTGGCCCGTTTGATGGAGGCAATCATGGCGGGCGAGGCTGTCGATGAAGAGGCGGATCGCGCGATGGTAGAGGTCATGCTGGGTGCCGCCTTCAACGAAATGATCCCGGCGGGGCTGCCAGAAAAGGTACGCGTAGCGCACAAGACAGGGCAGATTACGCGCATCCACCACGACGCCGCGATCATTTATTCGCCGGATGCTGATCCCTATGTGCTCGTCATCTTGATCGAAGGGCTGGAGAACGGCGAGGATTCTGCGGCATTGGGTGCCGAGATCGCACGGACAGTTCACGCTGCCCTGCGAGACGGCAGCTTGTAGCTTCGGCCTAGCAACGAAGCGAGCCAAGGGCAGACGTGACTGACTATAATAATCCGCTGGCTTGCGTAAACCTCGACGCCACTGCTGAACCGGCATGCACAGAGCACGTATTGGCTTCGGCCTCACTAAGGGGGAGGTAGTTCGGTAAGCCAGAGGCTCAGTTCGTAATTCGTGCCTGTACGAAAATTCTCTAAGACTTGAATAAACAGATAGATATATCATGCTTTAGAAGGTGAATCTGGGGCACTTGTGTCTGATTTTAGCGGTAAAGGGCGCTAAACGACTCACTTTC
>JAAXGT010000041.1 GCA_012271205.1 Rhodothermales bacterium
GATCTGAGTCGTGGCCGTGGCGTGGATACGATACCGGTGACCATTGCTCTTGCCGTACCCCAGACCGCGACCACCAGCGATGCCCGTAAGACCGGCTACCGATTCCGCCGAAATACTGAGTCCGTCGGTGTATCTGCGTGTGTACTGAGGCACTTGGACTTCAAACTCCGTGTCATCCGACGGATCATCCGGCGTATCATGGTCGTCAATCCTCGTCTCGGTCACGTAACCCAGATTCTTGTAGCCCGCGATCGTGGCGTGTTCAGGATGATCAATATCCCGGTAAAACCAGAAATCCTCATAATCGCGTCCGAAGCGCGGATCAAAGCTCTCGTTGAAGTAGCTGCGCCACTCGCCCTGAATCTGGTAGAATGTCGACTGAGATAGATACTGGGTCCAGCGCACGTGGGCTTCATATGAGTTGTTATCCCACCGACCGACTGTCTGAGGTGAGAAAATCTCGTAGAATGAACTCCCCGATTCACCTTGGCTCAATGAATACCTGCCACCTACTCGCAGCCGGGCACTTTCAAACACGTTCCATATGACATTACCGCGCAAGGTCATGCCCCAGCTGGCGCCCATCCGCTTCTTGTAGCTCCGTGTGAAATCGTCCTCTGTAAGCTGTTCCGCACGCAGGAGCGGATTCAACTCGACCGTTGAACCTTCCGGCACCGGAATGATCGTGCCATCACTGAAGGTCATTCCACCGGCACTCAAATCAGGCGTACCATCATCGTGCACCATCAGGGTGGCTCCGTCTGCCAACGTAATGGGCATGGGAGCAATGGACTCATTGCCGTCCGCATCGGTAATCCGCCAGCCCATCGGCGCAGCCCACAAATCATCGAGCTGCGCATCGGTTAGCTGATAGGTTTGGACGCTTCTTGGGTTTCTATCCTCCCAGCTGGAGGCCTCGCCTGCCAAGGCAAACGTAAGCTTGTTCCGAATGATCGGACCATTCAGCGTCGCGGATGCCAGGTTGCGCCCATAAGGATCCAGCTGCTGTGATGTGAAGACCTCTGCTGAACCGTGGTAACGCTGGCCTCCAGTCTTGGTCGTAATGTTGATGATGCCACTCATTGCATCCCCGTAACGGGCATTGATGTTGCCAATGAGCATCTCCTGCTCCTGCACCGCCGACTGTGGAACTCCTCCGCCATGTTTGACGCCATCCACATAATAGGTTGCCTCGCCGCTGCGGCCCCCACGAATGTGCAAGCCTCCACCCTCCTTGGCGACAACACCGGCCTGAATCGCCACTAGTGCCCCCGCACCACGCACGGGAAGGTTGATGATATCGTCGGCGTCAACGATTTTCGGGACACCGAGTGCGTCTTGCTGTATAAGCGGGCGCTCGTACACGACGACAAGCTCGTCAAGCTCCACACCGGCCTGCAACTCAAAGTCGAGTTCCTGCGTGTAACCGGAGCTTATGTTCACGCCCTCGATTCTGGCTGTCTGATAGCCGACAAAACTGGCTACCACCGTGTAGGTGCCGACGGGGATGCCAAGTATGAAATAATTGCCGTCGACGCCGGTAGCCGCACCCAGACCGGTTCCTTCCAGGATTACGTTTACGCCGGGCAGGGTTTCGCCCGTACTCGCGTCAGTGACCACGCCGGCGATCTTGCCCGTGTTTTGCGCAAAAACCGCAACTGGCAATACCAGCACTGCGAGTACAAGTACACTCAATTTGCGTAGCATGTTAACCTCCGCTGATTCGGTGATTTGGATTAGTGGATGTGTTGATCTGCTGGTCCACCAGCGTCTGGCACATGTGGACCATACTGCAAGATAAAATACCAAGACAAAATACCGGCTGCCTGTTGCGGGAAAACTCCGCCAACAGGACGGTCAACTTCGCATCCTGACATGAATTGCGGTAGCAGAATCGTATAGCCTAGTACAAAGCTGGTGAACACAACACCCAAGCAGCCGGAGCCGCCTGCAGATACAATATAACTACAGACTCCTTCGTTGTCAAGAGTCTGGCATACCGTGATATCTCCCCACAGCGCAGTCAGGATGTGCCTAAAGCATGCTCGATCCAGCCCAAAAGATCCGAGCGTCCAACGTTGTTGCGGGCCGAAGAAGTTATTACCGGGACCTCGGCCCCCATAGTCAGAAGGACCTCCGCAACTCGTTTTGCTGCTTGCACCCGGGCATTTGCAGATACCTTGTCTGTTTTCGTCAAGACGACAATTCTGGGAGTAGAGCTGCCACTGAGCAAGTGCATCACGTCCTCGTCCAACCGCGAAGGCGGATGCCGGACATCTATCAGGTGCAGTACAAGACGCAGTGGCGTGCGTTCTTGCAGATACGTTGTGATCGCGCGCACCCAAGCCTGACGTTCAACCTTGCTGACCCTCGCGTAGCCGTAACCCGGAGCGTCCACAAAGTAACACCATCCATTAACCTTGTAGAAATTAAACGTGCGTGTCTTGCCGGGCGTGCTGCTGATGCGCGCCAAGGCACGGCGCTGCGTCAGCATGTTGAGCAGTGAGCTCTTGCCCACGTTGGAGCGCCCGATCAATGCCACCTCAGGCAATTCGTCATCCGGCATTTGTGCCAAGCTGGCGGCACTCGTGACAAATCGCAATTCCCTGATCTCCATGTTTGGCGTCGCCAGCACGAGCGATCCGGAGCTACAGCCCCACAGTGCACAGCGCTTCTCCGATAAGCGCAGGATTACGAACAACGCACACGCCGGCAGCCTCCAATGCCTCAAATTTGTCCTCTGCGGTTCCCTTGCCGCTGGCTATAATCGCACCGGCGTGTCCCATGCGCCGCCCGGGCGGTGCGGTTGCGCCCGCAATAAAACCGATGACCGGTTTGGTCATGTCTGAACGAATGTAGCCGGCAGCATCTTCTTCATCCGTTCCGCCAATTTCGCCAATCAGCACTACCGCTTCGGTGTCCGGATCGGCCTCAAACAACTTGAGTGCATCTACAAATCGCGTGCCGATAACGGGGTCTCCACCTATACCGATCGCCGTGCTCTGTCCATACCCCTGCCGGGTGATCTGGTCGACCGCCTCATAGGTCAGCGTACCCGACCTGGACACTACGCCAACCGTACCTTCGGCGAAGATCATGGCCGGCATGATACCTACTTTGGCCTGGTTCGGTGTGACAATACCTGGACAGTTGGGCCCTACTAGGCGCGCCCCCGACTGCTGCACGTACTGATACGCCTTCACCATGTCCTGCACCGGAATGCCCTCCGTAATGCACACGATGAGGGCAATCCCGCTGTCCGCTGCCTCCATAATGGCATCAGCCGCAAACCGCGGCGGCACAAAGATTACGGAGGTATTGGCCCCTTCCTGCCCGACCGCCTCGGCCACCGTGTTGAACACTGGCCGTCCCAAATGGCTCTGACCGCCTTTGCCCGGTGTCACACCGCCCACAATATTGGTACCGTATTCCAGCATTTGGGTGGCATGAAAAGTGCCCTCCTTGCCTGTAAAACCCTGAACCGAGAGTCGTGTACTCTTGTCCACCAGTATGCTCATTTATCGCAACCTCAACAGGATTATCAATCGCTGGTGCCTGCGAGCACCATTAGACCATCGCCGGCACCCAGCAACGTTTCTTCATCAAACGGGCGTCCCAAGAGTTGCACTCCAATCCGCAGGCCTTGTGAATGTGTGCCGATCGGTACGGACAGACCTGGCACGCCAGCCAAGTTGGCTGTAACCGTGTAAATGTCACTGAGATACATCTTTAGCGGATCTTCGCCCCATTCCCCGAAACGCGCCCCCGCCACCGGCGAAACCGGAGTTAACAGCACATCGGCGTGTTTGAAGGCTTCATCAAAATCCTTGCGAACCAGGGTGCGCACGCGCTGCGCCTTGGCGTAGTAAGCGTCGTAGTAGCCCGCAGAAAGAACATACGTCCCCAGCATGACCCGCCGCTTGACCTCGAAGCCGAATCCTTCCCTCCGCGTGGAACTGTACATGTCTGCGAGAGCCTCGGCTGCGACCCGGTATCCGTAGCGCACTCCATCATAACGCGCCAAGTTGCTGGAGGCTTCGGCAGCGGCCAATATGTAGTATGTGGCGACGCCATAATCCGTATGCGGCATGTGTACCGGAATGACTTCGGCACCGGACTCCTTCAGCTGCTGCGCCACGCGCTTTATCGCCTCCTGAACCTCGGCATCCAGTCCGTCCGAAAAGTATTCATTCGGCAACCCGAAGCGCAATCCGCGCACGCTTCCCGGCAAAACTGCAGTGCAATCAGGCGCCACACCGCTTGCACTCGTGGCATCCCGCCCGTCCACTCCGGCCATTACATCAAGTATGGCGGCAGCGTCTTCAATGCAATGGGTAAAGGTGCCGACGCAATCGAAAGAAGAAGCATACGCAATTAAGCCATTGCGACTCACCCGTCCATACGTAGGCTTGAACCCGACCACTCCACAGAATGCGGCCGGCTGGCGTACGGACCCCCCTGTATCGGTACCCAGCGCGGCATGGCAGAGCCCGGCCGCAACCGCCGCTGCAGAACCGCCCGATGATCCACCCGGCACCCAGCCATCACGCGTTGGATGCCGCACCGGTCCGTAATATGAGGTCTCGTTGGTCGAACCCATCGCAAATTCATCGCAATTGGTCCGACCGATAAACAATGCGCCGGCAGCTCGCAATCGGGCAATGACCGTTGCATCAAAGCGGGGCGTATGGCCTTGGAGAATGCGGGACGAGCACGTAACCGGCCAGTCCCGAATACAAAGCACGTCTTTCACACCGAGCACTAGGCCCGCCAAGGGCAGTTTATCGCCGCGTGACAATACGGCATCCAGGTAATCCGCTCGCCGGCGCACACCGGCTTCATCCACATGCGTGAACGCGTTCAGCCGGGGATTCTTGTCCGCAACCGCGCTCAGAAAGTGCTCCGCAATCTGGCGGCATGACGTCTGCCCTGACGCCAAGGCCCGCCGGGTCCGGGCGAAAGAGGACACAGACATGCGCAGCCGGTGCCCGCGGTCTATTGAGGACTTTCTGTCTTCTCCGCTGCTTGCGGCGCCGACTGCTGCTTTGGCGGGGGCGCGTAGTTAACAGACTGTTGGGCCGGCGGCTTGTATTGGGACCGGGGCTCGTCTATGGTGAGCTCGCGCTGGATTTCGGAGGTGGCGGACTTGAACTCACGAATTCCCTTACCCAGCCCGCGCGCGATTTCCGGAATCCGCTTGGCACCAAAGAGCAGCAGCACGATCAGGAAAATGATGCCAATCTCCATGGGGCCAAAACTCATAACGCTACCTCCTGGGTTAGATTTGCCATGTTGATTGGCGAGTTGTTACAAGGCACTTGCATGTGGGTTCCGCCTGCCAGTTTTAACGGTTTGATGCGTCCATTGACGGCCTTCGGTGGAGCATGGTCTGTATGCTGCCGTTGAACACGCATTAGTTGTCTGTTCACCTGCATGACACGAACTGTTTCACAAGTCCGACGCCTGGAAGGCACCGTCGCGCTACCCGCTGACAAGAGCGTGGCACACCGGGCTGCCCTTTTTTCCGCGCTAGCCCATGGCGAGAGCACGCTCAACAATTACCCGACCAGTGCCGATCCTCAGTCCACACTTGGATGCCTGCGGCAACTGGGCGTACAGGCTGAATATTCGCCAATAGGCCAACTTTTCATAAGGGGCCGGGGCCACGACGGTTTGCGCGCCCCCACGGCACCCTTGAACTGCGGCAACTCGGGCACGACGATGCGCCTGTTGGCCGGCATTCTGGCCGGGCTTCCCTTTGCCACGAGTCTGGTGGGCGATTCGTCGCTTGGCTACCGCCCTATGACACGTATTGCGCGACCGCTCCAGCAGATGGGAGCCAAAATTCGGCTAACCGATGGCCACGCCCCCGTCCACATTGATCCGGCGCGCACACTGTACGGCATAACGTACCGATTGCCAGTACCCTCCGCTCAGGTCAAATCGTGTGTCCTGTTGGCCGGCCTTAAGGCACAAAGCTCCACGATTGTCATCGAAGCACTCCGCTCACGCGACCACACCGAAAGGATGCTGGGCCTGCCTGTCAAACAGATCCAGGGCAAGCGCCACATCACGTCAGCACCTCACTTGATTCCCCGGCCCGCCACACGCACACTGCCTCGGGATTTCTCTACTGCTGCCTTCTTTATGGTGGCCGGATCCATTATACCTGCTGGCGAACTGAGGCTGCCAGACACAGGCCTGAACCCGACGCGTACGGGCCTGTTAGGCGTATTGCGGATGATGGGCGCCGACGTGGACGTAGCGCGTGAACGTGTAGTCGGGGGGGAGCCAATTGGTGATCTCACGGTGCGGCCTGCTGAACTAAGGGGGGTCACTGTCCGTGGCGCACAGGTCCCAAACTTAATTGACGAAATCCCCATTCTTGCCATTGCCGGCACCTTGGCAACTGGCCGTACTGTAATACGCGACGCACGGGAGCTGCGTGTAAAGGAGTGTGACCGCATTCATGCCATGGTAACCAATCTGCGCCTCCTGGGCGCTAATATCGAGGAATTTGAAGATGGGTTGGCCATCACAGGCGGACGCCCGCTTGCAGGTACGGATGTGTCCAGCTTTGGCGACCACAGAATTGCGATGGCCATGGGCGTGGCGGGCCTGGTCGCCCGTGGGCACACGACCATTCATGGCGCAGATGCTGCCTCGGTGTCATTCCCGGGCTTTTGGGACGTGCTAACTTCGCTGATATGATCTTGCGCGGGCACCCACAGATGCCGCGCTATAACGACACAGCCCTCTTCATTAAACGTAATTTTCTCACTGCGCAGGAGGTATTCCATCACCTGTGGGCCTCCGAACTGCTTCGCGCCACTCAAAGCACCATATCGGTTGACCACTCGATGGCAGGGCAGCGAAGTGCCCTTGGCCGCCTTGAGCGCCCACCCCACTGTCCGCGCCGCACTGCGCGACCCCAAGTATTCCGCGATATGCCCATACGTTGTGACCTTCCCCACCGGGATTTGTGCAACTATGTCCCACACGCGCTGAAAGAAGTCCACCTTTATCGGCATCTACTGACTGGGATTAAGCTCAAATACACGCACACGTGCGCGCCAGTTGCGTCGTCATCCGTCCAGACTGTAGCTTGAACTTCGCGATATCGCAGACCCGAATTGGGCGCAATCTCCCGGTTGTCATCCAGAATACACGCCGCCAGCACCAAGCCACAAAGTCCAACTGTGATCCACTGGGCGTTTTCAACAACCGTGTCCCGTTCGTTCAAACACATTATGCTATCGTCTAATGGACAGCACGTTCCGGGTTCTTCTTCCTCTGCAGCGGCACAGAGAACTCTACCGTAGACACCGCAATCCCGAACTGATCGCCAAGAGCATGGACGTAGCAAACAGCCTTGCAAGAGCGGCGGACATTCCAGACAACAAACTGGGACGATTGCTGTCTGGGATGAAAGCCAACAGCTGTACGGAGTCATATTGACTTCATTGTCCACTAGACGCCGCGCCTGCCGGGCTTTCCGGTGTTTGTGAGAGGCGAGTATATTCCATAAGCTGGAGTAGCGCAATGGCCGTCCGGTTGGTTCCATCGCGGTAGGGCCCCGGTTTCCCGCCCCCCCGCACCGAACCCGGACGGGCCCTTTCAGGCCTCCGGCTCCGGCCTCAGGTCAGACGGCCCGTCCGAGTCACCGGGCCGTAATGCGTCCGGCCCAGAAAATCGAACGGCTCCGGCTGGCCTCGACCCGATCGCCTCCGGTTTGGAGCCGCCCAGCGGCCGAACTCCAGCCGCCGGGTCGGGGTCGGGGGCCGTTCCAGCCCGAATCGGGCCCGCCTTCGCTTCCGGTCCGTTTGGTACGATTCCGCCTCGAGGCGATACGGGAGCCCCCCCCCACCCAGTCGTCCGCCTAGCG
>JAAXGT010000038.1 GCA_012271205.1 Rhodothermales bacterium
GCATACGGGGAGCGAATCGCATTGCGCGAGCGCTGCGAGATGAAGACGCGATGCACGCGCGACTCGCGGCAGCTACAGAACAGTTGTCGCGTTTGGAGCGTCGCCACATTCAAGTGATTACACCGGTGGATCCTGCCTGGCCTGTGCGCGCCAACGCGCTCCCGTATGCTAGCCGACCCTACCTCATTTACGTGTATGGTACCGTAAAGTTAGTGCAGCAGCATTTGATTGCCCTGTTTGGTGCGGAGGACATTGAGCAAGGTGTAATTGAGCGTGCGCAGTTACTGGCAGCCAGGCTCACCGAGAGCCGGCATACTCTGGTTACAGGTCTCGTTCATGAATTTGATATAGCCATGCATGCGGTGTCTGCACCATCGGTCCTGGTGGCCTCCTCGGGATTCAGCCGCATTCCGAGAAAGATGCGCAACGTCATCAGTCAGGTCACTCGCACCGGTGGAGTACTAGTCAGCCCGTTTAAGCTAAATCACGGACCGTACAACCATGATGATCGGGAGCGTGCGTTGCTGCAGGCAGCAATGGCCGCGGCAAGAGTGTTCTTTACCCCCGCCAGACATTCAGCAGAATGGGACGCGCTGGAATGGGTGCTTGCTACCAGACAAAGTGCCATTGTCATTGGGGATATAGACAATGACTCGAAGCATAATTTGAAAGTGCTGCCACTAGACACATCTCCAGACGAGATGAAGGTGGCGGCACTGAGTGAGACCGCATCAGATCAGGATTAAAGCTGCGTTGCCCCGCTGGCGGCTGTATTGAATCCGGGGTGCCACGTCATTGGCCGGTCAATCACGTGGAGGCCGTATCTCCGCCAAGATCCGGTCGGCTTCGTAAATATGTTCAAGCGCCGCAACTATTCCTTGCGCGTCCACCGATACCGCCCGGGCCACGCGATCGGTGAAGAGGTACACGTTGGGTAGCGATTCTATATTGCCGTCGAAGACAAGCCCAACGATTTCCAGTTCCTTGTTCAAAAGCGGTGAACCCGAGTTGCCTCCCGTAATGTCGTTCGTGCTGACGAGGTTTAGCGGTGTGGACAAGTCAAAGCCCGACGGTGGCGTCAGCCAGCGCCCAGGCAAATCCCACTCACGGCTGACTTGGCGGTAGGCATGGTAGTGGTCATACAGTCCATAGAAGGTCGTGTGAGCGGGAGCGAAGGTATTGTTGTATGAGTACCCCGCAACGACGCCGTCGGCGAGACGCAACGAGAAAGATGCATCGGGCGGCGTGGTTTCTCCGTAGATCGCGAAACGCGCCTGGGCGAGTCGCCCACTTAGGAGTGTCTCCCGGCTATTGAAACTTTGCATTTGCTGCTGTACAGCAAAGTAGAGCGGCGCCAATCCGTTGATGAGCGGTACGACCGCATCGTCACTTCCCAAAAACCCTGCATCCAGCAGCTCCGCAAATCCTGCGGAATCCTTTACTGCGGTAGCCGCGAGGAGATGTGCTGCAACGGTGTCAACGACCAAACCGCCGGTAATGCCCCGAAAGGTCGGATCCTGTGTACCCAAGGCTTCCCTGAGCTCTTCAAGACGAACCGCCACCAAGGATTCTTCGACTTCCGGTGGCAAGTCTTCAACGGCCAGCGCCTCTTTGCGAATGTTCGCCAATTCATCTTCATCCACAAATCCCCGGCGCTGAAGACTGGCATAGTAGTATCCGTATAGTGCACGCATGAGTACATGCGAGCCTGCCTCCGTCCCGAAGAATGCAAAAGCGGCCGCACGCTGAGCCTCAGCCCGCTTGGACAGCTGCAACTCTTCCATATTCTGAAAGAGCGTACCATAGTGCGCTGATAGCGAATCTGACTTGAAAATAGCCTCGCGCAGTTCATACTCGCCCGCACTGCGCCGTGCAATCAGAGTGTCATCCTTAAGTCCCTCCAGCTGACCTGTCAGGGCCTTAAATGAATTGCTGACAGAAAAGAAGACGTTTTCCACCGCGTTGGCTGCATCCGTTTCAAAACCGACAAAGGGGCGAAGGATTGCAACGCGACGCTGGAGGGCCTGGATCTGCCTCGGAAGTGCGTAGTCCCGCTCGTACTGAAGTTGGGCCACCGTTCCCAAACGGCTTGTTGAACCCGGGTTGCCGACTACGAAGACCGGATCACCAGCCCCGACCCCATCCCTACCCCATCGGTAGTAGTCACTGGTGGTGACAGGCAATCCATCCTTGTCATAGGCACGGAAGAAGGACACATCCAGTGCGTAACGCGGATAGGTGAAATTGTCCGGATCGCCACCAAAGTAGCCGATACGTTTTTCCGGAGCCATCACAAGCCGCACATCGTCGTACCGCCGGAAGGTATAAGCCGCGTACCGTCCTCCACTGTAAAGCTCGACCACCTCGACGCGCAGTGACGAATCTTGCGTGGCAGCCGCACTCGTCAATGCGCGCTCGATTTCGGATGCCTTGTTGCGACGCGCCCGTACGCGCTCATCATCGCCACGCACAATGCGGCTGGCGCTATGCACACGAGCCGTGACGTCCTCTATCCCCAACAGCTGCTCAACGAAGAGGTCCGCCACTTTGCGTTCATCTTCCTGGGCGGCCGCATAAAAGCCGACTTCAAGCAAGTCTTCCTCATCTTGGCTCACTTCTGCAATGCTTTCCCGGGCACAGTGATGATTGGTCATAATCAACGCCGAGGCTGAAACGAACGAAGCTGAACAGTTGGACCCGAAGCGTAGTGCCCCGCGCCGTGCACGGGCAAACCATGCGGAATCCGCGTCGAGATTGTAGGCTTCCTTCAGCCAGTCTGCGGGCGGATTATCGAAGGTCCACATTTTGCCACCATCAAAACGGCCCACGTCCACGTCAAACTCATCAACGGCAGGCTCCTCAAGTGTTGCAGGGGGTGTCATCGGCCGCTCGTTAACTTCTTCGACTATAACCGGGCGCTCGACCACGCGGGCAGTTTCGACAGCAGTCGGCGCACAGCCGACTCCCAACAGAACTACAAGCAACGCCCAGCGCACACACATGCCTATTCGTTTGGCCTTGAGAGCTGCTGGTACTCCAGCTCTTGCAAAATATGGTCTGCTCCATAGATGTTACGGAGCACCGTCAGTACACCTGGGGCAGCCGCAACCACACAACTTGTTTCTCCGACATCATCAAAGGCCACACCGAGCAGCTCCAGATCACGACTGAAAACGGGAGCGCCGCTTTGCGCGCAGGGACCGGCCACGGTAAAGTTAAGCGGGGACGACAAATCCATAGCGGACATGCGAGAAAGCCACCTGGCAGGTAGCGTCCATACCCCACTGCCCCCATGACTATGATGGAGATCCAACATTCCATAAAACGTTGTGAACGGGGGTGTGACCGTACCGTTGTAAGAGTACACATGCGCCGGGCCGGCTGTAAGCATGGGGGCCACCTGCGGTATAGCCGTTTGGTAAACCACCTCGTCCAACAGTGCTGCTCGCTCTGTCCAGGCGAAATAGCTTTCCGTTTCCAACGGCACGTCTTCCGAGACATAAATGCGCACAAACGCAAAGTCCACACTGTACCGCGGATAAACGCCATCTTCGGCCCCGAATTCCGTGGCAGCTGCTTCGGGCAGCAGTACCAGCCGTACGTCATGATAGTCCGCGAGTGCGTATTCCCACAGGATTGTACTGTCCTCGCGCGGCACAACCTGGTAATCAAGGTCAGGCTCCCGGGAGATATCAGCATCCTCCAGTCCTGTAATGTCCCTTAAGCCCGCAATCTGACGGGCCGAAAGGCCAGACAGTTTAAGCTCTTCTTCCAACGCAGCAGCCAGGAAGCCTCCTACCGCATAGTCTTCCGAGGTTGCCGGATCCAGTACAGTTCGAAGACAGGACGCACTGGTAACGGCAAGTCCATCAGCGGACACGAGTGCGGCAACACACGCAGACAGTTGCAGTGCACCAAGACGGGCGTTCTCAAGCCAAAACTCATCGGGTGCAAAACCCATTGCATCAACAGGCGGTTCTTCAAACATCCATCGCTCATAATCCTGAGCACCGCAAAAGGGGGCAGCCAAGAAGGCCACAATGCATACAAGAGCGCATTGCATTAGCCTTTCCGGACGCTTGTAGTTGGAACAATTCAACGGCCGTAACAATACTTTTCTGTTATTTTGCCGGAGTGGCGGAATGGTAGACGCGCAGGTCTTAGGAACCTGTGTTCTTGCGAGCGTGTGGGTTCGAGTCCCACCTCCGGCACGATGTTGCAGCCAACCCACGGCTAGGACGAGGCCTCCTCTTGGGCGACAAAGCGCATCGACAGTGAATTCACACAGTGGCGCGTGTTTTTGGATGTAAAGCCTTCACCCACAAAAACGTGTCCCAAATGCCCGTCACAGACAGCACAGGTGATTTCGGTACGACGGCCATCCGAATCCAGCTGGCGCCGTACGTTTCCCGTAATCTCGTCGTCAAAGCTGGGCCAACCGCAACCCGACCGGAACTTGTCCTTCGATCGGTACAGCGGCGTTTCACAGCGTCGACAAATGTATGTGCCTGCCGCGTAGTGGTCATTATACTCTCCGGCAAACGGCATCTCAGTGCCTTTCTGCACGATGATGTGTGCTTCTTCCGGGGAGAGGTCGTTCATAAGGAATGGTGCACTTCAGGGACGCTGCTGGTACCGGACAGCGCACGGATAGGTTGCATGGATTCTTAAGGAGCCCGGCGCATCGGATCCGGATGCCGGAAGGTATAAGGCAATGTGCGCCGCAGCTTCCCGTTAAGAACAATTTTTGCCGGAAGTGAATAATCCGGTCCAAAAGTCGGCGCAGATCGTCCAAGCCATTTTGCAGCCTGGACGTAGAATGCAGCCCGCGTAGGATGCTTGTCTGCGCACACATTGAATACTTCCCCGCATACGTTTTGTGCAATTACGCGCACCGTCACATCCACCGCATCATCCCGGTGTACGAGATTAACCGGCCGCGTCCCCCCTTGAACGATCCCACCGGTCAGGAAAAGGCCTGGTTTGCGCTCATAGCCATACAACCCGCCGTAGCGCAAAACGGTGGTTTGTATGGTGGACAACTGCCTCAGTGCCATTTCCGCTGCGAGCAGGGCACGGCCCGAAGCAGTGTCCGGGGGCGGGCGGCCCGCATCCTCTTCGCGTACTGTACCGGACGAATACACGCTGGTCGAACTTGCAAAAACGACAAAGCACACTCGTCCGTCCTGAATAGCTGCCAAGAGTCCATCCATAGCACGTTCCATAAACGCCTCTACGTCTGGTCTTTTCCGGCCCGGAGGAAAGTTCAACAAGAGCACTTCTGAGTCGAAAAAATCCACCAATCCCGCTCCCTCCAGATCGGGTGTCAGCCGGATTCTGAATGGCTCAATACCCATGGCCAGCAGCATTGACAGCTTTTCCGAAGATGTTGTGGAGCCGCGCACCCGCCATCCGCGCTGAATGAGTGCCTTGGCCACGGGCAGGCCAATATAGCCACATCCCAGGATGCTGACGGATTTACCCCTCATGGGCAGTATGTATCACTTTTTGGATGCACAAGCGTATTTTTGGTCTTATACACTCAGTAAGATCCCTGGCTGATCCCAATGCATCCCCTAGATCCCGCCGTCAAGACTGTCTGGATGATAAAATGCCTACTGGTCTGGGGCTTGCTCCTGATTGGAGGGCTAACAGCGGATCTTATTCGCCTGTTTTCCGGGGAAGGCCAATTACCGCCTGGCACGATCACGGGTATGATTGTCGTTTTCACGGCCCTGTGGACCTTCTTTATTCCTCGACTACGCTACCGGTTCTGGCGCTATGAATTACGGAAGGAGGAGTTGGAGCTCGTTCGCGGCATCTGGCGGCGCGTCACTACGATTGTTCCGCTTAAGCGCATTCAGCATCTGGACGTGTCGCAGGACATTATCGAACGCAATTTCGAACTGGGACGGCTGGTGGTACATACCGCAGGTACGCGTAGCAGCGACGTGGTTGTGCCCGGTCTGCGGTACGAGGAAGCAGCAAGAATGCGTAATGAGGTGCGGCAGTTTATTACCGGGGAAGCCGTGTAATGGAGGCGGCAGACCGAAAATTCAGACGACTGCACCCGCTAACGCTGGTGCACCGCGCCGGGGCAGCTACGCTCGCGTTCGTTCTTATGATCACCTCGAACAATGACTTCTCCATCGTGATATTAATCTTTACTGTTGTGTACGCCGTAGTGTTGGCACCTTGGCTGATCGCCCAATATATACGGTTTACGTACCACGTAAGCGAACGCGAGATTTTCATTAACAGTGGCGTATTCAGTCATGTGCGGCGCAATATTCCTGTCGGCCGTATTCAAAACGTCGCCATTGAACGCAACATACTCGCACGCTTGTTGGGTACGGCAGCCGTTAAGATTGAGACGGCGGGAAGCACTGCCGCAGAGGGCGTGCTTGCATATGTCGGCTTGGCAGAGGCGCATCGCATCCGCACCTTACTTCGAAGCGGTGCCGCGCATGCGATGGAGGAAAACACCCTGCCTGCAGCAGCTTCAGCACCGGACTTTGCCATGTCTATCGGGCGCGTGCTGCTCTCGGGTGTTTATCAGTTTTCGCTGGGTTACTTCGTACTGGTATTTGCCATATTCGGCCAGGCGCAGCAGTTTGGCATTTTCGGCCCAGAGGAAATCACCAACTGGCTTTTTGGCGATATGGCGGAAGCCTTCATCGGCAGATTGCTCGAATTCCCTCTGCTTGTGGGTATCGCGATAGCCCTTATTGCGGTGCTACTTGGATGGGTCACTGGCATTGTAGTCAATTTGTTCAGGCACTACAACTTCCGGTTGGAACTGCGTACAGAGAAGATTTATCGTTGTTACGGTCTTACGACGCTCCGCGAAGGGACGCTACCCTACGGTCGTGTGCAGTCGCTGCTGATCTGCTCCAATCCGCTCATGCGGCTCCGGCAGTGGTTCCGGCTGGAAATGCAAACCCTGGGATTTGAGGGCGGCCATTATCAAGGATTCCAGCTTGCAATGCCCTTCGCCAAGTGGAATGACGTGATGGCACTTGCTCCGCGGATTTGTTCGTTCTCACTTCCCGATTCGTACGAATCGGTTGCAAATGTCACTGTTCGCCGCATGGGCCTTCGGTACAGCCTAGCTCTTGTTGTATTGGTCGGTACCGTTTACCTCTTTTGGAAACCGGCAATTTGGGGGTTAGGGGTAATGCCGTTGCTGTGGGTGCTCGCCCTGCTTCAATACTGGTGCCACGGCTGGGCTTTTGTCGATGAGAATCTTGTCATTCGACGCGGTGCCATCCGACAGCGACTCTGGATTGTACCCGCAGAACGGTTTCAGGCATTCCAGACCAGCGCCACTTTTTTTCAGCGGCAGCTTGGGGTGTGCTCACTTACCGTAGACACCGCCGGCGCGGGCATCCTGCGCCGCCCTAAAATCATCGATCTCCACACAGAGACCGCTAACCTGCTGACACACACTCTGTATGATGTGTTCCAGAGTACGACATCTCCAAGTCACTCTGCCACAGAATCTCGCTCGCTCTTGTAGACACATTCTATTCTCACGCTCAAACGATCGCGCACTTGAATAAACCTGTGCGTAGCGGATCGACAACTACTTTGCGAGGGAGTTATAACTGAACTAACAATCACGTCCTGCTGACATAGGCTTTCGCCGGCAAGAGTTACGCTTCTGAATCGCGCGTAATGCGTACCAGCCGGAACATGCGCTGCAGAATCGTCTCCGGCTTACCCGCGAATTGGTACTTCTCCACCCTGTGCCTGTTCGATAGCGTGCAAGAGGTTTGTCATCAGGCAATGCCAATTTTTAAGATTCTTCCTCGGTTTAAGTGGGTACCCTTACCTGCGGACGCTTTCGGGGTATAGATCGAGCCCTCCAAGGTGAGAAGTAAATGGCGTGGGCCAACCGGCTTTGGTTACGAAAGCCCCTGCTGCGCACTTTGATGGTTTGGATCCGGCTGTTGAGGCCTTCTGCCAGACCATTGCTTCCCTTCAGGACGATCGCATTAAGGAGGCCCTCCAGCTACCTTTTAATGGTCCGGGCCGCTGTTTTGACCGGCTCAAGCCGACCCCCGCCTCGCCCCGGACCAACCGCGCGCCCCGCCTTGGTGGGCCCCGGCGCGGGACACCTAGAGCCCCAATCGCATCCGGGGGCGACTTGGACGTGCTCCGGGCGTGCGAGCAACCCCGTCAACCAGCCTTCCAGAGCTCCTTGCTGGGAAAACCGGCGACCAGGTGCCAACGCCAGGCACCGGCGTGTCACAACCTCGGGCCAACCCCAATCCGTTGCCGCGCAAGCCAGTTGCCGGGTAACTGTCGCGAGGGCTCGACCCCGCAGTTTCACACCTATCTTGGTCTGCGGGGGGATCCCAACATGTGCAGCGCGTCGTGACTTTCAAAATGTAAAACTGGTGTTAAGAGTGAGGCGGGGCTTTCGAAGCGCTTGGGGAAACGTCTTCCGGAGCCTATATTTTGCGCCGTTTGTCCCATCACCTTCTAAACAAGTCCCGGATCTGATGAAACAGTTCTTGACGCATCTTCTGGTCGGCAACATGAGCCTGCGGCAGCGTGGTCTGAGTGCGGCTGCAGGCGTGGCACTGGCCTTGGCTGTAGTGTTTGCCGGTTTGACCTACGTGAAGACGGAGGCGGTGCCTACGAAGCCGGTGAGGAAATGGGAAACAGCTGCCCCCGATGGCTACTGCACCGAAGAAGAGAGCCCGTGCAACATGATCTATTGGTGTGATAAACCTTGCGAAGAGGACAAAGGGGATACGTGCTGCGAAACGAGCCCAGACCCATCGCCTGCCTGCCTGGAAGGCTGCCCGCAGGACGAATAGTCCGGCTATGAGGCCAGGCCACCGGCCACATACTGAACCCACAAGCCTCGCATGATAACAGCCCTATTGCGGGATGTAATAGCTGCGTGTCGGCACGCAACTGTGGCGAGTTTCGTGGCCGGTCTTGTCTTGGCGGGACTGCTGGCCGGATGCACGCGGCGGTCCAGTGACTCCTCTGAAGTGATGGTGCATCCGGCCCCCTGGTTCCGTTTGAGGACCTGTTTGTGCCGGTAGACACGCTGGTATTGGACTACTCAGTGATTCTGGGATTTGTCCAGTTCATGGATGTCGACGCCTCGGGCAGCGTGCTCGTCACAGATATGGCCTCGAGTCTGGTGCATCTGTTTGCCAGCACGGGTCAACATCAGGCGACCTACAGCATGGACACCTGCCTGCCCATTGATGGGTATCACCGGGCCTGGTCCGCTCGGTTTGCCAACAATGATCGGGTCATACTCTCGACTATGGGGGGAGACATGGTCGTTTTTGACCGGGCCGGAAACTGCTTGGCGGCCAAGCGGAGGCTACTCCCGACCACCTTATCGTTCTGCTCTCGCGGGGACTCCATTTTCGTGTTCCGGGGAGTGCGGGGCTTGGGTGCCGAGTCGACGTCCATAATGGGGGTCTTTTCGATGGATCTCGAATTGGAGCGGAAGATACGCTTGGAGCTCCCCAGGTTGTTCAGGCTCAATATCAACCACTTGGGAATAGGCGGGCGCAACATGGATTGCTTTGGCGATGGTCCGTATTACAAGTACCATGAAGACATGGATGGCCGATCTGTGCGCAGGCGTTCCCAGGTGACCCTGGCGCGGCCTGAATTCTTTGTCCAGCGAGATGAAGATATTGGCCGGACAGGCGAACGGATGGCGTCGGAGCGTGCCTCAAAGCTCATTGGCCTGTACGCATTGGATGGAGACACACGCCTGTCGCTATTCCGTAACGTTGGCAAACAGTATCGCCCCGACGGTGCCGTCGGCAGGAACGTGTATGGCCTAAGCATAGCCAGCAACAGCCGCAAGTTCAGGAGTGTAAGTACCGTCCCTCCCAAGTTTCCTAAAACCGCAGGGCATGGGTACCTGTACTTTCTTGGCGATCCAGTGCAGATGGCGGACGGGGATGTGGGCAACCCCACGGTGATCCGATACAGATTCAAGGCTCCGGAGGCCGCCGATGGCTAATGCAGCTCGCGCTGCATTTTGGTTCGTTGTACCGTTTGGTGTGACACTGCTTGTCGCGTTGGCCTTTGTAACGGGGCGGGGGGAACGCGTTGGGCAGGAATTGGAAAATAGCGAGACCCGTCAGCCCGGAGCATGGCAGCTGGTGGGGCGCTCCCTTCTGCGGCAGCGTTGATGGAAGCCCAAAGTCGTGCTCCCATCGTGGATCAGGGGCTGACCATGCCGGACACGGCGGTGGTCATCTTGTTGGGGGCCATGGGGTGCTCGATGAATCAGATGAAAGTGCTCCAACACTGGTCGGAACCCCCTGCGGGATCGGGTGCTTGGGTCCATCCTGTGCTGGCCATCTATGCGGATCCGCTCAGGGGCTCAGCCACCGCCGCGTATGAATCCTTGCTGCTTCGCCGTGTGAGCAGAGCCACGTTTCCATTCCTGGTGTCCACGGACACAACCTTTAATCCGCGGGCCCTGAACATCCGCACGCCGCAAGTGGTCCTGGTGGAGTCTGGCGTGATCACGCAGGTAATCGATTCGGCCCCGGGATGGCCGTTTCCTTTTCCTGCGCTACAGCGTCCGCCGTTGCGATCTCTGTAGCACGCGGGCTTGGATGCGGGTCTTCAGGCGGTGTCGCCTGTTACACTGAAGTCGGCCCCTCACACGTTCATGCCCGTCACCTATGTCCGCAGCATCAAGGCCGGGCATAGCGCCCGTGGCGGGGGCGCTGGAACTCCGGTATCTGTAGTCGAAACCCAAACGGATTCTGGCAGCTCATCCCATTTCCTGAGAGTGCCTATAATCTCAGTCTAGTGTAG
>JAAXGT010000076.1 GCA_012271205.1 Rhodothermales bacterium
CCAGGAAGTGGAGGCCGAGCTCTTCGAAGTGCCCGCAAATCATGGATTGCTCACCTTGAATTGGCACTTCGTCGGCGGTTGTACGCTGATTGTGTTCGGCCTGCTGTACATCCTGACCAGTTTGGGATTGTTGGCCGGGACAGCTTTAGCCACCATGGCCATCGTTTTTCCGTGGCTGGCTGTACTGATTATGGTAGCAGCAATAACCAGCGCCTTTGTTCCCAAACGGAGAACAGGGTTCAAACGAACAAAGGCAGACACACGTGCAAGCTCCGCGGGCCAACGATCCCAGCTTTCGCAACTGACCAAGGCCCGGCACCATCGTATTTTGGCGGGCGTATGCCGCGGCCTCAGTCGGTGGAGTGGATGCAAAGTTTGGCCGGTGCGCCTAGCATTCGTCGCCTTCACCGCTATCCCCTTCTTCAGGGGAGCTGGTCTCTTTCTTTATATTCTGCTAGCTCTGGTTCTGCCAAGAGAATCCTCTTATCCCAAGGAACCGACAATCGCCGTAATTCACGGCAAGTAGGCCTACTCGGGCAAAGTGCCAGCGACTACGGTGTGAAGTGCTGCAGGTGATATATGCTTGGATAGGACCTCCCGCACTCTTTCCAGTGTCAGGCTCTTGACCTCATTCACGAACTCGTCCAGGTAAGCGACCTCAAGCCCGCGTACAGCGTTGCTATGCAACCGGCCAGCGATGCTGCCGGTGGTTGAAAGTCCGACTTGGTATGCCCCTGCAATGGTCGTTTTTTTTTCTTCGAGTTCCTTAGCGGAAGGACCTTCCCGTACAAATTCTTCAATTACGCTTCGCGTGGCATCCAGTCCGCGTGCCAGATCGGCTGCCCCTAGCGACATGCTGGTCGAATAGTAGCCTTCAGCCCCATCAGCCAACCCTTGCAGGTGCGCACTGATACCATAGGTGAGTCCCAGCTCCTGCCGGACGCGCTTCATAAGGCGAGATGAAAAATTGCCGCCCAATATGTATGTGGCTACATGAAGTGGCAGCCAGTCCGCGTCCGTACGCCGCAGTCTAATGGCATGCCCCAAACGTACGTCAAGCGCCGGTTTCTCCTTCATCGGAATTTGCACTTGGCCAGGCGCCTCTGGTGAGGCCGATTCCACGTGCGTGGCTTGCGTGCTTTGGCCGGCCCAATGCGTAAAAGTCGCCTCGGCCGCTTGCACACACGCGTCCAGATTCAGGTCGCCGGTCATGGCCATAACCAAGTCATTGGGGCCCATATGACCTTTGTAAAAGGTGTGGATGTCGTCGACGGATAGCGTTGCAAGCGCTTGCAACGTATCTTCTAAAGCCGGTAAAAACGCGGGATGGTTCGTGCAATAGAGTCGGCGCGAAAGCGCTCCTTGCGCCCTCTGGGCCGTGGAATCGCGTGCATGCTCCAATGAAGCATTCAGGCGAGCTTTAGCCTTGACAAACTCGGATTCGTTCAGCAGTGGCTGGGTAAGGATTTCGGCCAGGAGCGCCATTACCTCGGGCATGTCGTGCTCCAGTGTCCGCCCCCGAAATGAAATACGCAGACCACTGGCGTTAATGGTCAGACGTGCACCGCGCCGCTCCAATTCATCTGAAAGCGCAAAGCGATCACGCAAGCGTGTACCCTTGTCCAGCAGATCTGCCGTCAGTGTCTGCACCAGCGCCTCTCCCCGCTCCAAGTTGGGATAGGTGGCAATAGAACCGGCCCAAGATACGACCTGAGGCACGTCCACCGGAAGCAGCAGCAGGCGACAGGGGCCGACGTCTACTTCGCTTACACGATCCGATATCCGGGTGATCACGCTCATCCTCCTCTCGGACCAAGTATTGCAACGGTGCGCCGGTCAGGTCGCAGGTACGCTTGGGCGACGCGTGTCACATCGCTTGCCGTTACACGCTCCATATGCTCGCGCCAGAAAGCAAACAGGCGCCAATCGCCGGCGGCTATAGCTTCATTCAGTACGGCAGCCATGCCAAAAACACCGTCACGCATAAACGCTTCCTGTGCAGCCAGTTGTGACTGGGCACGACGCAATTCTTCCGGCGTTGGGCCAGTTTCTTGAAGCTCTTCAATCGTTTCATGAATTTCGGCTTCGACTTCGGCATGGGTACGTCCTGGCACGAGCATAGCCATCACATGGAACAGTCCGGGATCACGCGACGGCATGGCACCAGCGGCCACCTGCGCAGCAAGCCCCGTGTCTGTCAGCCGGCGCCACAACCGGCTGCTCTTGCCGGAAGCCAGAATGAGTTCCAGAATGCTGAGAGCCGCGGCGTCTTGGTGTAAGGCTTCGCACACGCGATAGCCTATCATAAGCACGGAAACATGCCCCGGCCCCTGTTTGGTAATCCGCCGCTCCGCCGCTTGGGCGGGTTCGGTTGTTCGCGGCCGTTGCGGCGGTACCGGCATAGGTGGCAGACCACCAAAGTGTCGGCTCACCAACGAAAGTATTTCGCCCCGATCCACAGCCCCCACTACCGACAGTGTAGCATTGTCCGGCCAATAGTACGTGTCATAGAATTTGCGCAGTGTATCCTGGGAGATTGATTCGACATCTTTACGCCAGCCGATTACGGGATGGTGGTAGGGGTGCGTAGTATAAGCCGTGCTCCAGAGTTCCTTGTAGAGATTGTGTATGGGATCATTCAGGCCGCGATCCAGCTCATTCAAGATTACGGTGCGCTCGGCTTCCATGTCTCCGGTATCCAAGAGGGCATTGCGCATACGATCCGCCTCAATCTGCAGTGCCAGTTCCAGATACTGCACCGGCAGGGTGGCGTAGTAATTGGTTCGATCCTTGGATGTCGTGGCATTTACTTGTGCGCCCACGCTTTGGAGCAATTCGAAAATGTCGGTTCCTTTCGCCGGGTTGAATTGCTCGCTGCCCTTGAACATAAGGTGTTCGAGGAAATGAGTCGCCCCCGTGTGGCCTGGCCGCTCGTCTCCACTGCCTACTAGGTAGGTAATCATGACGGTGGCGATAGGGGCTATTGCCTGTGGAGCAATCAGTACCCGCAGGCCGTTTGAATTCAGGCGCCACGCTTCGATGCCGCTTGTGGACTCCTCAAGTTCAAATTTGCCTGATTCCACGTCGATGTCCGTATCACTTGCGGCGCGAATATACGACAAGGCAGGCCAGCGTGTGCATCAATGCCTTGCCTGCGGCGTTTTCTTGGCCCTTTTCAAGCACTATGCCCCCTCGTTCTCTTCCGCATAAACCGGATTGCGTCCTGGTAACAGGCGGCGCGGGCTTTATCGGCTCTAACTTCCTGCTGCGCATGGTACGGCGCTATGCCGAACTTCAGTTCGTCAATCTAGACAAGCTTACTTATGCGGGCAATCTCATGAATCTGCACAGCATAGAGCGCGAGTCCAACTACACCTTTGTACGCGGAGATGTAGGTGATCTGGAGTTGGTGAGCAAGCTGTTTGCCCGATACCAGTTTACGAGTGTCGTACATTTCGCGGCAGAAAGTCACGTGGACCGTTCAATTCGCGCGCCACTCGCGTTTGTGCAGTCGAACATTTTAGGTACAGTTACGCTATTGGATTCAGCTCGGCGACATTGGGACGGCCAGATGGATACGTGCCGCTTTCTTCACGTGTCAACGGATGAGGTATTCGGAGCGTTGGGAGAGGAAGGTTATTTCACGTTGGCCTCACCATACGCGCCTCGCTCGCCGTATTCCGCATCGAAGGCCGCGGCGGACCACTTCGTAAGGGCGTATGCCAATACGTACGGGCTGCCCATTATTATTTCCAACTGCTCGAATAACTTCGGTCCGTATCAATTTCCAGAAAAGCTGATTCCGCTCGTTATTCTTTGCGCGCTGGACCGGCGCCCCGTGCCGGTCTACGGCAAGGGAGAGAACGTGCGAGACTGGCTACATGTGGAAGATCACTGTGCGGCCTTGGAGAAGATGCTAACTCACGGAGCACCTGGTACTACGTACTTGGTGGGCGGCAGCAGTGAAACATCCAACTTGGACATAGTGCGGCTCTTACTTAACCTCGTGGATGAAGCGATGGGTCGTGCTCCTGGCGCATCGCAGGAGCTAATCACGTTTGTGGCCGACCGGCCGGGACATGACTTTCGGTACGCGATTGACGCCCGGCAAACTCAGAAGGATTTGGGCTGGACACCGTCATACAGTTTGGAGGCTGGTCTACGTCAGACGGTGAACTGGTATCTGACCAACCAAGACTGGCTTAATGCGGTCAATGACCAGTCATACCAAGCGTATTTGAGTGAACAGTACAGCATATGAAGCTGCTCCTTTTTGATATTGACGGTACGATTCTTCTCACCAACGGCTGCGGTCGGCGTCTAATAGAAGCTGTACTGAGCGACCTCTGCCAACGGCCGATTACAACCGAGGGTGTGAGCTTTTCGGGGAGGACGGACCCCTTGATCGTACAAGAAATTCTCACCGTGGCCGGGGTGTCCGCCAACGAGATTGAGGACCTGCTTCCGCGGGCGTTAAAGGCCTATGCCGAGCGCGCTGCTTATCATCCGTCTGATCTGGCTGTGCTGCCGGGCGTAAGGGTACTCTTGACGCGGCTGGCCCAGAATCCCGATGTTCAGTTGGGCCTTCTGACCGGCAATCTACAGCATACAGCATATCTGAAGCTTGAGGGTGCAGGGCTGGCAGAATTCTTTCCGTTTGGCGCGTTTGGGAGCGATCATGCCGACCGTACCCGGCTGCCGGCGATAGCCACAGCACGTGCAGAGAAGTACTGTGGACGACTCTTCGCGGGGCATGAGATTATCATTGTCGGGGACTCGATTCACGATGTGCAGTGTGGTCACAGTGTTGGGGCGTTATCGGTGGCAGTGGCGACTGGATTCACGCCCATAGACACGCTTGCGGATCAGAATCCGGATGTTCTGCTGAAGGATTTGACCGACAGTGATCTCTTTTTCCGCAGCGTGCTCAAGGCAGCGACATGAGTGACCGGCTACTTGCGAGCAAAAGTAGACACCCTTGCATGCAGGTTGTCCAAGATAGCTCTACCGGTGGCGAGATCAGGGAATCAACCTCATTGACGCGTCCGCTGCCGGGGGATAGCAACTTGTCTCCGCTTGCGATCGGAGCATGCATGCGGAAACACCGCTCACCGGCCTTGTTAGGTGGCCCGGTTAGAATAAGCGACTGCGTGCACACAGCCCCGGCCATTGCTTGGATGCGCTCACAGGAGTGGGGTCGCTGGACACAGACATCAAGGCCAAAGGTATTGGTGCATCACTCAGTGCTGCACATCCGGCATCTGGGAATGTCCCAAACTGCCCTGCTCCCGCCCGGGAGCAGGTTCCATCAGCCTGATGTGAGAGCTCTGGTGCGTGGATCCAATGCTCATAGACGCCCGCACAAGCGTGCAGCAGGAGATACACATGCGCCTCAGGTGCGCAGATGTTTGGGCATAAAAGTGCGTGTACTTGAGAAAGTCCCATCAGTGTCAAGAGGCCGACTGTACTCGGCAATTTCCGGCAGGACTTCTGCGAGACATCATCCGTGGCCTGCAATTTTAAATCCCCGGTAACTCAGTATTAACCGTGTCCGGGGGCAGCACCCAATGCTCAAGCTTTTACACTTAGGATGCATCGATCGGTCTGTCAAGGAGCGACCTGTACAGAAGCATAATCGCCCAGCCCGTCATCCTGCTTGCCCAAGCACGATGACGTAACGTGACGCTCCACCCGGATACCGGCATTTTGATCTGAGTCACGCTACTCGTTGGACCGGCTGGGGCACTTTCGATTCTTGGGCGGTATTGGTCGGGTAAAAACCATCGAGCTGGTGTGGCCTGTACGCACTGATGGTGATCATTTTTCGTCAGGCCAAGTGTATCGGTATGCAAAGTTGGTCAGACGGCACTGTTCAGCACGCACCACGCACCCCCTTCGCAGGCGAATAAATCTCGGGTGACCTGCATGCACCTGTGTGTACCTTGGGGGAGGAGCTGGCGGCTAAGGGCATTTCGTCCCATGTTCGACCGTCCAAGATACGGCCTGTGCGTTTTTTGAAAACGCCACCCCACTGTTTGAAAAAGAAGGCGACATTACTGCGCAAGCAGTTGTCGCGGATTTCCCGCACCCAATCGGGATGCATTGGCCTGGCACCAGGGCCAGACTCGCCACCCACGATAACCCAATCGATACCGTCCAACGGGATGTTAGTCAGTGGTGCAAGAAGGGGTTCCAGGGACAGGAATTTTATTTTGGCGTCCGTGTCCTTTAGCGATTGAAGTCTATGTTGCCATCTTTTCGACTCGATACTGATACCGAGCCAGATGTTCGGAGTCCAGGAGATCAAGCTATTGATGGCCGCGACGTGTTCCGGTCTTTTCGTGAGCACTTGAAAGGTGTGTCTGTGAGCCATGTTCATGACTTCGAACACATTTTTGATGAAGCTTGTGGGCACGTCCTCGTGGAACAGGTCGGACATAGAGTTGACAAAGACAAGGCGTGGCCGCTTCCATCTGAGGGGGTCATAGAGGACAGATTCGTGGACGGTTACGGAGAATCCATTCTTGTATTTCTCCAGTCCCATTGATTGAAGCCTTAGGGACATCCGTTCCGCATAACAGTTCTTACACCCGGCGCTAACTTTGGAACAACCTGTGACGGGATTCCAAGTGGTTTCCGTCCATTCTATTGCGGAGCTAGTGGCCATTTTCTAAAGGTGATCCAGTATGTGACGAGCAATTCTTTTTGCGATGCCGATTGCCTAGCAGTCCGGGCTACCAACGCAAAACATGAATTCGTACAGGACAACATTCTTGGAGTTTTTGAGCTGGCAGGATCTCTCCAGGAGCCTGATTCCGAACAGAGTCCGGAGTTGCTTCTTGTAAATCCTGACTAGGTCGTCAATTCCGGGAGTCCTTATACGACTGGCTTCTCCAAACAGTACTTGCTGCGGGTCATTGCGATACAGACCGCGCCAGCTTTCGCCTCCGTAGATTTTGGTCAGTCTCTGAGACCACTGGTCACTAATCTCGTCTGGCTCTCTTCTTGTTGGCAGCATGCGTGCTATGGTTGCCACTGGAACCAGAATCCATGCATCAAGCGCATTGAATCCGGCAATCCTTTCAAGCGTCCTCCATTCGAGTTCGGCACCAAAGGGGTCAAGAAAGAGAACGCCGCGGCAACGGTCCCAGTCTCGGCTGAAGCTGGCCAGAAATTCGTTTGCGTCAGAGTTTTGGATCGTTATGGACCGTTCAAGAAACTCTGATTTTAAGTCTTCCAAGTCGCTGCACCTTTCGCGATCTTTTTCCACAAAAATCAGCTCGTCAAATGATTTGTCGGCTACTTGAGCCGCAAGCTTTGTGGACCCCTCCAGAAATTCTCGGACCTGACCATCATTGTCGGCGTCACTCTACAGGGCAACTTGGCCCGAACCGGCAAAGGCGTCTATGTAGAGCAACCGAAAATGCTGGTGTTTCATTGCAGTAGTATAGGCATCCAAGTACATTTTCAGAATGCCCAGCTTGGTGCGAGTCCACTCACCACCAAATTCGGTAAATCGGCTGTTCATTACTTCATTCGTTTATTATAATATAAACATATGTATTAGCATTATCAAATGAGCCTCTTGCAACCCCCTGATTTGAAGGTTTTGCTGTCTGGGGCGGAGCAGGGGTGAGCTTGAGCGGACCTCAGACAGTTTCCGGGTCGCAGGGATTCGCACCGTTGGAACAAGAGGCCAGGGACGGGCCCCGCTGGTTTGGGTCTCTTCGGAGTGATAACACAAACGAAGAAAACGGAGGGCCCCGGTCCCTTGGAAAGAAAGTACGCGGTTTCTGGATCCGTGGCCAACGGGCGCTCTTTCCCCGGAAGGAAGAGGGGCTGGGCCCTATGGCCGGGCGCCACAAGAAGCTATGACTGGCCTGGGAGATGGTCCCGGTCGAGCGCTTTCGGCCGCGCGTGGCGGATCGCCGGCTGGGTCGTCCGCTGCAGCCTCGGGCTCCGCTGGCGCGGGCGTGATGGGGTTCGATATTTCGACGACGACCGCGTGGGGGAACGAGGGCGTTCGGATCCGACGCTTCGGCGTTGGTGTGGGGCGCGAGGGGCCCAGCGAGGTCACGTTTTCGCGTGCGTTCCAGGAGTTGGCGGAGGCGGGTCGGCCAGCTGGCCGACCCGCCGTGCGGATCAAGGAGGGGGAGACGGATCAGCTGGGGGGCTTTCGCGGGCGGCCCCGGCCCTGGAAGCCCGAGAGCAGCCGGCGCCCCAGGAAAAGGAGGGGGGGGCGACCGAAGCGCAAGCGGGGCCGTCCTCGCCAGGGCCAGGAGCGACCGAAGGAGCGGAGCCGGTTGGCCGTCTGCGTACGATGAACCTGGAAGAAATGCTGGCGGAGCTGCCGAAGCCGTGTACAGTGGGGCTCAAGCGCAAGGCGCAGGGCTATCAGCACTCGTGGACGGGGTACCAGCGGCACATGGATGTGGCCGACGGAGGGATTCCGATCCGCGGTATGATATCGTCGGCGTCGCGGCCGGACCGCCCGGCGGCGATTCCTCTGATGACGAAGACGGCCCAGCGGGGGCAGAACCGGTAGGACCGGATGGACCGTGCCGAGGACGCGAAGGAGATCCAGACGCCCCGTGAACGTCGGGGGCCTAGGCCGATCCTGGACCCGAATCTACGACGCCTTGGGAAAGCGGAGCGGAGCCGGGAGCAGAAAGTGCCACGCGCCGCCAGACTGGGGCTACCGCATCGTGGCGCTACCAGGCGCGTTCGACGGTGGAGCGAACCTTGGGAAGGCTCCAGGACGAGTGGGGCGGCCGTCCGGTGCGAGTGCGGGGTCACCAGAAAGGGACGGGGCCCCGGATGTTCGGGGGGCTGACGCTCACGGTAGACCAGCGGCGGCGCCTCGTGTAGCATGCGATGTTCCGTGCTGGGGGTGATATGGTTGTCTGGCGTTACATGAACTTACGAGCATGATCATGGAGAAGGGAGTCTGGGCATAGCCGACGGTG
>JAAXGT010000022.1 GCA_012271205.1 Rhodothermales bacterium
AGTCGGCGGCGGGTGTCACGAACGGGTGGACGCGGGGCTCACCCGGTTCGGTATCGAACTGGTCCAGGAAATGCACCGGGTTGGGGTCCTGGTGGACGTGAGTCACACCGGCTATCGCACATCCATGGACGTTTTCGAAGTCTCTCAAGGCCCAGTGATTTTCTCGCACTCGAACCCCTTTACGCTTTTTCAACATGGCCGAAACATTCGCGACGATCAGATCAAGGCTTGTGCTAGATCGGGCGGTGTGATTGGTATCGTCGGCTGCGATCAGTTCATGGTGGACGCGGGTCCCTCCACAGAGGGCTTGCTGAACATGATCGATTATCACGCGGAAGTGGCGGGCGGACCGCAGTACGTTGGCATCGGACTCGACTATCTTTACGACCCGCCAGGGTGGCTGCGAGAGCGTGTGTTGGCGCCAATGAACCGTTCGCGCTATCCAGCTGAGTTAGGTTACGATGCTGACTTGGTGGCCAACTACGCGACGCCGGAGCAGGTTCCAGAGCTGACCGAGGGCCTGCTTGAACGCAGTTATTCGGAGTCCGAAGTTCGCGGTATCCTCGGGGAGAACTGGCTCCGAGTCGCACGCCAGGTTTGGAAGTAGGCGACGCTCGTGGCTACTCGGCTCCGCGGTAGACGCAGATGCACCGCTGCTCCAGCCACTGTGCGAAACGGAAGTGCAGCGCGATTCGCCGGCATGGTGGGAAGCCCAGATGTGCGGCGAGTTCTGATAGAGATATGAACGTGTTTCCGAGGGAGGCATTTTAGAAATGAAGATTACATCGGTTCATGTGGATGTGGTGAAGCATACACTGCCCAGCCAAGCACCGGTCCCGTTTGGACCGCGTGGCTCGATCGCTATCGTGAGAGTCGAAACCGATGAGGGCATAGTGGGAATAGGAGATGCCATGACGCACTGCTTTTTCCACGAAGCCGGGGTAAGCGTAAAGACACTTATTGAAAGAGGATTCAAGCCCCTGATCGTCGGAGAAGATCCGCTTGAATACCGCAGGTTGTGGAATAAGATGTATCTGAGCGAAATGTACACGCGACAGCGGGGCTTGGCGCTCGATGCTATTAGTGCGATCGACACGGCACTACTGGACATTGCCGGGAAAAAATGGGGCGTGCCCATTTACAAGCTACTTGGCGGGCACTATCACGATAAAATAAGGGCGTACGCCAGTGACGTGTTCGATATGCAGAATCCTGACAAGACAATCGAGTTGGTCAGGCGAGTCCTGGGCGAGGGATTCACCGGAGTGAAACTTGGTTACGGAGGTTTTGGGCTGGACTTGGACGAGAGTGAAGAGATCATCAAGGTCATCCGAGACACCTTCGGTTATGGGTTCACACTGATGGTCGATGGACCATCCACGCTGACCTTTCCGGAAGCATTAAAGCTAGGCAGAAAGTTGGAGAAATACGACGTGTTTTGGTGGGAAGAACCGCTTCTGAGGACTGACCTCGAAGGCTACGTTGAGCTGTCCCGAGCATTAGACTTGAGCATCGCAGCCGGCGAGGAACTACAGACAGTATATGGTTTTAAGGACTGGATTGTTAGGAATGCCCTCGACGTGATCCAACCCGATGTTCATGTAGCAGGCGGTCTCTCTGAATGTAAGAGAATCGCTGACTTAGCCGAACAGTGGAACACTCTGCTGGTTCCACATAGCTGGAGCAGTGCTATTAACCTGACCGCTGCCTTGCATTTAGTTGCGTCGCTGGCTAAGGGATTTTTTGTAGAATATAGAACCGCTGACACCCCTTTGATGAGTGCAATATTAGTGGATCCCCCGAAGCTTGAGGATGGATACATACGAGTGCCTGACAAACCAGGACTTGGGATTGAGCTAAACGAGCAAACTATAGAGAAATATAGAATGTAATGGAGGCAGACATATGAAGGAACTAAAGGTCTCTTTGGGGGCTATCAAGATCGTAGAGGAATGCGCTCTTGTCAAATCCGGTGAACTAGCTCTCATCGTTACCGATAGCGACATGCTTGATATCGCCAAGATCATCGCAATAGCTAGTCGGATGAAGGGAGCTGAAGTCGTAATATCGGTAATGACACCGCGCCGTCAGCATCATGACGAACCGCCGAGTCCAATAGCTGAGGCTATGAAAAAGGCCGACGTGATCTTTACACCAACTACCTATTCCATTGCGCACGCCAAAGCAACCGAAGATGCTATGAAGTTGGGAGTAAGGGTCTTGTTAATGACTCAGTATGAAGAAGAGTTGTTGGATTCCGATGCTCTCATCAAGGCCGATTTTAAGAAATTGAGTGCGAATGCGGAAAGACTTGCCGAGCTATTTGTCGGAGCAGACGCTAGAATTACAAGTCCAGCAGGTACTGACTTGAAGTTTAGCATCAAGGGCAGAAAACCGAATATCCTGAGGGGAATTTTCTCTGGCTCTGGTAAAATGGAGGCGCCACCGGATGTGGAGGTTAACTGGGCCCCCATTGAAGGTACAACCAACGGCAGGATTGTGATCGAC
>JAAXGT010000073.1 GCA_012271205.1 Rhodothermales bacterium
CCGTATATCGGCGCATCGATGCGCCGGCAACCCGGGCGCAAAAGGAGGCCCTGGCCAAGCTGACTCCGAAAGCGGTACAGGCAGATACACTTGCGGGTGAGGCCATTCTGAACAAGCTCACATGTGCACCGGGGAATAATGCGCCCATCGGGGGGCTGAAGGTGGTAACAAAGAACGGCTGGTTTGCAGCCAGACCATCTGGTACGGAAGATATCTACAAAATCTATGCTGAGAGTATGGCTGGCGAGGGTCATCTGGAAACCATACTGCAGGAGGCTCAGGACATTGTAAACCAAGCACTTGGAGCCAAGTGATGCAGGAGACGATCCGCTTTGGTACCGACGGCTGGCGTGCGGTCATTGCACGTGACTTTACGTTTGCAAACTTGAGCCGCATTGCGCGTGCTACGGCCGACTGGCTCAAGAAGATGGGGCATGTTTCACCCACAGTAGTGCTCGGACACGATACCCGTTTCATGGGTGCCATATTTGCCAGCCACGTCGCAAGCACCTTGGCAGCAGAGGGCGTGCGGGTCACGCTTGCCGCAGGCCCCACGCCTACGCCCGCAATCAGCTGGGCTACCGAAGCTTATAATGCCGATGCTGGTGTCGTAATTACCGCGAGCCACAATCCTCCCGAGTATAACGGCTACAAGATCAAAGCTTCCTTTGGCGGTCCCGCTACGCCGGACATGACTGCTGCTGTAGAGCGTCATCTGTTGCCTTTTGACCGGAGTTATGCGAGGCCGGACGGGCGTAATGTACGCGAGGCAGATTTGACAAGCGATTATGTTCAATACCTGTGCACCAAGTTTGATCTTGACGGACTTCGGAGATCAAATCTCCGGATAGCGCATGATGCCATGTTCGGCTCAGGTCAAGGGATTTTCAGTAAGCTCTTAACCTCGAACCAAGTTGTCGAATTGAGGAGTACCGTCAATCCCGGCTTTGGGGGGGCACCACCGGAACCAATCGAGCGCAATCTGGCACATCTGCTTGCAGTAGTACCAGATCAGAACCTGGATGCGGGAATTGCCAATGATGGTGATGCGGACCGGATCGGTGTCGTGGACGAGCGCGGACAAATGGTTACCTCGCACCTTGTCATGGCCCTGCTCGCGCGACATTTGCACAAGGATTGCGGACTGAGTGGGGCAATTGTCCGCACGTTTGCCGTCACGGCCATGCTGGAAAGAATGGGACGCGCTTGGGCTCTGCCGGTGGAGACCTGGCCGATTGGATTCAAATACGTAGCGCCGCGTTTTTTGGAGACCGAGGTGCTGGTAGGAGGGGAGGAATCGGGCGGGATTGCAGTTGCAGGCCACCTGTGCGATCGGGACGGACTCTACGTGGGAATGCTTCTGCTGGAAATGCTGCATAATCGGGGGCTGCCGCTGTCAGCGCTGGTGCAAGAATTGTTTGATGAGTTTGGACCACACGCGTACTATCGGGAAGATGTGCGTACGCCACGTCAGTTGGAGATTGTGCAGGAGCTGAAGGGGGGTGGAGGCTTGAGGCAGATTGCCGGGCGACAGGTAAAAGCGGTGGATACCTTGGATGGGTTCAAGCACCTGATGTCGGATGGTTGGTTACTGGTCAGACCGTCCGGGACGGAGCCAGTGCTCAGGGTGTATGCTGAGGCACCGACGCGGTCTGAAGCCGAAGAATTGGTGCACGATACCCGGGCCCAGTTTGGGATCTAGATTCTGCGTCACAGGAACGGTATTGCAACCCGACGTGGGAAATTTGGGCCGTAATACGCCGGTTTAGATGCACTTGGCAGGGCTTGGTCCCTATTGTGGCTTGCAATTGTGCCGATTCTCGGCTTCAAGTGGAGAACAGAAGCTGCCGATATTTTCTGTGGTGCAGACTCCCAGGATGATTTTGAGTGGATACAATGGGACGGCCGAGTCGCTCTTAGGATGTGCCTGATCGTACGGACACTCAGGGAGTCACGCTTTGATCAGCTCGTGCTGGTGACAATGATCCGTCTGCGCAGCAACTCTGGATCTCGGTGCTGCTGGTTCTCCGCCGCCACAGCATGGATATTCAACGCAAGCATCTGAAACGGAGGACTACGGAGACTAGTCCTGATACTGATATTCGGAAGCCTGCGCGCGTGTGTGCGATTGGGGAAAAACCAACTTCAGGCTGTTTGTGCGGCACAGCTTATGATTTGGGCCGCGTTTGGCGCCCGCGGTCTTTGTAATTATACAGGGCGTGTGCGCATCTTCTTCAGCGTCGGTCCGCACTGCTGAAACGGCGCGTTTGTCCCACGTGGACGCTTACCTTATCCCCAGATACGTCAACGGAGCGCAACCAGGCGGCACAGCGTCTGCTCGAATTCTTGCTACCAACCCAACTAATCCCAACTATTTTGTGATGCAAGTAATTACTGGTGCCAGCGGTCATGTCGGAAGCGCACTGGCACATGCCTTGATCGAAAGGGGGGATGCTGGACCGGTTCGGGCCCTATTCCACAGGCGAAAAGGTGGAGCATCAGATCTCGATATCGAATGGTTCCGGGCGGATATCCAGAATAGGGAATCACTGGTAGCCGCATTTACGGGTGCCACCACGGTATTCCATTTGGCAGCCATGATCTCGACGGATTCCCGCCAGGCGGACGCGATGTGGAGGGTCAACGTAGCGGGCACGCGTAGCGTTGTCGCAGCGGCACTCGTGTGCGGGGTGAAGCGAGTGGTCCATTTTTCATCCATTCATGCCTTCAACCAACACCCGCTGGATAAGCCGCTGGATGAGACTCGGGCCAAAGCGGAAGGTCCACAACATGATGCCTATGACCAGACTAAGGCCGCCAGCGAGGCGGAAATTTGCAGCGGTATTGCCCGAGGCCTGGACGCGGTCATCCTCAACCCGACCGGTGTGCTGGGTCCCTTCGACAGCTATCCGTCGCATATGGGGCAGCTGTTGATCGACTTATACCGGCGGAAGATACCAGTGCTGGTTGCGGGGGGCTTTGACTGGGTGGATGTGCGAGATGTTGTTGCAGCGGCACTGGCGGCTCAAAAGAAGGGGCGCTGTGGCGAGAATTACATCCTTTCGGGAGGTTGGCATTCCATGCGTGAATTGGCTCAGATTGCGCAACAGGTAACGGGTGTTGCCGCCCCGCGCGTGGTGTTTCCGGTCACGCTGGCCCGAATGTGGGCCCCTGTTCAAGTTGTGTGGGATCGCAGCCGCGGACGCCGTCCGCTCTACACCCAGGCTTCACTTAATGCCGTGGAAAGCGGCAACCGGCAAATATCAAATGCCAAAGCACGTCAGGAGCTGGGCTTTACCCCGCGCCCGGTATCGGAATCCATTCGGGATGCCTACCAGTGGATGCATACGCACGGTTTGATCGAATGACCGAGGCACAAGTACACAATTTTCTGGTCTGGGAGACCATCGCGCTTTCAGGTGTGATCTTCCTGTTTTTGCTGGTCAGAGCGGCGCCCTACGGTCGTCATTACGGAGGTAGCGGATGGGGGCCGCATGTTTCCGCCAGTGTCGGCTGGTTCATAATGGAACTGCCGGCGACGGCGTTTTTTTGGATCGTTTATGTCCGCGGAAGCCAAGCTGGCGAGCTCGTACCCATTCTGTTCCTGATAGTATGGCAGGCCCACTATGTTCACCGCACGTTCATCTACCCGCTTCGCACCTCAAACAGCGGACGAAGGATGCCCTTGATCGTGGTTGGCCCAGGGTTTCTGTTCAATATGGTCAACGCCTACATCAACGCGCGTTTCATTAGTGAATTCGGTCATTTTGATATTGCTTGGCTGGGTGATATCCGATTTCAAATGGGTATTGGAGTCTTTCTTGCGGGGATGATACTCAACCTTCACTCCGACGGCATACTGTTGCGCCTGCGACAGTCAAGTCAATCCGGATACGAGATTCCCACGGGTGGTGCTTTTCGGTTTGTTTCCTGTCCGAATTATCTCGGCGAAATCTTGGAGTGGGCAGGCTGGGCTCTGGCCACCTGGTCTTTGAGCGGGTTGTCCTTCTTTCTCTTTACCGCCGCCAATTTGATTCCGCGTGCCCGCAGTAATCACCGATGGTATCACAATACATTTGATGCGTATCCACCTCAACGCAAGGCTCTGATACCGTGGGTTTTCTGAATTCCAAATTAGCGGCTGTTCCGCATACGTCATACGGATGGATTGAAGGATGCAGCTTGAAGCCGGAGGCGGCCCGTTTATTGTTTGCTATCACAACTCATACGGGTGGAGGGCGATATGATATATATGCGAATACTAATGGTCACGACACTGGCAGTCTCTATTTCTGGGCCAAGTATCGGGCAGAATATCACAGGCGACAAGGCAACACAGGAGGCACTTTTGCGTGGCACGCCAGTCAAGTTGGTGCGAACGGGTGGTGGGCCACTTGAACAACCGGCAGTTACCGATGAGAACCTCAGTGAATTTATTCCGTCAAGAGTTTTTCAGGCGGCGGACCATCAGCGCCAGCACAATGTTACGGACGCGGGTGGCGCGGGAGCGGATGAGGGTATCCAGCTGGAGCGGCCGCACTGTGCCCAGGGTGGCGGCGACGTGACCATGGGGAAGCGCCGGACGTCGGCCAGGACCGCATCGACGGCCGTGTAAACATCATCGATGACCGTGCCTCCTTGAGCAGTCGTTTGATGTCTAGGATAACCTCGGTGGGGAGCTGGGTGATATGGGCCAGCGTGGTTTTGACGGACTTTCCATGGACCCATTTGGACTCCCGGATAAGCCAGGTGGGGTTGGAATTACGGTTGGGAATGCGGGATACGTACATGGACAGCATGTCGAATTTTAACTTCCGGGAATATAGCCAAAAAGGAGGATAAAGTCCAATCAAAGATCGTAAACGGGTCAAAATGACGGAATATATACATGGGCAGCCATGATCTCGAGAAAGCCGCCGGCTTTTCCGCGCAATTACCGCCCCCCGATCGCCCCCCCCCCCGATTCAGCCCGAAATAGACCCTTCCAAGATACATATCGAGCCCATTGCCGCCCGTAAACCACGAAACTCACGAGGCCGCTGCCGGAAATACTATAAACTTCCGATGCACCGGCCTGCTCGCACTGCAATGCTACGGCTTCCCCTGCCCTTTACCCAAGTTTTCGAGCAGACCAACGCATTTGAGCATGTCTGAAGCGTGTTCTGTTGCCACAAAGCCGCTGGACATGTCCGTCTGATGCGGGGATATCGACTGTGGGCTTGGAGTGTGACCGTACTGGGCAGTTTCGTGCGACTGGGCACCATCCACGTACGCAGGCCCCGGTTGCCGTGGCCAAATCACGCCAAGAGTGTATAGGTCCCCATCCAAGGGACGAACGCCCCGTACACGGAGGCCCACATCCCCGATAAGCCCCTGTTACTCGGGACCCGAACCGTATAACCCACTGCGATTCTCCATGTCTTAGCGGCAACAATGGCCAATAGCATCCCTTGCGGGACTGTGCCATAGAAAAATTTCAGCATCTTTGCCTACCAATTACAGAGTAAAAATAGGTGTAGGGCACTGAATTTGGGGAAATATTCCCCACTCGTGGAGTCAAAAAGTGCACGTTTTGGACAAATTCCCCACCTGATTCGGAATGGTTTATTCTGTGGAACAGCCCCTGCCGTTGCCCGCTTTTTGCATTGTGGGGGTTCAAGGGCGAGAGACCTAGCAGATATCATAGCATGGCAGTCCGGAGCCGGGGGTACGTACTTGGATTCGGATACTCCCTCACCCAAGCTGACTTGTCATGCAAACGGACTCTTCCTTTTCGTCT
>JAAXGT010000071.1 GCA_012271205.1 Rhodothermales bacterium
GGCCCCCGGCGATTACGCGGTACCTGGTCCCGGCCGGGCGGACCCGGCTCCTGACGCGGTGGGGGCGCGAGTCATCGGACCGGGAAGCGGCGGTGATCTTCACCGACGCGGAGCGACACAGGAGGCGGGTCTACGCCCGCAACCAGGGGCTGTCCGAACCCACGGATCTGGTCTCGGCCCTCCGGATGGGGGCGATCCTGGGCGGCTACCGGAACCGCCAGTATGATCCGCCGCCGGGCCCCCTCCCATCCTGGGGCGCGGCTGCGCCCGTCTGCCGAGGCGGGCGAGGGCCTAGGAGGAATTGACCTGCTACGAGCAGGTCGCGCGTCCGCCTCCCTAGCCGAAGCCGCAGGTCCCTCCGTCTCGACCGCTTCCGCTCCAGGGCTACGCGCGGCCCGCTGGTCGGTCGTACCTTACCCACTACACCACTCGAAACCTGTCGCCAACCGAAGGGGGCGGCCGTCCACGGCAGGGAGTTACACCTCACCTGCTGCGAAACCACCGATCAAGACGGGTTGTTAGGCCGACTGGATGCCCTGAGGGACCCCGTTATCAAGTCAAATTTGTTAGGACTCGGCAGGCTTAGGTCATTTATGCCACGCGGTGAGGTATCATTATTGTTCAAGAACTTGGCGTCCGCTCGCGATACCCTTGATAAGGGCAACAAACTGTCCCAACAGCGCAATTGGAGGCGTTAAAGCCGTATTCAAAGGAGAATTCCAACTGAAGAGGTCTCGTACACTCGTATCTTTGAAATCTGTACCATTTGCTCAAACTTGAACCCCAAAAAGCGTGAACCCAACCCAGCGCACCTGCAAGCCCCACGATGACTGCTTTCGATCAGGCCACTATAGGTGCTCCGTCAGAATCTGCATGGATTGATGCAAGTCGATGGCGGTGGATCTCGGCAGTCCTGTTGTTGCTGCTCTGGGCCTGTCGTGAGGATTTGCAGACGCAGCGGCAGCCGTTTCGAAGCGACTCCCTATGGGTGGCTATTGTCGAGAAACCCAAACCTTTGCTTGCCGCCGGGGAGATTATTCCTATCGGCCAGTACTACGAAGGTGGATGGGATCGGACTTGGCCAGAAAACTTTGATCACGGTCCGTTTGCCTCGATTGACAGTATCGGCGGTCTAAGCGTTGCACGACCAATTCTGCCGCCAATTGACAATCTCGATCCAGAGCGCCTCCACATAAGTGCTCCTCTGCGGTGGCATTTCTATACGGATGCCGAAGAAGAAGACACACTCGTCGTCACTGACCTTGCATTAGGGCGCGCCCACTGTGGGCTTCGATGGGTACTGTCTACGGATCTTGCTAAACAGGTAGAGACGGAGAAGTCCTACGGAACTGTCGGGGTGGCATTCAGTCGCCCCGTGGAATCGATATCGGCCGACGTCGAAATACCCAATCTTGACAGTATTCAGGCCAGTCTCGGTCTTGTCAGAAGAACGCGGGGTGGTAAAGGATATCGCAACTTCGTCTGGTTGGGCTTCTATCGGCTTGAGGACGGCACCAAGATGGGTGTTGTTAACGATATCGGCTATGAAGGAGAGTCGTTCCAAGTCATCGCTTTCCGTGGCGACCAAGGCGTAGTTGTCGTTGACATGCACGGCGGGGGATGCTGACTATATACGGACCATATTGCCGGATCGGTCACAGCTGTTCAACAGTCTGTTGACCACTCGCAATGCAATTAGGTTTGTCAGGGATTTTTGATTGCTAAATGCTCGAGTGGCTGCACCAAGACCGGAATCATCGGGCCGCAGCAGCGGAATGCACATCATCAATCTGCACCCCTGAGATTCGTACACTTTCGTACTCCAAATAGCCGCAATCACGTTCTGGATCAAGCTCATCAACAAGCCCAGAAGATGACATCTCTTGATCAGACCACATCGGCACTTTCGTCAGAATCCGCAACGCAGGCGGCAACGCGATGGCGATGGGTCTTAGCAGGGGCGCTGTGTTTGTTCTCGGCCTGTAGCGAGGATTTGCACTCACAGCAGCAGAAGACGGCAACGGGTGATCCTCTGTGGGTGGCTATTGCTCAGAACTCAGGGTGGTTTGATTCCACGACGGAGCTTGTGCCAATTGGCCGGTATGACGCGGGCGAATGGGAGCGGCCCTGGCCGGAAAACTTCGATACTGGAAGCATAGCTTCGATTGACAGCAATGGTGACCTGAGCTCTAATCGGTCAGTGCTGCCGCCTATTGACTATAGTGATCCAGAGCACATCCGCATCGACGCTCCACTGCAGTGGCACTATTTCTCCCTTGCCGGACAAGTAAACACACTTACTGTCATGGATCTTGCTCTGCAACGTGCCCGCTGCCAGCATCAATGGGTCCTGCATACAGATGCTGGCAAGATGTCAGTGATCGAGGAACCCTTCCGAATCACTGGTGTGGCATTCAATCGCCGCGTGGAGGTGGTGTCGGCCGATTTTGGGATTCCAAATCTGGGCAGCGTTCAGGATAGTCTCGGACTCATGCGCAATGGGCAGACGCGAACTGATGAAGACTTTCGCAACTTCTTCTGGTTGGGCTTCTACCGTCTTGAAGACGGTAGTATTTTCGGCGTTGTCACCGACATAGCACGTAGAGGCGAACGGTACAAAGTTGTTGCCGTCCACGGTGACCAAGGACAAGTCGCAATTGACGTAAATGGCGGGGATTGCTGAGCTGAATTAACAGCCCGAGAGGTCCAAGCTTCGTAGTCGTCTGGAAATTGGGGTGCCCTCATACCCACGGGAAGTACTTCGAAGCCAAATGGTTTGCGGCCTCTCGGCCTCGGTCATTGCCAGCCCACAGATCAAGATAGATCACTTCAGGACTGGTGCAGCAAATATCTGGTGCTGGCCGAATGGCGCTTCGAAAGGGCTCCCATCCTTTGGAATACGCACATCTGCATTTGCTCCCTTATTGTAAGCATCCGGTCAACCCCATATTGTGAGGCGTGATCGTGGTTGGGGTTTTGTGTTTTGACCAATTCACGACGAGTGATGCGCCCTGCGAGACGAACGGCCGGCGAGATGTTTCCGCTGGTAGAGCAATACCTTCTGGGGGCCGAGGGAGCGGAGACGTTCTGTTCCGCGCACGGGATCTCTGTGGTCCAGTTGTACTACTGGCGAAGGAAGTACTAGGCGGACGCCGGACGCAAGGCGTTCGTTGAGATTAGTACCCCGGCTTCGAGTGCGCAGCCGGTGATGGAGGTGGATTATCCAAGTGGGGTGCAGCTGCGGCTGTATGCGATCCGCACGAGTCTCGAGGAGGCACCGGACAAAGCCGAAGGAGCGGCCCACTACCAACGGCGGCCCCCTGTGGAGTCGGCCTTCCAAACGCTGAAGACGGTAATCACTGAAGGTGCGCCCGACTCACCATCGCAAGGCGTCCCGGGTGACCGGGTACGTGTTTTGTGTATGCTGGCCTGTTAGATGGAGTACGCTCTGCGCAAGTGGCTGGCCCCAATGCTGTTGCCGAGGATGATCCGGACGGCAAAGCGGCCCCGCGTACAAGGGGGAGGGGCAGCCAGGCGGTCCCCCCCAAGCTGAACAGAAGGCCCGAACCAAACGCACCGCTGACGGCAACAAGGTGATGTGTTATGCCGCCTGATGGAACATTTGCCGAGGCTGTGCCACGATCCATCCGAATTTCACCTCCTGAAGAGGCCTGCCGCCATACTCTGAAGGGGCACAAAGGGGTAACATTCAGCTCAACGTTCGGGCGTCATCGGACGTAGGGCCACAAATAGCAGCACCCCTGCTGCCACTGCGACATTCAATGACTCAGTGTCCCCTGCCATTGGGATTGCCACCGTACAGTCGCATGATTGTTCAGTGTCTTTACGCAGGCCGGCCCCCTCACCCCCCAGCACCAACGCGACCGGCCGAGCCCAGTCAACCTCCCAAATAGACTCCATACCGAGTGCACTGGCACCGTAAACATGAAATCCACGCTCCTTCAGCGGCGGAATTATTTCAGCGAGGCGGCCAACGCGAGCAATGGGAATCCTCATGGCCATGCCGCTACTCGCCTTTATCATTGCTGTGCTGAGAGGTGCCATACGCCGCTGCGGGACGATAATTCCGGCGACGCCAGCCGCCACCGCCGTCCGGACCAACGCCCCAAAGTTTCGCGGATCCTGAATGCCATCCAGCAGCAAGAGTCGGGGGCGCTGCTGCCGGACCTTGTCCAAGCTGGGAGCGATGCGCGCCAGCATGTTCCATACATTGTGGTATGCCAGGGTTGCCCGTAGCGCCAGCGCCCCCTGGTGAGGCGTGTTGCCGGAATGACGCGCCAAACCGGCGGACGGGAGTTCTTGAACGGGCACGCCCGCACGCGTGGCTATCTTACGGAGATGTTGCAGACCGCGCGCACCGCGCTGCAACAGGACCTTCTCAAGATGCAGCGGCTCGCGTTGTAAGGCCTCCCTTACGGCATTACGCCCCGCTATGACTAGGCCGCGCTCCATTTCAAGTGGCCAGAAAGTTTAGACGAGCCACTAGTTTTTCCGCGTGATACTCCTGTTCGGGCCGCATAAGTACGCTGCGCAGGATACGGGTGTGGGGCTGGTCCAACTCCATATCGGGGAATCGGGCCTTCACAGCGGTTGCCTCAGTTCGGAGCAGGCTCAGATAAACCGATTCTGAATCTGCTTCCATCGCCCGTTCGAACAGGCGGCCGGCGGCTATATCCAGACGGCTCATCGCCATCCTGTCAGGCTTTGCGCAGTAAGTTGCTATATCCAGATCTCCGGACAGCCACAGCTGCAAACATTCGGCCTGCTCGACGGCATGTTCCCAAATCCGCGCAGCTCGCAGACAGGCAGCTAACACGGGTCCAAAGCCTCGACTGACTTCGAGTGGCAGAACTTGCAGCGTAAGCCAAAGGGCACCGGCAGCAGCCCCAGCCCGGGAGCACTCGAGGCTGATTTCACCGAGGTGCAAGTCATTACTTGTAAAGTAGGTGTACGGCGAATCATGCTTATAGAATCTGCCCACTGACGGATCCTTGAAGAGTACGCACCCGCATCCATACGGCTGCAGGCCGTGCTTGTGCGGATCCAGTACGATGGAGTCTGCCGCGCTGATGGCGGCCAGATTCCGAGCAACATCCGCAGCAAGGTGTCCCGTGTTCTTCAGCAGTCTGAAGAACCCTCCGTAGGCTGCATCCACGTGCACACGGACTCCGTAACGCCGACATAGAGAGACTGCATCCTTAACGGGGTCCACCGCACCCAAGCTGGTAGTTCCGGCAGTCATTACGGCCGTACCGACCCGGCCGGTTTGCAGTATGGATGCCAGAGCTTCCAAGTCCATCCGCCCACGCTCGTCAGTTTGCACCGGCACAACACGTAAACCGAGGAGATGGGCCATGCGAGCGTGCGTGTAGTGCGCTTCATGGCTTACCACAACAGTCTTGGCCGGATGTAATTCACGCGCCACAAAAAGTGCCTCCAGATTGGCAATGGTGCCACTGCTGGTCAAATGGCCCAATGCTGTGCGCGGGTAGTCGAACATCCGGGCCAATTGCCGCACAACCTCTTTTTCCATAGCTGCAGTGGGGGGACCGCCATCCAGTGCATGGTTGTTCGGATTGATTCGCATCGCAGCCAAATAGCCCAATATGGCAACCGGATGCGGCGGTTTGAGCATCTGTCCGGCATACGCGGGATGGAAGAACGGATAATTGCCTTCCAAACGCCGCACATATGCTGCGAAGGCCCGCCTCAACGCTTGCGTTTCAACCTGAAGCGAATCGTGACGCCGGAATGCTCCCCAGCGTTTTTCCCATTTGCGTATGCACCGGTCTGCCAGCGTAAGCCAATGACCCAAGTCCATGTTTCCTTTTCACGCCGGGGCAGGTGATTTTTGCGGCATGCGGCGGCGCATGGTCAGGGTCAGCCCGGTAACGC
>JAAXGT010000085.1 GCA_012271205.1 Rhodothermales bacterium
GAGTGTTGGATACCACTCGCCGTAGAAATCCTTGTCATTGAACCCGTCAACGAGCTCATCATCCAGGAAATCAATAAAGAAGAAGCTGCCCCCCAGCAGCCACCCACCGGCATGCTGGAAAGTCAGAATCCTGGTCGGCGAAGTCTCGCCGGAGAATGGATTCGTCAGGCTACCATATTGAAACTGAAAATCCAACTGTGCGGCAGCTGGAAGCACAAGGAACCCGGTCATCAATACAGCCAGATAAATTCTCTTACGGCAACCTGCGAATTGTCTTGTAACCATGGAAAATGTCCAATGATGGTGACCAGCTTGTGCGAAGCGCCGGATATACATTGGTCCGGGCCTCTTCGGATACAAGATACAGTAATGGGACGGCAATATGCAGGATGCCGCGGCTTGGGCTAATAGGAAGGATAAGCGTTAACAGCTTCCACGCGGCGGATTTCAGGCACGGCATGCTTAAGCGCCTGTTCAATTCCCGCCCGCATGGTCATCGTACTCATGGGGCAGGTACCGCAAGCTCCCAGGAGTTCAAGCTCCACTACCATGTCATCGGTAATCTTGAGCAAACGCACTTCCCCGCCGTCCGCCATGAGGTAAGGCCGGATTGAGTCCAACCCATTTTCAATCTTACGTCGCAGTTCCACGTCCAAATCTGGATGGTAACCTTGCATCGCCATGCGAGGGTCTCCTCATTGCGTGTGGCCCCGCAGCCACACTACTTGTATTCAATTACCGGTGCCGGCCATTCTTTCTCGGCTGCTCCCGCCACAGCACGGACAATTCGCGTTGCACATTCCTGGAATGCAACCGCCGACGCACTAGCTGGTGCACCAATCAAAATGGGCATTCCCTCATCCCCGGACTCGCGCAACTCTTGCTCCAGCGGAATTGCACACAGAAGCGGTATCCCGGTCTCAGCCGCAAGCACCCGGGCCCCACCTTCCCCAAAAAGATAATACTTTCGATCTGGTAAGTCAGGCGGCGTAAACCAAGCCATGTTCTCAATAATGCCCAAAACGGGTACATTGACTTTTTCAAACATGGCGACCCCTTTGCGCGCGTCCGCCAGTGCCACCGGCTGGGGCGTAGAAACGATAACCGCCCCCGTCAGCGTTACGGTTTGCACGATCGTCAGCTGAATGTCCCCTGTGCCGGGTGGCAAGTCCAGTATCAAAAAATCGAGTTCTCCCCAGTCCGCATCATTGAGGAACTGGCGCACCGCACTGGAAACCATCGGCCCGCGCCAGATTACCGCTTGCGAAGCATCCACCAACAGGCCCATTGACAACAGATGAACACCAAATTTCTGCAAGGGCACGATTTTCCGCTTTTTGTTGACTCGTGGCTTTTTTCCTTCTATACCCAACATGACGGGAATGCTGGGTCCATAGATGTCGGTATCTACGAGACCTGTACGATATCCTTGTTGTGCCAAGGCCACGGCCAGATTTACTGCCACGGTGCTTTTGCCCACACCGCCCTTTCCGGACGCAACCGCAATCATGTGACCGGCGCCGAGCTCCACTGGCACCTGAGCCTTCCCCTTGGTCACAACTTTTATATTGACTGCTACATCCGCCCCAAGTGCGACTTGGATGGCCTGCCGACACAATTCCGGTGCCCGACGTGAGAAATCACTGCCAGCTGCACCGACATGGAGCGTAAACGATACCGCATTCTCTGCAACTTCCAAGTTCCTGACCATGCCCAGTCGGGCGATGTCATGTTCTCTTTCCGGGTCAACTACAGTACTGAGCACCTGCAGAATTGCCTTGCGTGTCATTGAATTAGGCTCCTGAAGAGTTTACATAGACCAGCTGCACGCTCACCGGTTTCCTTTAACCGGCAGATTGCCATTGCACGGACCGCAACACGAGCCCGTGACATAGCCCCCATCTGCTCACCGTTATGGTTTCCTTATTCAGGTAACGCATGACCTCACTGCATATGAGTACGGCGGCTGGAAAAACATCCGCGCGTCCAGAAAGATCTCTCTTGTTAAGTGCGAGCACTTCATCCAGACCTAGCGTCATCAAGTGCTGCTGGAAGGCAGCAATGTCTTGCTGCGCAAGCTGTCGCAAGGATTCGAGAGGCCGGTCCACGAGATTCAACAACAGGCGGTGCGTGTCTGAGGCCCCCACCAATACTGCCAGATTGTCCCGTGGCAATGTGCATGAAGCCAGATTTCTGCGAATGAATTCGGTGGCCTGCCAGATTTCCCCTGCTGAAGGAGGCTGTGTCGTGAAGAAGCGCTCAGTCACACGTACGGAGCCTATGTTCAGACTGTAACGTGATTCAATAGTGCCTCCCGATTGGCCAAATACAACTTCCGTAGACCCGCCGCCAATATCGCATGTGATGCAGGGTCCTGTCAGACCCGGCAGATCAGCCAAGGCCCCCCAAAAACTCCAGTCGGCCTCTTCATCCCCTGACAGTATCTCATAATTCAGGCCGGTCCGGAGGTGAACAGTCTTTGCCAAATCCTCCCGTGCATCACGAGAAGCACTGGTTCCAACCACGATAAACTGGTCCACGTCAAATTGCCCGGCGACCCTTTCAAATTCCTTTAGAGATCCAATGAGTCGCTCCATGGCCGCAGGCCGGATTCGGCCACTTGCATCAACACCTTCACCCAGGCGGATCATGTGACGCCGCTCGGCTACGCTGCGCAACCGGCCCCCGTCCTCCGAATCGGCAATTAGAAGCTTGGCCGCGTTAGTACCAACGTCAACCGTCGCGAACCGCATTACTGCCGCAATATCGCGCGGATGCCCCATTGTTCGGGTACATACGGGGCTTCCTCCTCGAACTTCCCGTAGTCGTGGCTTCCATCCGTCCTGAAATGCAGAACGTAGTTGCCCGGACCCAAGAGCACCTCTCCTTCAAATTGCCGGTTGGACGAATGACCGCCAGCCGGCTCCGTATTGTCCCAAGTCATTATCCAGATGGGCTCATCCACGCCATCTTGCGTGATCCGTCCGTAATCATACGCCGTACCGTCATCCTGAATTTCACCTACGGCCAGAATGTGCAGTATACTAGGCGTTTCGAGTTCAAAGGGCTGCGAGGCATAAAATGAGCTTCCCAAACGCGTCCAGTCAACGATCACGGCATCCCCTGGAGTGTAATTGTGAGTCGCCGGTGACGCCTGTGCCGAATCTTTTTCGACCGGTACAATTATTCCTTCCGGCAAATCGGCCGCCACCGGAAACAGACTGACACCCCAGCGATCAGGATAATCCGGCCGATCAGCATTCCACGACTCGTAAGAGTGTGACCCGTCAGAAACGTAGTTCAATTCGTATCGTCCCGGATTCAACTGCAGAAATGCTGTCTCCATCCGATTCTTCCGGCCTCCGCCAGCATGCAGCGTGCTTTCGTACTGCATGCTCCAGACATAACGACGATGGGCACCGGGCAGCACCTCATCAAGCCAAGCGAAGTCATACACACCCGAAGAACCTGTCATCTCGCCCACTGCATTAACAAATACGGCCACAGGCTGTGTCACTTCAAACATCTGTGCCCGATGCTCGTCATCCGTGACGCGTGTGAAGGCTACAACCGGCTTACGTGCGACCCATGGATCAAAAGCCATAATGTGGCTCATCTCATCACTGCGCAAGGTCAGACCCCACGCGTACGGATCAGTGGGCGGATTACCCCTCCAGTTGCCAAAGGCATGCCGGCGATCCGTGCGAGCGACGGCGCGGTACACGCCTCGCTGCAGCTCCAATTGCCCTCGAAAAACCCGGTTTGCGGCAATACCACCCGCCCACGTAGTGTTGTTGAGCCACATGTTCCAAACGTGCTGCGTAGTCTCGGCTTCTTCGATCCATGCGTAGTCGTTGAGATTTAATTCCTCGGCCGCCGTGATTTGACCAACCGCATAGATGTCCAAGTTCACGGGTTCGTGAACTTCGAAGATGAACTCGCGCTTTTCGTCGTTTTCCAGCGGCGCCGCCGACCACAGTACATTCGAATCACCTGTAGAGACCACACCGGGCAAAAGGCTAAGTGATATGTCCTTTTGCAACCCTTGTACCAGCACACGCCAATTCCTGTGTTCATTTCTGAAGGGACCACGGACCAGGTTAAACAACTGCCCAAACGACGAGAAATACACCCCATAGCGCCCGGATTCCAACAGCAGCGTATCTCCTTCAACCCGTACAAGTGCCCCCCGTCCGGAAACCAGTCCAGTACGGTCCATATGCCAGACTACTTCCCGGCTTTCCTGATCCAAAATCCATCCCTTCGCCGCAAGCCCCTCGGCCCCAGACCTCTGATCAAGTGATCCTGTGGCACGGACAACAACCGGCATGGTGTGGGGCACCTCAAATTCGGCTACCGCAAGACTGGCCGGCTCCAGATCATGCAGGATAACGGCGCCGCGCGGCGGGGGCGGCCCTTGCATGAGCCGAACGATGATCAGCACACATAAAACCACCAGCAGCAGTAAGGAAAAACGTTTCCTGCCGGACATTATTCAAGCATTACGTCTGACCATTGTGCCTTACGACTTAAACCAGTGCAAAGTTACTACGTACCGTTCTTGCCCGCCTGTAACTTTACTGCGATCTCTTGAGTATCACGCTGTGGTGGATTCTGCGGGGCTGCATCAAGTGCTCTATAGAATAAAGGTTGTCACGGATTAGTATAAAGCGCGTCTTCTCCACGCCGCTTACGCGGTTTTGGCGTGGGGTCCTAATAGCGGTCTTTCTCGTACTGTTTTCGGGAACGACTGTTTATTACTTGTTGACCGGTACCGCAGATCGCCCTCCTGAGTTGGCGAGCATTGGTTTTCAATTCGTGCTCCTGGCCTGTTATGGTATCCTGTGGCTGCTGATCTCTGACTGGCTGGAAGCCAAGCGTGCCGCACCTGCACAGGCGTTTTGGCATGTGCTGGTAGCCGGTGCAGTGGCTGCCGTATTGTGCTTGGGTGTACTGCTTATTCCCGGCGCATTTACTGAGCCCGGACAGCCGGCCACCGTTACCGTGTACATCAAGAGTGCACTGTTAGCCGTGGTGGTCATTGGCTTCTGTTTCATCCTCGTACTGCGCTTCCGCGACCTGGTGCGTTTCCGTCGAACAAAAAAGGGCGAGCGAAACTGGAAGCTGTTGCTTGTCTTCATGCTCTTGAGCACATCAGTAGGATTCGCAGCCGAAGGTGCGCTGCCCGTACTGATCCAAAGCATATTCACAGTGAGCACAATACTGCCGGCACTGGCATTGATCACTATCAACGTGTTCCGGATTTCTTGGATTGTGCATATGCCAGCGCGGCAAAAGGCATTCGTCGTACTGCTCGGCCTCTTGGTATTGGGGGGACTAACAGGAGTCTGGGGCCTGCCGGCAGATGCCCCGATCAGCCTGCATCCTGACGTCCTGGCACCCTACCTGATCTACTACAGCATACCGTTATTCATCTTTGTACTGCTGTCCCTGGTCTTCGGATTGTTATACACGCTAAGCTCCGTGCTGTCACTCATATTTCATTTACCCACCAGTGAGGATTTCAGACGCAGCGTGGACGAAATTGCCGCTATGCAGTCACTGACTGCGCTGGTTCGGGAAGCCGTGGATTTTGACAAGCTGGCTGCGCGCATCGTGGCCACCCCCGTTGAAGCAGGCAGAGCGAATGCCGCATGGCTCGCCATACTGGAATATGAATCGGGTTCACTGGACCCTAAAATAGTAGCGACCCACAAGATTTCAGCGGAAAAAGCCGGCACATTCTTCAATACATCCGCACTGTACAATGAGGTGGCGGGGTCTCGTGAACCGGTAGTACTGCAGCACGTAGCGGCTGACCACAGGGTAGCCAAAGCGGTAGGCAAGGAAACCCAGAGCCTAGTAGTCGCTCCGCTCTCCGCCCATACCGAAGTGCTGGGTGCATTGTTTGTGACTCGGGAAGTGGCCCATGGATTTCAGCAGGATGATCTGGAAGCGATCCGCATGTTTGCCGCACAGGCTACGTTGGCTATTGAAAACGCGCGTCTCTTCGAATCCAAGATCGAGCGTGAACGTCTGGCTCGTGAGCTCGGCATCGCGCGCGAAGTACAGCAGCGTCTCCTGCCGCAATCATTGCCGCAACTCGATTACATGAGTCTGGCAGCATCCAGCGAATCCGCCTACGAAGTGGGCGGAGACTACTACGACATTCTTCAGCTGGAATCCGGAAAGTTTGCCTTTATCGTAGCCGACGTGTCCGGCAAGGGAACGTCGGCGGCCTTTTACATGGCTGAAATGCAGGGAATATTCCAGTCCGTAGCAAACATTACACCGGACCCGTGCCAGTTTCTGCACCACGCCAATCAGGCCCTAGGCAATTCTCTTGAAAAAAACGTGTTTGTCTCCGCCATTTACGGGCTCGTTGATTACACGCGGGAAGAACTGGTCCTTGCACGGGCGGGACACTGCCCCGCCGCCATTGTGAATACCGGCGGACAAGCACGTCTTCTCCGGTCACGGGGAATCGGAATGGGTCTGGATCGCCATGAGCTGTTTGGAAACACCCTCGAAGTGGAACATCACGAATTTCAACCTGGAGATGTCGTGGTGCTTTACACCGATGGGGTTGTCGAAAGCCGTAACGCTGTCGGAGAAGAATTCGGATATGAACGCCTCATTGCGGCCATCCAGCGGCACCGGCACGAATCAGCACAAGCGCTGCATGACCTGCTGTTGTTGGAATTGAATGAGTTTCGCGGAGAGCAGGACACCTATGAAGATGATCGGACGCTCCTCATCATGAAATGGCACGGAGCATCCCCCCGCCCGAAGACGAAGCAGCGTCCATCCAACACAGCCTCCCCGTGACGTAAATTATGGAGTGGTTAGCCAGCGTCTACTATCATGAGTAATTTTTCTGTAGCCTTTCGAACGACGGGCAGTGTGACTATACTGGCCCTCAACGGCGAGCTGGATGCACATACTGCACCAGAACTGGAGTCCGCTATCCAGCACTGCAAGAATGAAGGAGCCTACAATATTATCGTAAGCGGGGCCCAACTGGACTACATTTCCAGCGCCGGGCTGGGCGTCTTCATGGCCTTTATTGAGGAATTCCGCACACTGGGCGGAGACATAAAGATTGCCGCCTTGCAACCCAAGGTCTTCAATGTTTTCGATCTCCTCGGCTTTCCACTCATATTCTCGATTGCCGAAACCGAAGAAGCAGCGGTCGAAATGTTCTCCAAGGGCACTACACACAATTGAACAAATAGCTGTGACAGCTACCATTCACACTCTGGCAATTCCCAGTGCCACGCGTTACCTGAAGGACGTGCGCCGCTTCATTTTGCGCCACGCCCGGAAGGCTCAGTTACCAGACGATGCCATCGAGGCATTGCAGTTAGCCGTTGACGAAGCGTGCACAAATATCATCGAACATGCCTATGGAGGCAGCACAAAGCATAAGGTGGATATCGCCATTATTGTCGATCCCACACGTGTTATGGTCCGCATACGTGATCGGGGACAGCCTTTTGATCAGCAATCGTACATAGCACCCAATGTTGTTGCGCTCACCCGCCAAGGGCAGGCGGGTGGACTGGGCGTGCACATAATTCGCAAGTTGATGGACCAGGTGGAGTATTTGTCTGAAGGCCGCACCAACGAGATCCGTCTAACCAAGTACCGCACGCACTGAAGCGAGTTACGGAGTTAGGGGTACCCGTCCGGTGTAGAGGGTAGTAATGCCAAAGGTCAGCTGCTCGGCATGTGTTTCGGTAAATCCTGCACTTTGCAACCGTGCAAGAAACACATCGCCGTCAGGGAATACATTTATGGAGTCCGGCAGGTACTGGTACGCTCCCTTGACGCGGGACAGCAATTGGCCAATCGTGGGAAGCACCCAGCGCAAATACGTGGCATAGCCCAGCCGCACCAGCCGAGCCCTCGGCTGACTGAATTCGAGCACAACTAAAGGCGAACCGGGACGCAGTACACGAAAGATTTCAGTTAGCCCAAGGTCCAAGTGCTCAAAATTGCGAACACCGAAGGCCACGATGGCCGCATCAAACTCCTGTTCCCCGAATGGAAGATCCTCGGCACTCCCATGGCAAAAGATTAGTCGTGCAGCCAGTGGATGCAGTGCCGCCTTCATGCGCGCTCGCTCCAGCATTTGTGGTGCGATATCCACCCCGACAACTTGGGCAGGATCCAGCTGCAACACGGCCATGGCCACATCTCCGGTGCCGGTAGCCAAATCCAGAATCCGCCCTCCCTTCTGGGGACCAAGCTGCCGGATGGCCTTTTTTCGCCACCCTCGATCGATGCCAAAACTCAACACCCGATTAACAAGATCATAACGGGCCGCAATGGCATCAAACATGGCCGCCACGCGGGCCTTTTTGCCTTCTTTCTCACTAACCGGTGGGTAATACTCCATTAGGACAGGTCGTAGCGTGGATCCAGCACAAGTCTGATACCGGTTTTTGAACGATTCTCTTGCATACAGCTATTCAAATACTTATACACGTAAGTCCATCTGGTCATGAAGCCATGCGAAATTCCTATAAGCCTGCATTAGACAAGCGGCGGCACGTGCCAAAACCGGCTTCCCGGTGTGCCACTCGCGGCATGAATGCCACCATCATTTAGCTGTTGCCCGACCACCTGCACACTAACTTGTGGCTCGTGGTAATGCCAGCTCGTGACCAACTTGGATTCCCTGTCTCAAATCCGGTGGAACGGGTTGCCTTGCCAGGCAGGGCACAGACAGCTTGTCCGGTACGAACACCCAAAACCAAGTGCCTGCCTGAGCAAGCATCTTGAGCTACGCCTCGGGACTGCACCCTGTTCGTAAGCTCAATGCAGAGTCAACCAGAATGTATGCCGGGCGTTGCATCTGAGTCCTTGCCGCAAGTCCATGCATCCGCTTTACCTTGAACGCTACGATCGTGATCCATAAGCCCTGAAAAACCGGTGAATTCTGCGATCAAACGATTTCATGTCGAAGTGTGCGGCCAGATAATTGAGTTGCACCTGACGGACGATGGCCTGATACTCGACGGGCAAGAAGTTGAATGGACTTGCGAATATCTGTCAAGTGGCCGACTCAGCCTTATCGTAAATGGACAAAGTCATCTGGTTCACGTCCATCCACAAGAGGGCGGACATGCTACAATTACGATTGACGGTCAGACACTGGAAACACATGTACAGGATGAGCGCACGCGTCTGTTGAACCAGTTTGGCTTTGAACGCACCGTTTCCGATGCAGCACGGAATCTGCTGGCGCCCATGCCTGGTCTAGTCCTTGCGGTGCTGGTACAGCCGGGCGATGAGGTCACAGCGGGACAGGGACTGCTGGTGCTTGAGGCCATGAAAATGGAAAACGAACTGCGCGCAAAAACAGGCGCCCGTATTAAAGCCATACATGTAAATGAGGGAGAAGCTGTATCACGCAAGGCACTGCTGATGGAGTTTGAATAATGAAAGTGGTGGTTACCGGGGCCACGGGGTTTATTGGCAGTAGAATAACGCATCAGCTGCTGGCGCTGGGCCATCAGGTGCGCATAC
>JAAXGT010000162.1 GCA_012271205.1 Rhodothermales bacterium
TCCAAAATACGGAACCAGATGGACACCGGCTTGTCGTACGCATTAAATCAGAGATTCCCTAAGTGCCTGCTGTGTTGCGGATCGGCTGCGCGTATGCCCTATATTTGGCAGTTCGTGCAATATGAATACACACTTTAGCAATTGTATATGCGGGGTTGGTGGCGCCTGCTCAAGGCATTCGTGACGGTAGTTGCGGTCACACTGCACACGAACATAGGTGCCTGGTTCAGGCCTTCTGAACAACGTCTTTCTTACCGATTGCAGCGACAGCAGGCCGCATCGCTTGCCGTATGCCGTGTGCTGGATTTTCATGTGAATACGGCAGAAGCTCTGCCCAACGTACCGGGAGTATTGCACGTGAGCAATCATCTAACAGCTGTGGATCCGGTCCTGATGGCGTCCAAGCTTCAAGTTTGCTTTGCAGGTAAAGCTGAGATAGGCCGCTGGCCATTACTTGGCTGGGTATGCAAAGCCCATGCTATGTTGCTTGTGGACCGCAGCCGTACGCGCCAGATCCATTTGCTGGCAGGACAGATTCGGGAACGACTCGCACGGGGGGCGTCCGTACTGGTGTTTCCCGAAGGCACCACAGGCTGGGGGCGTGAGATTCTTCCGTTCAAACCCGGCACCTTCCAGAGTGTGGCGGGGTGGCGACAGGGACGTGTGTTGCCGCTCTTTCTCGATGTGATTGCGATCAGGGGCAAGCCGATGGTTGGGTCGTGTGGCCGCGAGGCCGTGTCACACAATCACCGCCACGGTTTCCTTCCGCATCTGTTGCATTTGTTACGGCTCGGGCGCCTCGATTTTGTGCTCCATGCAGGTTCGGTGATAGAGGCGGCCGCGAGTGACAGGAAGGAACTGGCACGCGCAACATGGGAGTGTGTGGCTGCCCTTTGCAGAAACAATACACCCGTCGCCAAGTAGCGACCTTATGAGCGAGCAACTTCAATCCAGACGCACTCCCCGGTTGCAAAACCGGCAACTCAGATTCCTGGCAGGAATCGGGCTGGTCGTAGTGGGGTTACTTTGTGGCATTCTTATTATGCTGCTCGTTCAGGAGCCCCGGGAATTGGGTCCCCGTACGGAGTTTCGGCTTGTGGATCGAGCTGGTATTCTGGATTCAACAGGCTCCGGTCCGGACTCGGTGCAGCAGAGAGAGCTGACGGGTGCGCTTGAACTTAGCAAAGTGTTCAGAAACGTGGCGCATCGAGCGGTGGCTTCCGTTGTGTCCATTGAAGCTGGAGGAGATTGGCGCCCGATGTTTTGGCGCCGCTCGGAAGGTGGCGAGTCGTTTCGGGAAAGTGCTGGAAGCGGCGTCGTTATCACACCGCAAGGTCACATTGTGACCAATTATCACTTGATTAGGGACGCTAGCACGCTGCGCGTTGTTTTTGAGGACAAGAGCGAGTACGAAGCCTATGTGGTCGGTGTGGATCAGTCCACCGATCTGGCTGTGATCCGAATTGAGCTGGAGCTGGATCATGAAGTCCCGGCTATTGTGCTTGGGGACTCCGACGAAATTCAGCCGGGTGATTGGGTACTTGCTGTGGGCAATCCGCTCCAACTTACATCTACTGTAACCGCTGGCATCGTGAGTGCGCTAGGGCGAGCCATGCAAGTCATAGACGAAGAGATCAGCGTTGAGGACTTTATTCAGACCGACGCTGCGATAAATCCTGGCAATTCAGGGGGCGCACTGGTGAACCTGCGTGGAGAGCTGGTCGGTATCAACACGGCCATCGCCACCAACAGTGGATACTATGAGGGGTACGGCTTTGCCATACCGGTTAACTTGGTCATGCGTATTGCAGTCGACCTAATCGACTATGGCGAAGTGCAGCGTGGCTTTATGGGGGTGGAGTTAGGTAATGTGGATGCCCAATTGGCCAAGTCACTTAGTCTGGATGGTGTAAACGGGGTTTTTGTGCATAAAGTAGTCAGCGGTGGAGCTGCGGAACGGGGCGGCCTGCGTGCCGGAGATGTGATTCTCGCTCTGGATGGGCGCCGTGTAAATGAGACGAACAAGCTGCAAAGTGCGGTTGCATTCTATCGTCCTGGTGAGCGTGTCAGCCTAAGTATATGGAGGGACGGCAACGCACAAGAGTTAGAACTGGAGCTTTTGGGGAAAAACAACCCGGGTGTGGCCAAGTGGCTGTCCAGTTTGGGACGTCAGTGGGAGGGCCGGGCCGAAACCGCACTGTATTTCCCGGAATGGGGTTTGGGTTTGCGAGACATGCAGGTGCGGGATGAAGCCCACTTTAAGGGCAAGAGCGGCGTTATCATTGACAGGGTAACGCATTCACGTACTGGGGACTCACTTCGAGCCGGACTGCTGATTGAGCGTATAAACGGTAAGGCTGTATACTCGATACAGGATGCCGCCGCACTTCTGGCTGACGCGACACAGGACATCAGCCTTTCTCTTTTGGATCTGAAGCAGGAGCCTCAAGAAGTCCGGCTGTCGGCTCCTGGCCGCTAGCGCTCGTCTGTCCAATTCATGCTCAGATACTTGACGGCCGGTGAGTCACACGGCGAAGCACTTATTGGAATTGTGGAGGGTATGCCGGCAGGTGTACCGCTCACAGCTAATGACATTAACCGTCACTTGGCACGAAGGTGGCTGGGCTTTGGTCGTGGTGGTCGGGCCAAGCTGGAGCACGATCGCATTCATATCTATTCCGGTGTGCGCTTTTCCAGGACAATGGCCGGTCCAATTGCTCTGCGCCTAGACAATGCAGCTTATACGCGAGACAAGAACAAGTGGCCGGAAGTCATGGCGGTTGAGGGTACGGGCGAAGGCATTGATAAGGTCACACTGCCGCGTCCAGGCCACGCGGACCTGGTTGGCGCGCAGAAGTATGGATTCGATGATATCCGACCGGTGATTGATCGCTCAAGTGCCCGTGAAACGGCCATGCGGGTCGCCTGCTGCAGCGTCGCAAGACAGCTATTGAAGCAGGTCGGCATTCAGGTCGGAAGCCACGTTATCCGCATTGGCAAAGTCGGCGCAACGGTGTGGCAGGCGCAGCGCGACGCCCTGATGGTCTCGGGCGCGGAAGCCCTTAATGAAGTGGCAGATAAGAGTGAGGTGCGTATGCTAGATGCGGAGCTCAGTCAGCGCTGCATCCAGCACATAAAGGACACGAAGCGTGCCGGCGATTCCTTGGGGGGGATATACGAGGTCGTTGTCACCGGTGTACCGGTCGGACTCGGCTCGTATGTGCACTGGGACCGGCGCCTCAGCGGACAAATCGCGCAGGCCATTTGCTCTATTCAAGCCCAGAAGGCCGTCGAAATCGGCGAGGGTGTCATCAATGCCGGCATCCCGGGATCCCAAGTGCATGACACCATATTTGCAGAAGGCGCAGCATTCAGGCGACGCACGAATCGGGCCGGCGGGATTGAGGGTGGCGTAACCAATGGGATGCCCGTTATTGTTCGCGGGTTTATGAAACCGATTCCGACCTTGATCAAGCCATTGGAAACAGTCGACATGGCCACGGGCGAGCAGCAACCTACGCGCTATGAACGCAGCGATGTAACCAGCGTGCCGGCTGCGTCTACTGTCGCCGAGGCCACCGTTGCATTTGTAATCGCGAATGCCTTTCTGGAAAAATTTGGCGGCGACACTTTGCAAGAGATTCTAACTCGTTATGCGGCCAGATAGCGGAGCCAGTTAGACGGTGAAGCCAGGGGCGCAATTGATGGTTTAAGCCATGGCTTCGTAACAAATGAGAAAACAGGCTAAGTGCAGTAATGAGTGAGTCGAGCGGGCGTTTAGCCGCCTACAATCCGGAAGAGACGGAAGCACGCTGGTACAAGTATTGGGAGGACCAAGGCTTTTTCGCGGCCGATCGCAACAGCGGCCGGCCGCCGCATGTAATCATGATGCCACCGCCAAATGTCACTGGTGCGTTGCACATGGGTCATGCATTACAGGATACCATCCAAGATGCCATAAACCGCATCCGGCGCATGCAGGGTTACGAAGCATTGTGGATGCCGGGCAAAGACCACGCAGGTATTGCGACGCAAAACGTTGTTGAACGTGCCTTGAAGAAGGAGGAAGGTCGCTCGCGGCATGATTGCGGCCGCGAGGCCTTCACCCAACGGGTGTGGGACTGGGTGGAGGAATATGGTGGACGTATTCTCCAGCAGAAGCGGCGTCTGGGAGACTCCTGCGATTGGGCACGCGAGCGCTTTACTATGGACGCTGGGTATGTGGAGGCGGTCCAGCGTGTATTTGTGAAGCTATACGAGGACGGGCTGATATACCGTGGACATTATCTGGTCAACTGGTGTCCAGTAGATCGGACTGCGCTTAGCGATGAGGAAGTTGACAATGTTGTACAGGACGGCTTTCTCTGGCACATTCGTTACCCGCTTGAAGACGGCACGGGGCAGGTGATAGTCGCTACAACGCGCCCGGAAACCATGCTCGGCGACACGGCGGTTGCCGTGCATCCTGAAGATGAGCGTTTTACGAATCTCGTGGGTCAGCGTGTGATTCTACCTCTCATGAATCGTCCCATTCCAATAATTGTGGATGAGTATGTACAACGTGATTTCGGTACAGGTGCGCTCAAGATTACTCCTGGCCATGATAAAAACGATTTTGAAACCGGACGCCGCCATAATCTTGAGCTGGTCAGCGTCATCGCTGAAGACGGCACGATCAATGAGAATGGCGGCGCTTATGCCGGACTGGACCGGTTTGAAGCGCGTAAGCGAGTGGTCAATGATCTCGAGGCACAAGGTCTGTTGGCCGATGTGACCCCATACAAAGTGTCCGTGCCGGTATCTCAGCGCTCCAAGGCCATTGTTGAGCCCTTGCTTTCTCGGCAGTGGTTTGTGCGGATGAAGCCACTGGCAGAACCTGCCATTGCTGCTGTGCGTGAAGGACGTATACGGTTCTATCCGCGGCGGTGGGAGAATGAATATTTCCGGTGGCTGGAGGAAGTGCGTGACTGGTGCATAAGCCGGCAGTTATGGTGGGGGCACCGCATTCCCGTGTGGTACTACGTGACTCATGAAGGCGAGGTTGATGAGTCACGCGGCTTTGTGGTTTCGGTAGCACAACCAGAGCCGGGCATGGTGCAGGATGAGGATGTGCTGGACACGTGGTTTTCTTCTTGGCTTTTCCCGTTTGCAACGCTTGGCTGGCCAAGCGAGGACACGGAAACACGGGAAGACTTGACCTTTTTCCACCCTACGCATGTGTTGGTATCGGGCTATGACATTCTTTTTTTCTGGATTGCCCGAATGATCATGGCCTCTCTGTACTGTATGGGGGAAGTGCCCTACCGGGACGTTTTCATCACGGGCATGATCAAGGATAAGTTCGGACGGTGGATGTCCAAGAGTGCGGGCAATGGTATCGATCCGCTGGACATGATTGAACGGTACGGGGCGGATGCGGTACGTTTCTACCTCACGCTTGTGTGCGCACAGGGTCAGGATATCCGGCTGGATCCAGTGGGCTTTGAGCAGGGCCGCAACTTTGCGAACAAGATCTGGAATGCCTTCAATGTGTTTGGTCGCTTCATGGAGCCCGGCCGCGATTATCGCTGCTCGCGCGCTACGGAAGACTTGGAGCTTGTGGAACGCTGGATGGCCACACGTCTTATGCAGTGCATTGAGGTGGTAGACCAGAATCTCGAACGCTATCGGCTCAACGAGGCGATAAACAAGATCTACACGACATTCCGGGGCGACTACTGCGACTGGTACCTCGAATTGGTCAAGCCGAGCAAGGGAAAGGCGATGTCGACGGAGCATATTGCGCTCGCCGTCGAGTTCTTCGAAAGAATGGTGCAGTTATTGCACCCATTTATGCCCTTTATCACCGAAGAATTGTGGCACCGCCTTCGGCCACGCGGCGAGCGAGAAGCGTGTATGGTATCCGCATGGCCCGAAGCGAAACACGAGCGTGATCTAACCGCTGAACGCACGTTTTCGCTGATTCAGGAATTGATTTCGGGTATTCGAAACTTGCGAAGCTTGCACAACGTGGCGCCTGGCAAGGCCGTAGATGTAACCATCAGTCTGCCTGCTGGATCGGAGGTGTTCCGAGACGCTCTGGAGGCGAACGCAAGGTATTTCGAACGTTTGGCGCGCGTGAAGAGTCTTACGGCCGGGATGGGATTACCTAAACCGGACCAGAGCACCTCCACGGTCGTGGGAGAGATAGTGGTACATGTTGAGGGCTTGGTCGATCCGGATGAGGAGCGTGCCCGGCTGACTAGGGAGCTGGAGCAGAAGGAACATTTTCTGTCACGGATACAGCGAAGATTGCAGAACGAGCAGTTTGTGACCCGTGCGCCGTCTGCTGTGGTGGCGCGGGAACGGCAGAAGGAGCGGGATGCGCAGGGCGAAATTGACCGACTGAAGTCCAGCCTGGCGATGTGGACCGAGTCCTGACCGTGTGAGGTCGCGGCGGCATGAACATTCTGGGCCTCAGTTGCTGGTATCATGATGCTGCGGCCTGTCTGCTTGTGGATGGCAGAATCGCAGCAGCGGCCCAGGAAGAACGATTTACGCGCAAGAAACACGATGCGTCCTTCCCGAAGCGTGCTACTGCTTGGTGCCTCCAGCATGTGGGCTTGGAAGCGGCAAATCTCGATGCCGTTGCTTTCTACGACAAACCGTTCTTGAAATTCGAGCGGCTCCTTGAGACTTATCTGACATACGCGCCACAGGGCCTGCCGTCCTTCCTGAAGGCGATGCCGGTGTGGCTTAAGCGTAGCCTGTGGATTCCCGACCTCATTCGCAAGGAACTCGGCTACGAAGGCCTGCTGCTTTTTCCGGAGCATCACGAAAGCCACGCGGCCAGTGCGTTTTTCCCGTCACCCTTTGAGCGTGCAGCCATTATCACGACGGACGGGGTAGGTGAGTGGACCACGACGTCTTGGGGGACGGGCAGCGGATCCGGGTTTGAGTTACAAGCAGAGATCCACTTTCCGCACTCGCTGGGTCTTTTCTATAGTGCGGTTACGGGCTTTTGTGGTTTCAGGGTCAATTCCGGCGAGTACAAACTTATGGGTCTCGCACCTTATGGTACACCCCGTTACACGCAGGTCATGCTGGATGATTTGGTCGATCTAAAGGCGGATGGGTCCTTCCGACTCAATATGCGGTATTTTGCTTGGCCCTGGAAATTGAGAATGACTGCGCGCCCATTTGAGCGTCTGTTTGGCGGGCCGCCCCGTCAGCCTGAAAGTCCTCTTACGACGCGTGAAATGGACCTTGCGCGAAGCGCTCAGGTGGTAATAGAGGAAGCCTTGCTACGCATGACCCGGCATGTACGCAAGGAGACAGGTGAGCGCAATTTGTGTATGGCGGGAGGTGTCGCCCTCAACTGTGTGGCTAACGGGAAACTGCTGAGGGAGCACATTTTTGATCGTCTATGGGTGCAACCTGCGGCCGGAGATGCAGGGGGCGCCCTTGGTGCAGCGCAAATGGCCCTGCACGGTCATGCCAAGGTGTCGCGTACGGTTATGCGGCCTGATGCCATGGAGGGGGCACTGCTGGGGCCGGTGTATTCTGATGTGGTTATTCGGAGGGAGTTGGAAAATGCTGCAGTACCGTTCAAGGCCATCGGTTATGATGGACTCAGTGATTACGTAGCGCAGCTTTTGGCCGCGCAGCAGGTCGTGGGCTGGTTCCAAGGGCGCATGGAATACGGACCACGAGCTTTGGGCAGCCGCAGTATTTTGGCGGATCCACGCGGTGTAGAGATGCGGTCTCATGTCAACCGGAAGATAAAATTCAGGGAGGGTTTTCGGCCGTTTGCGCCTGTGGTGATCGCCGAGAAGGCCCAAGACTGGTTCGATTTGGGTCGGGAGAGTCCTTACATGCTGATGACCTGTCAGGTGCGTGACACAGCGATAAAAGGTGAAGGACTCGCACGGCTGGAAGGTATACGTTCACCTGTAGCCGCGGTCACGCATGTGGATGGCTCAGCACGCGTGCAGACGGTCAGTAACGAGACACATCCGCTGTTTTATCAACTCTTACAGGCGTTTGAGGAGCGAACAGGATGCCCGGTGCTGATCAATACCAGCTTTAATGTGCGAGGAGAGCCGATTGTATGCACGCCGCAGGAGGCACTGATGTGTTTTTTATGCACGCACATGGATGTGCTGGTTTTGGGCCCCTACGTAGTGCACAAGAAGGACCTGCCGGATACAATTGCACTTTCACCGGAAGCGATTGCCGCCCGCTACGGTCTGGACTAGTTTGTTACGCGAAGCACTATACGGATTCACGGCTAGTGAGCAACTTACTGAAAGGTCACAGCTAGCCATGCCTAATTTTAGGGAATTGCGGTCGTTCAGGGTTGCAGGGAACGGTTATTCCAGCAAACTATCGGACGGCCAAGTCCCAATTGTGCTGTAAATTGGGACTTGACTGGTGCATGATTAGTATTGTGTTGAAGCCCCTCGCCGATTCTTGCTCTCGGAAGTGCGATTAGGGCAAAGGACAGGGTTCTGCAGTTGGTACAGTTCGATTCACGTATCCCGGATCGAGGTCCTACGGTCAATTGCGGTGTGCCATTTTCGCGCCACATACAGGATCGAAGCCGTCATGGAACCGGCCACCACGCATTTATGGCAGCTTGAAGGACGGACACCAGTTCGACCTGCTCCTCCACCAAGTTGATGACCTCGGACGGGTCATCCATCACATTGTACAACTCAAGGTCCAATCCCATCCACGGGCTGACTTCTCCCGTGATCATCAGCTCCACATCTCTGTTGGGTACATAAGGCCATATCAGTTTCCAGCCATCCGTCCGCACGGCGTAGCGGTATTTGAGGTTGGCAACCGGATTGTGAACGTCAACTGATGTATGGGCGAAAAGCGATCCGTAAATGATATCGCGCTCAGCTAGTGCTGCGCGGTCACGCAAGTCAATCCCAGGCAGATCGTAGTTTGCGGCTCCTACTGCGCTGAGAATCGTGGGCATAATGTCTATAGTGCTCACGAGCGAGCTGTCATCACGTCCCGGCTTGATGCTGCCTGGCCATCGCATAACAAGAGGCGTCCGCATTCCCGCATCATAGGGAGACATCTTGGCGCGGCTGTCAAACCGGCCCATGCTGCCACTGGGTGGCAGCCAACCATTATCGACCACATAAAACACGAGCGTGTTTTCACGTTGACCTTGAGCATCGATAAAGTCCAGCAAATCGCCCACGGTTACATCCAACCAGGAAATCATGGCATAGTATTTGGCTACCGGTTCCGGTCGGCCAAGCATTTGATAAAGGGCTAAAAGACTGTCTGGTGGATTGTGTGGTGTGTGCGGAATAAAGGGAGCGTAGTAAAGCAGGAAAGGGGTTCCCTGAGTCGATGCGACAAAGTCCTTAATTGGTTGCAATCCTTCGCGTCCGATGCGTAATCCCTCATCCCCGTGGCGCCCACCTCGCGTTACATCACCGTGTGTCATGGCGGCCGCAAATCCGTGATCCACAGGGTTGCCCTCCCACCACTTGCCGGACTGATGGCTCAGGTAGCCTTGTGCATGTAGCACCTCGAGCACCGTTTCACTGCGTGCAAATACGGCCTCCATTGTCGCACGTGCATCTGGATCCGAAACCATACGGCCCGGCGGGTCATTGCCAGTGATTCCGTGCTGGTGTGGGTACAGCCCCGTGACCATGGTGGCAAGGCTTGGTCGGCAAACAGATGTCGGCGTGTATCCGCGCGAAAACACCATGCCTTCAGCAGCGAGCCGATCAAGGTTCGGCGACTGGATTTCCGTATTACCCATAAAGCCGTGATCCCCCCAGAAGTGATCATCAGAAATGATCAGCACGATATTGGGTGGCGCCTTCACGGGCATTCCACATCCAAACGAGAAAAGGAGAATGGTACAGATACTCCTTACCATCTACATTCGGGATGATTATTTGCCGGAACCGTACAGGCTACGGCTCTATACGCACGTTGGCAATGAGTTGCACTAGCCGGTCAACGATGTCCGGGTACCGGTTGGCGAGGTTGTTGTACTCGCCAATGTCACTGTGCAGATTGTAGAGTTCGTCCCACGACCGGTTCGTCTCGCGAAAACGCAAGAGCTTCCAGTCACCGTTACGGATCGCCTGCACATAATGGCCACCCCACACATTGTCAAACTCCCAGTAAAGGTAGCGGTGTACGGGCACGGGTCCATTTTCACGCAGAAGCCCAGCCATAGACAGTCCGTTGGTAGCCGGGGCAGTGACGCCTGCGAGTTCGGTCAATGTTGCCAGAAGATCCCAGTTGCCCCAAGGATGGTCACTGATTCTCTGCTGCGGGACCAAGCCCGGGCCCCAAGCGATCATAGGTACGCGGATGCCTCCTTCGTAGAGATCACGCTTCAGGCCGCGCAAGGGGCCGTTGCTTTCAAAGAAGCCCGGGTCCGCACCGCCCTCCACATGGGGGCCGTTGTCACTCGTAAACAGGACAATCGTGTTTTGGTCAAGGCCAAGTGCGGCAAGGCGATCCAGAATGCGTCCAACATCCCGATCCAGTCGAGAAACCATGCCTGCAAAGGCTGCGTGTGGCTGTGGTTGACCGCGGTAAGTCCCGATGACACCGCAGCACGGAAAAGGCTTTTCAGGTTTCAGTAGGCTCGCACCGGTACTGTCCTGATAGGGTGTCATCGCATCGCTTGGTACCAACAGCTCTGCATGTACCAAAGCGAACGGCAGATAAAGGAAAAAGGGCTGATCCTGGTGACGCTCAATGAAATCCAGTGCTTTTTCGGTAAAGAGATCGTGCGTATAGACCGTCGAATCAGTGTCTACGCGCTCCGTGCGGCCGTTTTGAATGGCAAAGAGGTGGTCGGTATAATAGGAGTGGGCATGCACATGGCCCAGATAGCCGAGAAACTCATCAAATCCCTGTCGATCAGGCGCCCCGGTCTCAGGTGTGCCGAAGCCCCACTTACCAAAGACACCAGTGGCATACCCTGCTTCTTTCAGGACTTCGGCAATGGTCACATCTGCCTCGCGCAACCCCGGGCCCCGATTGGAGCGAGTATGGGCATGTGCCATGTCCGTGCCAGTAAGTAGTGCCACGCGCGACGGTGCGCACACAGTGTTGCCGGCATAGAAGCTGGTAAAAAGCGTGCCATCTGTGGCCATCTGGTCCAATCGTGGGGTCTTGATCTTCTTTTGCCCGTAAGCGCCCAGATCTCCGTAGCCCAAATCGTCGGCCAGAATAACGACAATATTCGGGGGCGCGTTGTCTTGACCAGAAACGAACGTGCACGGCACAAGCCCCAGTCCGAGTGCAGCAAGCGTACACGCCAGATTCCGAAGTCCACTGACGGTCCGTTGAGGCCAGCCAGTCCGATGTCTCATGTGCAGATTCATGGTCTTTGCGGATCTACTGCTTGGACGGATAGCGGTTCTACTTGCCCCGTCGACTTTCATAAAATCAGGGCGTGCCGGCATGGCGGCACCTAATTCAGCACGTCCCTGTGCCAGTTGCGCCTGCATCCTGGCAACCTGCTCAAGTAAGTAAAGGGCCAAGTTGGGGCTTTCGCTCATGTTGTCGAGCCAGTTGTGGAACTCCACGTGCCCATCATCAAAAAATTCTGCCAAATGAGAGTAAGTAGCAAGATTTCTATTTTTACGTTGAGGTGCTGGAGCGCACAAAAATAGACGTAAGGACTCGTTCGGTCTTGGAAATGCCACTAATCCGTGAGTCCGACTAGATAGGGTATCCATGCCTAAAATGCACCATCACTTGGATGCCGGTCAATACTACCGGCTATACGCCGTGCAACAGTAAAGATCACAAGATTGCCGTGCAATTAGGACGTGGCCGCGAACGATCAAGCGGAAAATGTATTGCAACAGGTGGCGATTGCGATGCCGACTTCACGGGAGTCAGGTGATGTGAGCGGCGTTGAGACAGTGGCTATTTGCGCCTCTGTTATAGGTGTCTGAGATTCGGCTGCTGTTACGTCCGATTGAAAATATCACGGGCTGGCATCGAACGGCGGTATTTATCTGGCTGTCCAGTGGATCGACGGGCACGAGTCTGACTTGGACGTTGTACAGATACTTGCGGCAAAAAACACTACCAGGATGTGGCCAGTCGACGGGTATCAGCGAACGCCCACCGTAAGTCAGTGGGGAGCCGCACGTGGGCGACGGGGAGGGGCATGCTGCTGGTTGAGTGAAAAGGGCCGCCTGATGCGTAGCCCAATAAAGACACCATGATCGCTCTGGCCTGATCAATAATAGAGATGAAATCCATAGGCTTCCAGGAAACGCGTAGTATCTTACGCAAGCTTCGATGTGCGGTGCATCCAAGCTTCAATACCACCTTCAAGGCTTACGGCCCTGCTATAGCCGGCTGTTCGGAGTGCTTGTACGGCTCGCATTGAGCGTGCTCCGGTTTGGCAGTGCACTACAATCCGGTCCTCTGCTCCCGCTTGCAATTCATGCATGCGGGACTGCAACTCTTCAACGGGAATAAGCTGGTCCGCCCGCATATTCGTCTGTACACTCTCCTGCGGCTGGCGTACATCCAAGAGAAAAAAGGCTTCTTCTTGTGCCCGCAAGGTTCCAAATTCTTCCACAGTAATAGTCGGGGCGAATCCGCAGAATGCGTCGTAGTCTGCAAGCTCGGTTATGGTTGCTTCGGGCCCGCAAACTTCACACTTGGGATCGCGGCGAACGGAGAGCGTTTGCCATCGGCCCCCGAGTGCATTCAACAGGAGCATGCGGCCGATGAGTGGATGGCCGATGCCAAGCAGAAGTTTGATGACTTCATTGGCTTGGAGTGTGCCAATGAGTCCAGGTAATACGCCCAAGACGCCGCCTTCAGCACAAGAAGGAACCAAGCCGGGTGGTGGTGGCTTCGGGTACAGGCAGCGGTAGCACGGGCCATCCCCGTGAGCAAACACGGATACCTGTCCTTCAAACTGAAACACAGATCCGTAGACATTCGCCACATTCGAAAAGACACAGGCATCGTTGACCAGATACCGTGTGGCGAAGTTGTCTGTACCATCTGCTACAATGTCGTACGCACGAATAATCTCTAGCGCATTGCTTCGATCCAAGCGCAAAGGATGGGTTTCCACATGTACGTGCGGATTGAGGGCCTCCAGTGTAGCGCAGGCGGAATCCAGCTTGTGCATTCCAAGATTCAACTGTGTGTGGAGGACCTGCCGATGCAGGTTGCTCTCGTCCACTACGTCGAAGTCAACGAGCCCGACCCTCCCGACACCCGCAGCAGTTAAATACAAGGCAAGCGGAGATCCCAGTCCACCCGCACCCACAATTAGGACTGAGGACTGCTTCAGTTTTGCCTGACCGGACTCCCCGATTTCCGAAAGGGTAATCTGGCGCGCATACCGGAGCTTTTCTGCCGCGGAGAGGCCCATGGCCATCTTTCAAAAGCGGGCCGTGTATGTGAGCTTGGTGGCCGTCTGGCTATTCACGAAACGAAACTGGTCCAGTGGTGAGTCTTGCCAATTTTGTGTGTACACAAGGTAGAAGTTGCTTCCGGGCCGTAGCGTCCAGCGAAATCGAACGTACAGGCCTGCAATACGGCTGAGATCGTCGTACTGCCAGTTGGTGCTTAGTGCCGTGAACGGTGTAAGCGCCAGACTTGTGGCCACCCGCACCAGGTTTGTATTGAAGCTACCCGCGCCAAGATTCACGTTATTCAGCGACCATGATCCCGATACGCTAATACCGGGCGCAGAGCGGACGGTAAGCCCAGCACTGTACGTGCTCCGTGTGCCAGTCCAGAATCCACCGTAGCCAAATGACCCGTCAATTGAAACGCGGCGCTGGGGTGCTGACTGCGCTTCAACCTCCACTTCAAGCGTATGGTATTTGCCAACTGGAATGATCGTGGAGCCATCCCGTCGGACGTCAAAGGCTTGGTCAAGCCGCTCAAAGTCGTGTCCGGCCATGAATTCTAATTCATCTCCACGCTCGAACCGTATTTCTTGAGTGATCGATGTATTGACGGTTTCCGGCCTAAAATCCAAATCCATCAGGTATTCGTGGCGTAATTCAAGGATGAGTTCACGTAGTTGGGGATGCTCGCTCAATAGCCACGAGTATCCAAATGAAGGCTGAAACCTCCGAAAACCGTTGCGTCGTGAAAAGCCAACGGCCGGATCATAGCTGCTGCCAAACTCACGATAGGACGCGTGCATGAAGAAAGGCTGGTTCGGATAAGACATGCGAACGCCGCGTGTGGTCCGGTCAAAGAAATTAGACGTGTCGTTCAGCTGAGCGGGATTATGAGCAATTAGAAAGGCTTGAAAG
>JAAXGT010000021.1 GCA_012271205.1 Rhodothermales bacterium
GGATAGTTGCTCCACGAGCCTATGAAGCCCGGCGCATCGGGTATCGTCGTGACCGTATCGAAGTAGCCGACCTCAACCGGATTCGTAAGATCCGAAATATCGAAGATGCGCAGTCCGCTCCCATAGTTGGATTGGTACATCAGATTGCCGCGAATGTACAAATTGTGGTCGCTAGACGTATTTTCAGAGAAGAACTCACGAGCAAGCTGCGGATCATCCAGATCCGAAACATCCCAGATTAACGTACGCGTGTTACCAATGTCACCGCTCGCCGTCAAGCTGGTCGGCAAACGGCTGACCGACCATCATGGCATGTTCGGCCCAATCGTCGCCAGAACCGACGTACGCCGGACGGACTTGGGTGTGCTCCCGAACTACCGGACGCACCGTCACACGCTCTACGGGCGGCAGGAAGGCGTCTGCAACGGCTGCCGGGTTCACTTCCCGTTCCGCAACCTTACCGTGGATCACATCGTGCCACAGTCGAAGGGCGGCAGCGACCACCTCGATAACCTCCAGCTTCTCTGCGGAGCCTGCAACTCGAAGAAGGGCGACCGCTCCATGGAGGCGCTGATTGCCGAACTCATAACCGAGGGAATCCGACAATGAGCAAACCGTTCGACATACAAGCCACCAACCCGCGCTACCGCAACGCGAAGATGAGCGACGTTGCGCGGGTGCTGCTCCGGCCCAGGAATCCCGCCGCCCAAGCGGCATTGGAGAGGCTTCAGGGCCGGTCTGTCACACCGGAGAAAGTCGCGGAACACGACCCCGCCGTCAAGCCATCCTTATAATCCCCTTTAAATGCCGCAGCTGTGGGTGGTTTACCCCCCTCACGCAGTTCGGCACACTTGGGTTAAGTCATGACTTCATCTCCGTGTGCCTGCGTGGCACACTATCCCTGTCGTGTCAAAATGCCCCTCGATCGTCGTAGTTGAAGAAGGTGACCTAAAGGTTTCGATCAGCCACGGCGATCCTCCGCCTGGAGTAGTCTATGGATAGTACTACTGGTACCAAGTGGCTGTGCGCAGCAGCTTGAACATATATATTTTGATGATGCTATATTGGCGCCGCGTTTTTATTCACTAACGGACCTTGATTATGATGAAGCATCTGAAACAGCCCATTACTCTCATCCGAAGTCTGTTGGTACTTGCGACTTTAGCTGTGTGCGTTCTAGCTTTTTCTATTTTCGTTCAGGATATCCCTGCCAAAGCCAAAGAAGCTATCTGGACGACCGCATGTACGTGTAATTACGATGAAGACGGGGATCTGATAGGGAGCTCCCGCACTTGCACAACAGGCGGAGACACCACCTGTGTATCGTGTCCTCCCTGCGATAAATGGCAACCCTAATACGGAGACCCACGGCTTCGGATGACTGCACCCATGTCCTTTGCTCTGGCTGAAGCGATATCCGGTCCGATTGGGGCAGCAGGTGATCGGCTTAAGGCAGTTCTATGTTACTGGAGCCACGGGCTTCTTTCTGCACCACTGACCCGGTATGGTTGGCCATTATTGGCCATTTTGGCTGCGGGATGCGTTGCCTCGGACGAGAATAGCAGTACAGAAGCAGACAGTACGAAGATATCGACGGTGGGCCCATACACGGCGCAGGTGGTGTTACAGCCAAAGGAGCAAGCTCGCCTCGTCAGGCTTGAGCTAACCTCTGAGTCTGTTCTTGAACATCCCCGCATCCTTCATATTGATAAGCAAGGCATATTCTGAGCGCACAATAGCCCCCCGGTAATAGCCTTTGACCCTGAGGGGTTTTTCGTGACAACTTTCGGCCCTCCGGGAAACGGTCCGGGAGATCTCGGCTTTGTAGATGCTTTGGCCGTTGGCCCAGATGGTTCCAGCTACGTGTACGACGGGAATAACAGACGTGTCGGCATCTACGATGTGAACTATGAGTTTGTCAACAGTTTTCCGGTCAAGGTCGACCGGCTGAAGAGAATGGCTGTTAACAACCATGGTGTCCTGTATTTCTTGCGCGAAAATCATTACCGGGGTGGGGCGGCCGTTCTTGCCTATGATGCCCAAGGCACATTGCTGCATAGTTGGGGGAAAATCCCGTACACAGCCAAGGTCCAGATGAATCTGTTCGGTGGAGGCATCGGGGTTGATGACATAGGTAATGTGTATTACAGTTATATCTCGGACCACAAGATCTTCAAGACGAATTCCTCGGGGGAACTGCTGTCGGTCTTTGATGCTGAACCGCCGTACTATAAGGGTCCTGACGAAAACAGGTTGCAGAAGTGGGATGGTAAGGAGGCTTCCTTAGAGATGGAGCGTGTCAGGTATTTCTATGGGCTGTCGCAAATGCGCGGATTGTTTCTGGCTAAGGGGACCCCCTTCTTGTTCCAGTATTTCCTAACTCCCGATCCCAAGGAAAAGCGCATGAAGTTATCCCTTGAACTATGGCATACGGACGGCTTCAAGATCGCATCGGACGTGAAATCGCCTGGAGAGTTGAGGTTTGCGGACGATCGATTCCTTTACTTCGTGGTGCTCAATACGACTGAAGACGAAAATCCGCTGATTCGCATGCATTCATACAGTCTGAAAAGGGAGGATAGCGTTGTTCGCTTTTAGTGGCAGTGTTGCAACCCCTCAACTCGCCCACAACTGATGGATCCGCATCATCCAGCCCTTGGCAGACGCCGGCAGGGACTTCTCCGACTGGATCACTGCTTACGTACCGGGGGGGGGGCGTAGAACTGGTTCTGACCGCCCGGAAGATCCATCTCCGACACAAATAAATCTGCCCCCAAGATGTGCTATGGATAAGATTCGCCGACGCAAATTGCGACTACCCAGTTTTGTCACTGTGCTCTCGATGTTGCTTGTGGGTGTCCTGGTAACTCACGGTCCTGCTGCTGATGCAATACAAGAAGTTAACCGCGTTGTATGAAGAGACCCTGCAAGAGATGTTTCTGGCACGTGTGGAGGCCAAGGCGGTGCAAGCAGAGGAAGAGGCCTTCCAGTCATTACGGCGCTACCATGTGAACAGCCTCGTGCCACAGGGTGATGCTATCGCAACTGAGAATCTGAGTAGTACCTCGCTGTTCATAATCATCACAGATTCGTTCAACTGTTCGAATGGACTGGAGACAGGCATTGAAATACTCAATAACATTGCCGGCTCACCCAATGCAACTGTGCAGGGCTTTCACATGGATGAGGGCGTGACGGAATTCACCTCGATGTACGGCATTGGATTTCCCGTCAGGAAGAAACCATCGTGGGATCACCTCCCTGGTCTTGCAAGTGTGGGTACGGTTACGCCTCTTGTGCTGGTCTATGATGTCGCAAGCGGCTTCTTAATCGGCATCCATCATCCGATTCCGGATGATGCGCTCAAGAGCAGACTGTTCTACAAGCGATGGGCGTATCGTGGATTGTACAATGAAGTGTGAGAAAAGAGCATAGCGGTCTCCCCGTTCGAGATCGCAGAACAACTCCACAAGCCCCAGCCCAGCGGTACTGGGCTTGCGGCGTTTCCGTCACGGGCACGCCGGCGGAAGCGTACCTGTGGAGGCGCAGCCTGTACTGGCCCGAACACCCGGGCTACGCGGCCACGCGCTGGACCGGCGGGGCCGGGGGACTCTTTCACGAAAAGCCCGAGGCGGTCGCGGGGGCGCTGCCCTCCGGCGTACATAGAGCGGGGCTGAACGTGCTGACCGGCCAGTGGGCCGACGGGGTTGTTTGCAGGCGTTGCGGACGCTGGAAGCGGAAGGCCGGCGGACGTTGCCGGTGTCCCCGCAGCCGGACCGGCATCCGGTGTCCCGCCCGCTGGACGCCCCGGTGGCTCCGGCCGTGGAGGTCCCGGCCTCGGTGGAGCCGATCATCGATCTGCCCATCCAGCGGGTGGACACCGGGGCCGATCGGGCGATCTGGAACCCCCTCATCGGCCCGGAGCCTCCGCGGGGTATGACCCGGTTTGAGGGGGCTCCGGTGCGGTAGGTATTTCGGAGCGCGCACGGGTATCCGGGCGCCATTGGATTTTCGGCCGCGGCCCGGTATCGGCGGCGGCGGGACCGCTGGATGGCTTGGACAAATGCGCAGCGCCGTACACACTTGTTTCGGGGGGTCCACCTGAACCGGTTTCTAATCCGGCCCGGCGTGCCGTGCCGGAA
>JAAXGT010000019.1 GCA_012271205.1 Rhodothermales bacterium
AGTGGCATTCTGTGGGTGCAGGCGAAAGCTCCTACCGCTCGGTCCCCCTGTCTCAGCTGTATAATCCGCACAAGGTCAGGGTAACGGTGTCGGATCGTTATGCTGATACCCTGCCCTCTGTCAAAGTTACTTCATCGGAGCTGTTTGTTCTGCCTGCTTCCCGCCCGGCCAGCACTGCGGAACCTCCGGGTGAAGAACGGGAAACGGCCCCTGCTCTGGATGGCAACTATCCGAATCCTTTCAATCCGACAACGGCGATTCGTTTCACGCTGCCGGTGGAGGGAGCGGTGACGCTGAAGGTCTACGACATGGCCGGACGCGAGGTGGCGACGCTGGCCAATCGTTTCTTTGCGGCAGGCCCGCAGCGCGTCGTCTTTGACGGCTCGTCGCTGCCCAGCGGGATGTACTACTACACCATACAGGCGGAGGGTTACGTCGCAACCCGGTCCATGCTGCTGGTGAAATAGGTGGAGGTATCTGGATGCGCATGCTGCTGAAAAGGGGCTTCTTCCTGGTCTGCCTGCTGACTCCTCTCGTTGCGCACGGACAGAAGACGTGGGTGTTCATGCCGAGTGCAAGTGTGCATGTTGTATTTTATAAATATGTTCCATCTTACCCTGAGCCACCATCTTCCCGTCGCGAGGTTCTCAAGGCATCGTTAAAGCTCGATATAGCGGAGTTGGGCATACTGAACCGTGGCTGCAAACTGGGGTATCATCGTGTGGTGCTCTCTCAATATTTTCTTTCAACCTCGGTAGTTCTGGATTATGGTGTGGGAATAGCCCGTTCAAGGAGGTATTACTTCGCAAGCTTCTCAGTCGGGCCGTCCGTTTTCATAGACACAAAGGGAGTCACTTCGGGTGCTCAAGGACAAATCAGGGCCCTCGTCATGCCTTTAAGATTCTTGGGGCTTGGGATATCTGTGGATTACAGCATGCCTTTTTTTCCAAGAAAAAATCCGGAGCGTGATGACGCTGGTTTCCATAACAAAGAGGTAGGAATTGGGCTAACCGTGTCGGGCAGAATAAGCTGATGAGGGAAACGCTCTTGGAGTCCGTGTCACGGCAGCCTTCATGTGATCTGCATACATGCTTCAACCGGTAGCAGAATCGATGTACGTTGCCGCGTGGGTTCCCATGTCGTCGCTATCGAGGCGGAGCACGGCTACAGTAAGGCGAAGATGCGACAGGCAATAAAGGACGCCGATGCGAAACTCAAGCGCCAAGTGTGTGATGTTGCCATAGCCCTCGTTCATCCTGACGATTACAGAAAAAAGCATGACTTGGAGCGTGGAGACATTAAGGCGAGCATACGGGCGCCAGGACGTCAACCTAAGGCGGAACATGCAGCATGGCGTCAGATCAAGGTTGCCGACTTTGCCAACTATGTGATCCAAGCCCCAAATGAATTGGGATCACCGGAGGCATTGGCTAAAAGAGCGGATGTTGCTATCAAGAAAGCGGCAGCGAAGTTTTCCGGTTCCGAGTCTCGCTCCATCATGGCTGAGATGGGCCAAGCAGCAAGGGGCACCAATATTAAGGGTCTGATGACCGACTTGTTGACAGCCATCATGTTTCACACCAAGTTGGACATCATCCGCCACAGCCATAAACCAGAACTGGATGCACGATACCGGGAGCCTGTGCCGTATGGTGGCACGTGGCCCCCATTGACCGTCAAGGAGTGCCTCCGGTCGGGCAACGTCGCTAGGGCAATTTACGGCGCCCACGACCTCTGGCTAGCAGTTGACTACAAGCAGATCCTTGAGTGGAGTTGCGCGATCATTAATGCGCTGCCAAGTTCACGAGCAAGCGATGCCGCCGTTGACATCATCGCCAACGCCGCGCTAGATATAAGGAGCAGGAGCGGAAGCCAGCATCACGACCTGGTGGGCATCACTTTCTGCCAATCGGTAACGACGGCAAAGAGCGATGGATCGATGTACACGACCATTCCGGCAGCAACGCTATTGACTTCGCTGTTGTTCGAGTCAATGCCACTCGATTGGGATGACTTCAAGCAAGTAACAGGGATTCGTATCGTGGACTTTGCTTGTGGTACGGGCACATTGCTAATCGCTGCAGCCAATTACATCCTGCAGAAAGAGCAGACAGGGCGGGGTGAAGAGGTCGCTCGGGCGCTCTTGGAACAAATCACGTACGGATTTGACATCAACAACCGCGCAATTTTTCAGACGGCTACTGGGCTTGGTATGATTGCTCCGGGTGTGCCCTTCGGAAAGATGCATCTGTATAGCATGCTTCTTGGCAAGGACGCGGAGGGCAAGGCACGACTGGATTCGTTAGAACTACTGAAGGATCTTTGGCAACTGATCTTTAACCCTCGCCCTGTTACAGGCACGCGAATCGATTCGGCACCTGCTCCTATCGAGGTAGACGAGTTCGATGTGGCGATCATGAACCCTCCGTACACCAGGGGAGATATCCGGCATAAGCAATTGGACCGGGATACGGAAAAGGCATTAAGGAGTAGAGAAGCGTATCTCTACTCCGGGTTGCCCATGAATCAGTCGAGCAATGCCAATGGGTTCTTTGTGCTTGCGGCAAAACATCTCTGTCCAAAGAAGGGTCGGATGGCCTTCGTTGCACCTACTACTTTGGCCACCAACCCATCGGCCTTGCGAACCAGACTTTACCTTGCGTCCAGTTTTCACGTCAAGTTTCTTGTGATTTCCTATGATCCTGCCAGGATTTTCCAGTTTGGCAATACGAATATCGGCGAAATGCTGGTTGTGTTGGAACGCGCCAAGTCTGGCCCAGAACAGCCAACCACTGTGATCAAGCTGATAATGAACCCGCGAATTGCAAGTGACGCAGTTGCCTGCGCAAGCAGTATTGTCAATGGGAAAGTCACCGAGAACGAGTGGGGTGTTGTGGATGCTGCCACATCGAGTGACATCAGGAAGGGGAATTGGGGTGCAGTTCAATTTGTCAGCACCCAATTGTATCGGATAGCTCGCCGTGTTCCCTGGAAGGGGGTTCTTGATCATCAAGTCATCATCGGGCCGATGGGGCGCGCGATACGGTACGCCCGCAAGTGTTGTGCCCAGGATCTTGATGCCACTCCAGCACTTTACGACCATGATGTCAACCACTGCAACAAACTGGAAGTCGCGCCCGACTGTTATGTCAACCCACCTGCTTCCAAGCGCAGTGTCATCAAATCTCTCCGCAAGGCCAATTACCTGCACTTGCCAGAACGGTTGCGACTGACCACTGTGAGGTGTACAGCATGTCGCACCACGGTACCCGCTGTCAGTTCAGCATGGGCAACTGCGACTGTTGTGCCCCTGCCGCATGTCAGTAGCACCATCGCTGAAAAGGCAATTGTGGTCTTGCTGAACAGTACGCCGGGCAAGTTGGGATTATTGCTTGTAAGGTCCAACAAGACTCCGAGCTATCCCCAGTATTCAAGGGATGGATTAGAGCGTGTTCCGTTACCTCGATTAGCCGAACTCACCGTTGCCCAGTTAGAGGGTCTTGCATCTGCTTATGACGAGGTATCCATGACAGAAAAGGCGGCTTTACCAGAGGCTCACAATTGCCCTGTCCAGCTGGTTATCGACGAAGCGGTGTGTCGGGATACGGGATTTGATAGTGCGGAATGCAAGAAGGCGAGACACCTTTTGGCGCGTGAACCAATGGTAACGGGCGAACCATACAAGTTTGATGCAGCTACAAGTCAATTGCATTAGTTAGCGCTGCCCTTTAACCACAAAAGGGGGTTAACAATGGCTCCCGCACCGTTTAGCTTGCGGTATGCAAGCACGACACGGGATCCTAACAACGCTCCGCA